>NZ_CP149571.1:1362500-1575000 GCF_037890695.1 Aeromonas jandaei | reverse complement strand
CCCCTTGTCGCGCACCTTCATGACGACACCATCGTCCTCCCAGGCAAGGATGGGCTCATAGCGTTTGACCTTGTCCCAGTTGACACGGATCTGGTAGCTATTGAGTGCAGTCAGGGTGAGGGAATTACCATCATCAGCCCCCACAGCCGCCAGTACATCAGCCAGTCTGGGCCCACGATACTTGTGGGGCTTATCAACCCAGGGATTCCCGGTCACGATCTCGTGTTGTGGCAGTGCCTGCAACATGGCAAGGTCAAACTGCGCAACGCCATCTACGGCTTCTGTCGCTTTAACATTGCCTGTCACCTTAAGAATCACGGGCCCAGCAGGCGTCCCCAATGCCAGTACGGAAAAGCTTGCCAAGGAAAAAAGTAAAGAAATCAAACCCAGTTTTTTCATACTCACCTCCAAATAACATCCTTATCAACAACTCTCAGTTTAGCCGGATAAAAAAAAACGGCCCGCCAAAGCGAGCCGTTTCTCAAACAGAGCCGGGATGATGATTACATCATGCCCATGCCGCCCATGCCACCCATATCAGGCATGGCCGGAGCATCTTTCTTCGGCAGCTCGGTGACCATGCACTCGGTGGTGATCATCAGACCGGCGATGGAAGAGGCGAACTGCAGAGCAGAGCGGGTTACCTTGGTCGGATCCAGGATACCCATGGTCAGCATGTCGCCATACTGCTCGGTGTAAGCGTTGTAACCGAAGTTGCCTTCACCGTTCTTCACCGCGTTGGCGATGACGGAGGCTTCTTCACCGGCGTTGATGACGATTTGACGCAGCGGGGCTTCCATGGCGCGCAGGGCAACCTTGATACCGACGTTCTGGTCTTCGTTGTCACCGCGCAGACCAGCCAGTTTGGCAGCAACGCGAACCAGCGCAACACCACCACCGGCAACCACGCCCTCTTCAACCGCAGCGCGGGTAGCATGCAGAGCATCTTCTACGCGAGCTTTCTTCTCTTTCATCTCGACTTCGGTAGCTGCACCGACTTTGATCACGGCAACGCCGCCAGCCAGCTTGGCTACGCGCTCTTGCAGCTTCTCACGGTCGTAGTCGGAGGAAGTCTCTTCGATCTGCTGACGGATCTGGGCAACACGGCCTTCGATCACGCCTGCATCACCCACGCCATCGATGATGGTGGTGTTCTCTTTGGTGATGACGATGCGCTTGGCACGACCCAGATCTTCCAGAGTCGCTTTTTCCAGCTCCATGCCAACTTCTTCGGAGATGACGGTACCGCCAGTCAGTACGGCGATATCCTGCAGCATGGCCTTGCGACGGTCACCGAAGCCCGGCGCCTTGACGGCAGCTACTTTCACGATGCCACGCATGGTGTTGACCACCAGAGTCGCCAGGGCTTCGCCCTCTACGTCCTCGGCAACGATCAGCAACGGTTTGCCAGCTTTGGCAACACCTTCCAGCACCGGCAGCATTTCGCGGATGTTGGAGACCTTCTTGTCAACCAGCAGGATGAACGGGTCGTCCAGCTCGACAGAACCGGTTTCCTGTTTGTTGATGAAGTACGGAGAGAGGTAGCCGCGGTCGAACTGCATACCTTCAACAACAGCCAGCTCATCTTCCAGACCCTGACCATCTTCAACGGTGATGACGCCATCGCGACCCACTTTGTCCATGGCTTCGGCAATCAGCTTGCCCACTTTCTCGTCAGAGTTGGCGGAGATGGTGCCAACCTGAGCGATGGCATTGCTGTCGGCACACGGCTGGGACAGCGCCTGCAGCTCGGCAACGGCAGCCACAACAGCCTTGTCGATACCGCGCTTCAGATCCATCGGGTTCATACCGGCGGCAACGGCTTTCAGACCTTCGTTGACGATAGCCTGAGCCAGAACGGTTGCAGTGGTAGTACCGTCACCCGCAGCGTCGTTCGCTTTGGAAGCCACTTCCTTGACCATCTGGGCGCCCATGTTCTGGAATTTGTCTTCCAACTCGATCTCGCGCGCAACAGACACACCATCTTTGGTGATGGTCGGGGCACCGAAGGACTTGTCCAGTACCACGTTGCGGCCTTTCGGGCCCAGAGTAACCTTGACGGCATCAGCCAGGATGTTCACACCTTCCAGCATCTTGATGCGGGCTTCGTTACCAAACTTAACGTCTTTAGCAGCCATTTTTGTTCAATCCTTTCAATCAATTCGGAGAAAAGTGGGGATGGATTACTCTTCGACAATCGCCAGAATGTCGGTCTCGGACAGGATCAGCACATCCTGACCATCCAGCTTCTCGGTTTTCACGCCGTAGCCTTCGTTGAAGATAACCTTGTCGCCAACCTTGACGGCCAGCGCTTTGACATCGCCATTATCCAGGATTCGACCAGTCCCCACGGCAAGCACTTCACCACGGGTGGACTTTTGAGCCGCAGTACCAGTCAGTACGATACCACCAGCGGATTTGGCTTCAGCTTCGATGCGCTTGATGATGACGCGGTCGTGCAGTGGACGAATTTTCATCGATAACTCTCCCAAAATGAGTCTCATTGTTGCTTTGAGGAATGGCCGTTCCAGGCCAAATCGGATATGTCCCTGATGTGGGGTGAGGTTGCTAACCCTTCAAGGGCAAATACAAAAAAAATTTTTTCACGTACTATAAACGTCTTCGATTGTTCGCCCCTGTTCTCTTCGCGAACCTCGCTGGCAGCGCCAGCCCAGTTATCAGCCCAGCTCTTCGAGCAAGATGTAGAGACGATCCCTTGACCCGCATCAATCCCATGCTGACAGCACCGATCCCTGTCGTACTGCGCCAGATGACGGGCCCCATGATCCTCGGCATCGTCGCCATTCTGGCCTTCAACCTGGTCGATACCTTCTTTATTGGCATGCTGGGCACCGAAGCGCTGGCGGCCATCAGCTTTACCTTTCCGGTCACCTTCGTGGTCACCTCGCTCGCCATGGGACTTGGGGCCGGCCTCTCGGCGGTGATCGGTCATGCATTGGGACAGGGCAAGCATGAAGAGGCGGCCCACCTCGCCACCGATAGCCTGTTTCTGGCGGTGATCCTGGTTACCCTGCTCTCGGCAGGGGGCGCCCTCACCATCAAACCGCTATTTACCCTGCTGGGTGCCAGTGCCGAACTTATCTCCCTTATCCACGACTACATGCTGATCTGGTATCTCACCGTGCCCATGCTGGTGCTGCCCATGGTGGGCAACTCCGCCATCCGCGCCACCGGCGATACCAAGACACCCAGCCTCGTCATGACGGTGGCCGGTCTGGTCAACGGCATGCTGGATCCGCTGCTTATCTTCGGCATCGGCCCCTTCCCCGAGTGGGGGATCCGGGGGGCAGCCATCGCCACCTCCATCTCATGGCTGATGGCCATGCTGGTCAGCCTCTACATCCTGCGTCATCGGGAAGGGTTACTGCTGTGGCGCCTCTCGCCGCGCTCCCGGCTGCTCTATCACTGGCGGGCACTGCTCCATGTCGCCATCCCCGCCTCTTTTACCAACATGCTCAATCCGTTGGCCAATGCGGTATTGATGACGATTTTTGCCGGTCTGGGAACAGAAGTGGTGGCAGCTTACGGCGCCGCATCGCGGGTTGAGGCACTGCTGCTGATCGTGATGATGGCGCTCGCCTCCGTGCTGGCCCCCTTCATCTCGCAAAACTGTGGCGCCGGCAATCCGGCTCGGGCCAAGGCCGCACTTCAGAGCAGCATGCGCTTTGCCCTGCTGTTCCAGCTGGCCATCTATGGCCTCACCTGGCTGCTGGCACCACTCATCGCCAATCTGTTTAGCGATCATCCGCAGGTCATTCGCCTCATCATCCTCTATCTGCATCTGGTACCGATCGGATATGGCTTTCAGGGGATGGTGATGCTGCTGGCCTCGGCGCTCAATGGCGTGCGGGCATCGAGCATCTCTTTCTTGTTCAACGGCTTGCGGCTGTTTGGCTTTTTACTGCCGGGAGCCTGGCTTGGCGCCAGATGGGGGGGAGAACAGGGGATATATCTGGGGATACTGCTGGCCAATCTGGCGGCGGGCACCCTCGCATGGTGGTATGCCCGACACCGCTTCGAGGCCTTGTGCCATCAGGGCAAGCCCTGATCGGTCACTCGCCTCGGGTTTTCGTCTCGTCGATTACTCTTTACGTTCAAACTCGCCTTCGATGGTGGTGCCACCCTGTTTCGGATGATCGTCGAGGGATTGCTCAAACGGCGATTGAGTACGCTGGAAACCACCCATCTGCATCCGGAACTGGTTGCTGCCGATCAGCTTGTCGGCCAGTTTGTTGCGCAGCCAAGGCTGCAGCAGCAGGATCCCGAAGAAGTCAGTGACAAAACCCGGAATGATCAGCAGCAGACCGGCCAGCGCCAGCATCATGCCACCCATCACTTCGCGGCCCGGCATCTCGCCCTGCTGCATCTTCTGCTGGGCACTGAACAGGGTCTTGAGCCCTTCACTGCGCACCAGAGAAGAGCCCAGAATAGCGGTCAGGATGAGCAAGCCGACGGTCGGCAGCGCTCCAATCACAGAACCGACCTCGATCATCACGGTGAGCTCCAGTACCACCAGACCCACCAACAGCAGAAACAGCTTGCCCATATAAGCTCCACAACCAGTCAAATGTGAGAAAAAGTGGTCCCGCGAACCGGGAGCTGCACACGATGTTCAGACGCGCGAGTCACCACTTCCTACCCCCAATAAATGGGGGCCAACCCGCCCTTTTCAAGCCACCCAAATGCCCCCCTCATCAACCAGGCGCTAAAAAATCAGCAAAAAATTACAAATTTTTATAAAAATCAGGGTGATAAATCATGTACAACATATGTGTACATTCATCAAAGGAATTTGAAGATGTCACCAGATTAGTGATCCAGCTCTAATAACCGATACCTCAATTGGAGTAGTATGTTGATTAGTTATTAGGGAGGTCACACTCCCAATCGCCCCACTCGGTGTGTGGTGCTTCAGGATGAGCTGTGCGCAAGGAACTCGCGACCACTCGGTGAGGATTTTTCCATTTATCTGATTTCTGAGGCATTACAATGAGCGACATCAAGAACGTCCGCATTGAAGAAGACTTGCTGGGCACTAAAGAAGTTTCCAATGATCTCTACTACGGTGTGCACACCCTGCGCGCTGTCGAGAACTTCAAGATCAGCTCTCAGAAGATTTCTGACGTTCCGGAATTCGTACGTGGCATGGTGCTGACCAAGAAGGCCGCTGCGCTGGCCAACGGTGAGCTCGGTACCATCCGTCCTGAAATTGCAGACAAGATCGTGGAAGCCTGCGACCTGATGCTGAACACCGGCAAGTGCTTCGACCAGTTCCCGGTCGACGTTTACCAGGGCGGTGCCGGTACCTCCGTCAACATGAACACCAACGAAGTGCTGGCCAACATCGCACTGGAGATCATGGGTCTGGAGAAAGGTCGTTACGACGTCATCAACCCGAACGATCACGTCAACAAGTGCCAGTCCACCAACGATGCCTACCCCACCGGTTTCCGCGTTGCTGTTGTGAACAGCACCGACGTGACCCTGCATGCCCTGGAAGCGCTGATCGCCGCTTTCGACGTCAAGGCTAACGAGTTCAAGAAGATCCTGAAGATGGGCCGTACCCAGCTGCAGGACGCCGTGCCGATGACCCTGGGTCAGGAGTTCCACGCCTTCGCCGTGACCCTGCGTGAAGAGATCAAATCCATCAAGCGTTGCCAGGAGCTGCTGCTGGAAGTGAACCTGGGCGCTACCGCCATCGGTACCGGTCTGAACACTCCGCCCGAGTACTCTGCACTGGCCATCAAGCGTCTGGCCGAGATCACCGGTCGTGCCTATGTACCGGCTGAAGACCTGATCGAAGCGACCTCTGACTGCGGCGCCTACGTCATGCTGCACGGCGCCATCAAGCGTCTGGCCATGAAGCTCTCCAAGATCTGTAACGACCTGCGTCTGCTCTCCTCCGGCCCGCGCACAGCCCTGAAAGAGATCAACCTGCCGGAAATGCAGGCTGGTTCCTCCATCATGCCGGCCAAGGTCAACCCGGTTATCCCGGAAGTGGTCAACCAGTCCTGCTTCAAGGTATTCGGTAACGACATCACCATCACCTTCGCCGCCGAAGCCGGTCAGCTGCAGCTGAACGTCATGGAGCCGGTGATTGGTCAGGCAATGTTCGAATCCCTGAGCCTGATGGAAAAAGCCTGTATCTCCCTGCGCGAGAAGTGCGTGGAAGGTATCACCGCCAACCCGGAAATCTGCATGAACCACGTGCTGAACTCCATCGGTATCGTGACCTACCTGAACCCCTTCATCGGTCACCACGAAGGGGACATCGTTGGCAAGATCTGCGCCCAGACCGGCAAGAACGTACGCGAAGTCGTACTGGAGCGCGGCCTGCTGAGCGCCGAGCAGCTGGACGAGATCCTCTCCATCGAGAACCTGATGAACCCGCAATACAAGGCCAAGCGTTTCACTCGCGAAACCACTGTATAAGCGACGCATGGGCCGGGATCTTCCCGGCCCATTTAAAGTCAGTTCCCGATTGGTCTTTATCCCCAGCCCGATCGGGAATTGGCTTTTTGCCAAATAAAAACCAAAAAACTAAAAAATGGAGTTATCGCTATGATTGGAATCGAGTTACTTGTCGTGCTCGCCGCTATCTATCTGGGCGCCCGGATAGGCAGCATCGGCATCGGCTTTGCCGGTGGTCTGGGGGTTCTGGCCCTGACCTGGGGCCTCGGGGTGCAGATCCCGAGCGACCAGCTGGTCACCTACATCCCCTGGGATGTGATCATGATCATTGCGTCCGTCATTTGCGCCATCGCCTGTATGCAACTGGCTGGCGGGATGGACTATCTGGTTTCCTTGGCAGAGAAAGCGCTGCGCAAGAACCCCAAATACATCACCTTCGCCGCCCCGGTCGTCACCTATCTGATGACCATGCTGGCCGGTACCGGTCACACCGCCTTCTCCACCCTGCCGGTTATCGCAGAAGTGGCCAAAGAGCAGGGGATCCGCCCGTCCCGCCCGCTCTCCATCGCGGTTGTTGCCTCCCAGATCGCCATCACAGCCTCCCCGATCTCTGCCGCTGTGGTTGCCTTCTCCGGCATGCTCGAGCCGTTCGGTGTTGACTACCTGACCCTGCTGGCCATCTGCATCCCCTCCACCTTCCTGGCCTGTATCCTGGGTGCCTTTATCGCCAACATGATGGGCAAGCCGCTGGAGCAGGACGAAGTCTATCTGGAGCGTAAAGCCAAGGGCCAGATCAAGCTGCGCGGCACCAGCCAGCTGGAAATCAAGCCGTACGCCAAGCTATCCGTCTGGATCTTCATCGCCGCCATCGTGGCCGTGATGGCCTATGCCACCGCGATCTCCGGTAAAGTTGGCCTCATCACCAACCCGCCGATCCCCCGCGATGGCGCCATCATGGGCATCATGCTGGCCGCGGCCACCATCATGACTCTGGTGTGCAAACTGGACGCCACTCAAGTGACCAACATGCCGACCTTCAAGTCCGGTATGTCCGCCTGTATCTGCGTACTGGGTGTGGCCTGGCTGGGTAACGTCTTCGTGAAAGGCAACATGGACACCATCCAGCTGATCGCTGGCGACCTGCTGAACCAGTACTCCTGGCTGCTGGCCGTGGTGCTCTTCTTCGCCGCCATGCTGCTCTACTCACAGGGTGCAACCACCAAGGCCCTGATGCCTGCCGCTCTGGCTCTGGGTGTCAGCCCGCTGACCGCCATCGCCTCCTTCGCGGCCGTGAGCGCCCTGTTCGTACTGCCGACCTACCCGACCCTGCTGGCCGCGGTAGAGATGGACGACACCGGCTCAACCCGCATCGGCAAAGCCGTGTTCAACCACCCCTTCTTTATCCCCGGCACCGCCACCATCGCGATTGCCGTGGCGCTGGGCTTCTTCTTCGGCGGCATCATGCTCTAATCGCATCGCCTGTCGATAGCCAATCAAAAATCCCCGCCAGCTGGCGGGGATTTTTTTGCGCCTCGCGCTGACGCTGGCAGCTGATAGCGAAACCGTGGCGCCGGATTTCGCATCAACCCCTATCAAACGCATCAGATGGCCGTGCTTGGCTTAGCCCCGCACCGTCACCTCCCTTTCCTCACCTCTTTATCAGGCGCGTTCTGGCAGCACTCTGTCGGCGCAGGCATCTATCAGGATCGGACGATGGCGAGCTGGCGGTGATAAAGGGCAAAAACAGAGCCGCAGGCAAGGGCTGGCAAAGGCATAAGGAAAAATGAGGTCATTTTTCCATAATCCATAAATTAAATTTATAGCGCGACATGGATACCAAAAGCAGGCTTGAGGGGATAACTACGACGCTGCAGAGCCCTCTTCCGATCCACAAGGAATAATCAGGCAAGCCGTGGCGCAGCAATAAAAATGCCCCGGACAGGCTCCCGTCTTCACAGAGAGCATGCCCGGGGCATGTCACATCACTGGCCCGGCAGGGAGAGGATCCTCAGGATCAGACCGGATCCAGGGTATCCAGCGGCCAGCGCGGCACGGCCTTGACCGCCAGCGGCTCGAACACGCCCGCCTTCAGGCGCTGCATGCCGGCATAGGCGATCATGGCGCCGTTATCGGTGCAATATTCGGTGCGCGGATAGAACACCTCGCCCTTGAGGCTCTCCATCAGCTCGGCCAGCTGAGCGCGCAGGTGGCGGTTGGCACTGACGCCACCGGCCACCACCAGACGCTTGAGGCCAGTCTCTTTCAAGGCACGACGGCACTTGATGGCCAGGGTATCGACCACCGCATCTTCAAACGCCCGAGCGATATCGGCGCGGGTCTGCTCATCATCACCGTTGGCGGCAATGGTGTTGGCGGCAAAGGTCTTGAGGCCGGAGAAGCTCATGTCGAGCCCGGGGCGATCAGTCATGGGACGGGGGAAGTGGAAACGCCCGGTGGTGCCCTTCTCGGCCAGACGGGAGAGCAGCGGGCCGCCCGGATAGTCAAGTCCCATCAGCTTGGCGGTCTTGTCGAACGCCTCGCCGGCGGCATCGTCGATGGATTCACCCAGCAGCTGGTAGCTGCCGATGCCATCAACCCGTACCAGCATGGAGTGGCCACCGGAGACCAGCAGCGCCACGAAGGGGAACTCGGGGGCCTTCTCTTCCAGCATGGGCGCCAGCAGGTGACCTTCCATATGGTGGACGGCGATAGCCGGCTTGTTCCACGCCATCGCCAGTGAACGGCCGATGGTGGCCCCCACCAGAATGGCGCCAACCAGACCCGGCCCCGCGGTATAGGCGATGCCATCGATGTCATCCTTGCCCAGCCCGGCCTCCCGCAATGCGGCCTGGATCAACGGGATCGTCTTGCGAACGTGATCCCGGCTGGCGAGCTCGGGGACAACGCCACCGTAGTCCGCATGCAGCTTGACCTGGCTATATAACTGGTGGGAAAGGATCCCTTTTTGATCGTCGAAGATCGCGATCCCGGTTTCGTCACAGGATGTCTCTATGCCCAATACACGCATTGCTAAAAATTTTCACTGCTAAAATGAGACGGCTATGGTAACCTTCGCGGGTTTTTTAAACCAGAGCGATCTCTGCGGGTTTACTTTCATTCCCTGTCCAGAGTATAATTTCGCACCATTTTAAGTCATGCTGATCGATTGAAGGTCAGCTAACAATTTTATCACTGAGGTGAAAGGCACATGCCAGTAATCAAAGTCCGTGAAAATGAGCCGTTTGACGTTGCTCTGCGTCGCTTCAAGCGTTCTTGCGAAAAAGCCGGTATCCTGTCCGAAGTTCGTAGCCGTGAGTTCTACGAGAAGCCGACTACCATTCGTAAGCGCGCCAAAGCGTCTGCCGTTAAGCGTCACGCCAAGAAGCTGTCTCGCGAAAACGCACGTCGTATCCGCCTGTACTAATCAAGGGATCATGCCGTGTCTCTGAAGGATCAACTCAAGGATCAGCAAAAGCTCGCCATGCTTGCCAAAGACAAGCCGCGGTTGGGCGCTATCCGGTTGTTGATGGCAGAAATCAAGCAGCGTGAAGTCGATACCCGTGTCGAGCTCAATGATGAGGATATCCTCGCTGTCGTGACCAAGATGGTCAAACAGCGCCGCGATTCCATCAGCCAATTTGAAGCTGCCGGTCGCCAGGATCTCGCCGACAAAGAGTCCGCCGAGATCGTTGTGCTGCAGGAGTTCCTGCCACAACAACTGACCGCAGACGAAATTGCCGCCCTGATCGAGCAAGCCATCGCCGAGAGCGGTGCTGCCGTCATGGCTGACATGGGTAAAGTCATGGCTGTCTTGAAGCCAAAAATTCAGGGTCGTGCCGATGTCGGCGCCGTCAGTGCTCAGGTGAAAACCCGCTTGGCGTAACAGGCAAACTCTTGTTTGGTCGAAGAAGCCGTGCTTCCTTGTGAATGCGCGGCTTTTTTATTTTCTATCGCAGTGAAACAGGACGGTTATGGCAGGCAGGATCCCCCAATCCTTTATCGACGATCTGCTCGCACGCACAGACATAGTCGAGCTGATCGACTCGCGAGTGCGGCTGAAAAAAGCCGGTAAGAACTACCAGGCTTGCTGCCCTTTTCATAACGAAAAAAGCCCCTCTTTTACCGTCAGCCAGGAGAAGCAGTTCTATCACTGTTTCGGCTGTGGCGCCCACGGCAACGCCATCGGCTTTGTCATGGAGTATGACGGCCTCGAGTTCCCCGACGCCATCGAAGAGCTCGCCAGCCAGCAGGGCATGCAGGTGCCCCGCGAGCAGAGCAGCGGCGGATCTGGCCATAGCCAACCGGCCGTCAGCAAGGATCTGTTCGAGCTGATGAACCAGATCGCCCGCTTCTACGAGAGCAATCTCAAGAGTGCTCCCCATGCGGTGGAGTACCTCAAGGGACGCGGGCTGACCGGTGAAGTGGTCAAGCGCTTCAACATCGGTTATGCCCCAAGCGATTGGGATCAGGTGCGTCGCCGCTTTGGCGCCAGCCGGGATCACGAACAGCTGCTTATCTCGGGTGGCATGCTGATCACTCGTGAAAATGGTGGGGGCAGCTACGATCGTTTCCGCGATCGCATCATGTTCCCGATCCGTGACAAGCGCGGCCGGGTCATCGGCTTCGGCGGCCGGGTATTGGGCGATGGCACCCCCAAATACCTCAACTCGCCGGAAACCCCGATTTTCCATAAGGGACGGGAGCTGTTCGGCCTCTATGAGGTCAAGCAGGCACACAAGGATCCGCGCCGGATCCTGGTGGTTGAGGGCTACATGGATGTGGTGGCGCTCGGACAGTACGACATCGACTATGCGGTGGCGGCACTGGGTACCGCGACCACCAGTGATCACATCCATACCCTGTTTCGTACAACCGCTGAGGTGGTCTGCTGCTACGACGGCGACAACGCTGGTCGTGAAGCCGCGTGGCGGGCGCTGGATAACGCCCTCCCTCATCTGCAGGATGGCCGTGAACTCAAATTCGTGTTCCTGCCCGATGGTGAGGATCCCGACTCGCTGGTACGCCAGATCGGCAAGGAGGGCTTTGAAGCCCTGCTCGATGAAGCCCAACCCTTCGCCGACTTCATGTTCGAGCGCCTTGGTCGCGACGCGGCGCTCTCCGGCGAAGCGGGCAAGTTTGAAGTGGCCAACAAGGCCGCAGAACTTATCCGCCGCGTGCCGGAAGGGTTCACCCGCGAGGGGCTGATCACCCGCCTCTCCAGCATGATGCGCTGGGGTGAGAACAAGCAGCGAATAGCCGAGCTCTTTGCCCGCAACAGCCAGCCCAAGGCCGAGGTCAACAAGCCCAAGGCAGCCAAACTGACCCCGCTGCGCCGGGCACTGGCGCTGATGGTTCAATACCCGGCCGTGACGGCAGAGCTACCGGCAATGCCGGAGCTGGCGGGTTTGCGCTTGCAGGGGATTACCTTCCTGCTGCAGCTGCATCAGCAGATCCTGGCTCAGCCCGGTATTACTACCGGCATCCTGCTGGAACACTGGCGCGGCACCAAGGAGGGGGAAATCCTCGCCCAGCTGGCGATGCACGACCTGTTCGAGGAGATCAAACTCGATCAGGAGCCGGATATTCTGGGAGAGTTGCAGGATACCTTCGTCGGTTTCATCAACCTGTTTCTGAAACAACGGATCGAAGAATTGCAGGCCAAAGTGGCTCAGGAAGGACTAAGCTCCGAAGAAACCCAAGAGTTGATGATGCTGATCAGAGAGGTGCAAATTGAGAAAAGAAATGAGAGTGGGGCTTGATATTTGAGTGATTAGTCCCAATATGGATAGCGTTGCCCGAATCGACGGGATGAAAAGCAAAAATTTTATAACCGCCTGGCCCCGACAATACTGCGGGCAGGGGTTTCTCATGACCGACGCCGCAACCAGACATAGCATGTCTGGCGGTTTTCTATTAGAATTGGCTATTTGCGCAGCAGCGCACTGTACGCGCAACCTAGCAGCACCAACCGGATGAGTTCTATGGAGCAAACCCCGCAGTCTCAGCTTAAACTCCTCGTTGCCAAAGGTAAAGAACAGGGCTACCTGACCTATGCCGAGGTGAACGATCACCTCCCGCAAGATATTGTCGATTCAGACCAGATCGAAGACATCATTCAGATGATCAACGATATGGGCATTCAAGTGGTTGAAAACGCTCCGGATGCCGATGACTTGATCATGGCTGAAGGGGGTACCGCCGATGAGGACGCTGCCGAAGCAGCGGCCCAGGCTCTGGCATCTGTTGAATCCGAGATTGGTCGCACGACCGATCCCGTCCGCATGTACATGCGGGAAATGGGTACTGTCGAACTGCTGACCCGCGAAGGCGAAATCGACATCGCCAAGCGGATCGAAGACGGTATCAACCAGGTACAAAGCTCCGTAGCCGAGTACCCGGAAGCCATCACTTACCTGCTCGAACAGTATGACAAGTACGAAGCCGAGCAGCTGCGTCTCTCCGACATCATCTCCGGTTTTATCGATCCGAACGATACCGAAGATATGGCGCCGACTGCCACTCACATCGGTTCCGAACTCAGCGAGGATGACCTGGCTGACGAAGACGAAGATGAAGACGAAGATGAAGACGAAGACGGCGACAACTCTGACGATGACGGTGACGGTGGTCCGGATCCGGAAGTCGCTCGCGAGAAGTTCGCCGAACTGCGCGCCCAGTATGAAGTGACCCGCCTCTCCATTCAGAAGAATGGCCGCGCGCACGATGATACCCAGGCCGCCATCGCCCAGCTGGCCGATGTGTTCCGTCAATTCCGCCTGATGCCCAAGCAGTTCGATCGCCTGGTCAACAACATGCGCGAAATGATGGAGCGGGTTCGCGTGCAGGAACGCATCATCATGAAACTCTGCGTTGAGCAGGCCAAGATGCCGAAGAAAACCTTCGTCGCGGCCTTCACCAACAACGAGTGCGAAACTGCCTGGTTTGAATACCAGAAGCAGGCAGGCAAAGCCTGGTCTCCCCGGCTGATGGAGATGGATGAAGAGGTGCAGCGCGCCATCGGCAAACTGCAGCAGATCGAAGAAGAGACCGGACTGTCGATTGCCCAGATCAAGGATATCAACCGTCGCATGAGCATCGGTGAGGCCAAGGCCCGCCGTGCGAAGAAAGAGATGGTTGAGGCCAACTTGCGTCTGGTTATCTCCATCGCCAAGAAGTACACCAACCGCGGTCTGCAGTTCCTGGATCTGATCCAGGAAGGCAACATCGGTCTGATGAAGGCGGTAGACAAGTTTGAATACCGTCGTGGCTACAAGTTCTCGACCTATGCAACATGGTGGATCCGTCAGGCCATTACCCGCTCCATCGCGGATCAGGCCCGTACCATCCGTATCCCGGTACACATGATCGAAACCATCAACAAGCTCAACCGAATCTCCCGTCAAATGTTGCAGGAGATGGGTCGTGAACCGAACCCGGAAGAGCTGGCCATGCGCATGGGGATGCCGGAAGACAAGATCCGCAAGGTACTGAAAATCGCCAAAGAGCCTATCTCCATGGAGACGCCCATCGGTGATGATGAAGATTCCCACTTGGGCGACTTCATCGAAGATACCACCCTGGCTCTGCCGGCCGATGCAGCAACCAGCGAAAGCCTGCGCAACGCTACCCGCGAAGTACTGGCCGGCCTGACTGCTCGCGAAGCCAAGGTGCTGCGGATGCGTTTCGGTATCGACATGAACACTGACCACACCCTCGAGGAAGTGGGCAAACAGTTCGACGTTACCCGTGAGCGTATTCGTCAGATCGAAGCCAAGGCACTGCGCAAACTGCGCCACCCGAGCCGTTCGGAAGTGCTGCGCAGCTTCCTGGACGAATAATCCGGGTCGTGCCAACCAGCTTGTCAAAGCCCCGCTATGCGGGGCTTTGTTTTGTCTGGCATTTGCCCTTGCGACCCGCTTTGCGCCCTCTATCAAGCTGGACAATTAGTCGCCAAGTGGTTGATATGCCTATAGACTGCCCTTGGCACTTCCCCTATAATCCACGCCGCTAAACGCACAATTTGGCCCCTTAGCTCAGTTGGTCAGAGCAGTCGACTCATAATCGATTGGTCGTGGGTTCAAGTCCCCCAGGGGCCACCAAATTGAAAAAAGCCGCTCATCATGAGCGGCCTTTTTGCATCTGCGGATCGAGCAATGTCCCGTGATAAGCTCGATGAGGTCATAGAAAAGACCCGCCATGGGCGGGTCTGGGCAGGGTCGGATCAGGCGCCTCACTCAGAGACAAGGAGCCTAATGCTGAGCCTCAGGTTTGCTCGTTGCTGCCGCTCTGGATGGACGAGCGACGCCCTGCGGGCAACATCCGGATAACCAGATTGCTGCGCTGACGCCAGGAGGTGAAGACGATGGCCAGCAGGTGCAGACCTATCAGCCCCTGTAGCGCCACCACGCACCACTCATGCCACTCGTCAGCCCCCAGTTCAAATCCCGTCTCGGTATTTTGAAACCAGCCGCTGCCAGCGGTGGCCAGCACAACCAGCCAGAGCGCCCACACGGCCAGCTTGCCGCTACCGTGATGACCCGGTGCCGGAGGCTGCCGCTCACGCATCTCGCGCGCCTGCTGGCGAAAATCCTCACCACTGGGGATGAGGGCACCAAGGCGAGCGTAGCCACGGGCAAAAGTGAGCCCCCAGAGCAGACGCAAGGAGACCAGCCCAATGGCGCCGTAACCCAGCCACTCGTGCCACTCCTCCCCCGCTTCGTTAACCCAGAGGTTGCCGATGCAGACTGCCGCCAAGCCCCAATGGGTCAGGCGAACCAGCGGATCCCAGCGAAAGGACTCACCCTTTTTGCTTGGCATATTTGTGGTACTCCTTCTTCAGGTCGTTGACCTTGGCCAGATGCTCGCGCGCCTTGGCTTCGTCACCGGCCTTGAGTGCAGCCAGGCTGGCATCCAGCTCGGTCTGAACCTCATTCATGCCCTCGAGGAACTTCTCCTTCTTGGCGGCAGGCATGTTCTTCTGCTTGGCGATGTCGAGCTGAGCCTTCATCTCGTTGATGTGCTTCTCCATGGTAGCCGCATCATCAGCCTTGACCGCCTGCTTGTAGTTGAAGCCAATCTTCTTCATCGGCTGCTCCAGATCGCCAGCCATGGCAGGCAACGCGATCAGACCAAACATCAGGGGCAGCAGCAGGGGGCGAACAGTTTTCAACATGGGATTTCCTTATATAACAACATGCTCAAATTATTAGGGTCACCTATGAATCCAAACAGGAATTCATCACCAGCATAATGCCATGACTCATGGTGAAGCGTTTGTGAAAAATGATGTTTTTTGTGGCAAATAGTGACAAGAGAGCCGCCATTGTTAACCACTGCAACATGAATGCATCGGCCAGCTGGCGCTTTCCGGCATAAAAAAACCCCGCCATTGGCGGGGCTTGTCACTGCGGGTATCGGCCATCAACCAGCCTGCTGTTCACGTTCGATGGCGCGCCAGCCGATGTCATTGCGATAGAAGACACCATCCCACTGGATACGGGCAGCCAGCTGATAGGCACGCTGCTGCGCTTCAGCCACTGTGTGACCCAGCGCGGTGGCGCACAGCACCCGGCCACCGGCGGTCACTACGGTATCGCCATCAAGGCGGGTTCCCGCGTGGAATACCTTCTCGCCGCTCGCCTCTTCCACCGGCAGACCGCTGATGGCCTTGCCCTGCTGGTAGTCGCCGGGATAACCGCCAGCTGCCAGCACCACACCAATGGCCACGCGGGGGTCATAATTCGCTTCTACCTGATCCAGCTTGCCGGCACAGGCGGCCAGACAGAGTTCCACCAGATCGGAGCGCATCCGCAGCATGATGGGCTGGGTCTCGGGATCGCCGAAACGGCAGTTGAATTCGATCACCTTGGGATTGCCCTGACCGTCGATCATCAGGCCAGCGTAGAGGAAACCGGTGTAGACGTTGCCCTCGGCCGCCATGCCGCGCACGGTCGGCATAATCACCTGCTCCATCACCTTGCGGTGCACTTCATCAGTCACCACTGGCGCCGGCGAATAGGCGCCCATACCGCCGGTATTTAGGCCGGTATCGCCATCCCCTACCCGCTTGTGATCCTGACTGGTCGCCATCGGCAGCACATGCTCGCCATCGACCATGACGATGAAGCTCGCCTCTTCCCCTTCCAGGAACTCCTCGATCACCACCCGGGCACCAGCGTCGCCAAAGGCATTGCCGGAGAGCATGTCGCGCACGGCCTCTTCGGCCTCGGTCAGGGTCATCGCCACGATAACCCCCTTGCCTGCGGCCAGACCATCGGCCTTGATGACGATGGGCGCTCCCTTCTCGCGCAGATAGGCCAGCGCTGGCTCCACCTCGGTGAAGTTCTGGTACTCGGCAGTCGGGATGGCGTGACGGGCCAGGAAATCCTTGGCAAAGGCCTTGGAGCCCTCCAGCTGGGCAGAAGCCGCGGTCGGACCGAAGATGGCCAGCCCCTCGGCACGGAAGGCATCGACCACCCCTTTCACCAGCGGCGCTTCCGGGCCAACGATGGTCAGACCGATGCGCTGCTCCTTGGCAAACGCCAGCAGAGCCGGGATATCGGTAGCAGCGATGGCCACGTTCTCGATGCTCCCTTCGTGAGCGGTGCCGGCATTGCCGGGGGCGACGAAGACCCGGGTCACCAGAGGGGATTGCTTGGCTTTCCAAGCCAGGGCGTGTTCGCGGCCGCCATTACCAATGATCAGTACTTTCATCGTATCGCTCGCTTCTATGTGGTTCACAGGCTTCCGCCAGAGGGAAGCCGGTCGCAATAGTCAGTGGAAAAGAGACAACAAAAGGGCCGCCCGTGGCGGCCCTGATCCATCAGTGACGGAAGTGACGCATGTTGGTAAAGACCATGCACATGCCGTGCTCGTCGGCGGCGTCGATCACCTCCTGATCGCGCATCGAGCCACCCGGCTGGATCACGCAGGAGATACCGGCCTGAGCGGCAGCATCGATGCCGTCGCGGAACGGGAAGAAGGCATCGGACGCCATGACGGAGCCCGCCACGGTCAGCCCTTCGTCGGCCGCCTTGATACCGGCAATCTTGGCCGAATAAACGCGGCTCATCTGGCCGGCGCCGACACCGATGGTCTGGCCATCTTTGGCGTAGACGATGGCGTTGGATTTGACGAACTTGGCCACTTTCCAGCAGAACAGCAGATCTTGCAGCTCAGCCTCGGTCGGCTGACGCTTGCTGACCACGGTCAGGTCGCCCAGAGTCACCATGCCGAGATCGCGCTCCTGCACCAGCAGGCCGCCGTTGACGCGCTTGAGGTCAAACCCTTGCGCCGGAGCCGTCCACTGGCCGCACTCCAGCAGACGCACGTTCTGCTTGGCGGCGACCGCGTCGCGGGCCTCCTGGCTGACGGTCGGGGCGATGATCACTTCGACAAACTGGCGGGCAACGATGGCTGCCGCAGTGGCGCCATCCAGTTCGCGGTTAAAGGCGATGATGCCGCCAAAGGCGGAGGTGGGATCGGTCTGGTAGGCGCGATCGTAGGCACTCAGCAGGTCGTTACCGATGGCCACGCCACACGGGTTGGCGTGTTTGACGATGACGCAGGCCGGCTCGCTGAACTCCTTCACGCACTCCAGCGCCGCGTCGGTGTCGGCGATGTTGTTGTAGGAGAGCGCCTTGCCCTGCAGCTGGGTAGCACTGGAGACGGAACCCGGTGCGGCATGCTCCTCGGCATAGAAAGCAGCGGCCTGATGGCTGTTCTCGCCGTAGCGCATGTCCTGCTTCTTGATGAACTGGCTGTTGAAGGTGCGCGGGAAGCGGGACTCCTCGTCACCCTCCTTGTTGTCACCGTAGGAAGGCACCCCATAACTAGGAACAAGAGTGCCGAAGTAGTTGGCGATCATGCCGTCGTAGGCAGCAGTGTGCTCGAAGGCGGCGATGGCCAGATCGAAACGGGTGGCCAGTTTCAGGCTGTTACCGTTGGCATCCATTTCGCGAATAACGCGATCGTAATCGGCTGCTTTGACTACGATAGCGACATCTTTGTGGTTTTTAGCGGCAGAACGCACCATCGTCGGGCCGCCGATGTCGATGTTCTCGACCGCATCGGCCAGAGTGCAGCCCGCTTTGGCAACGGTAGCAGCAAAGGGATAGAGGTTGACGACAACCATGTCGATGGGGGAGATAGCGTGCTGGGCCATGATGGCGTCATCCTGATCCCGACGGCCGAGAATGCCGCCATGAACCTTGGGATGCAGGGTTTTGACCCGACCGTCCATCATTTCAGGGAAACCCGTGTAGTCGGAGACCTCGGTCACCGGCAGACCCGCCTCGCCGAGCAACTTGGCAGTACCGCCAGTAGAGAGCAGGGCGACGCCGCGTTCGTTGAGTGCCTTGGCAAATTCCAGAATGCCGGTTTTGTCAGACACACTCAGCAGTGCACGGCGAATGGGTCGAGCTTGTTCCATCACACTATCGTCCTCAACATAACGGGGCCCGTTCCATGGGAGGCGAGGCTCAACACAGAGAGTCCCCAAATAAATGGAAGTGGGGGGATTTCGCAAACCACTCTCGCCGCAGGCCTGACAACGGCAAAAGTGCTTTAAGAAATGCCCGCTTGGTGCGGCGCTCTCTTATGGG
The DNA here is from genome assembly GCF_037890695.1 of Aeromonas jandaei. NCBI lineage: Bacteria > Pseudomonadati > Pseudomonadota > Gammaproteobacteria > Aeromonadales > Aeromonadaceae > Aeromonas > Aeromonas jandaei. Next base: position 1,555,966 of record NZ_CP149571.1, on the reverse strand, counting down.
CGCGTATTCTACACAAAAAATGTGACGGGTGGTGGATTTTTTAAATAGCAAAACCCTTTCGTGGCGCGGCGTTAAACGTTTGCCACTTGATTTTTGCCAAACGTTTGCCATTTAAGGGTTTTATGGCAAAAGAGCGGCCAAACCAACTTTTGTCTGCCCCTTTTATGCCCTTGGCTGGCAATCGTCTGGCAAAGGGGTGATAGTGGGTTCCGGTTTTGTTGAGTCGCATATCCAACGGGAGAAAAGGGCATGTATCGGATCGGTGAACTGGCCAAGGCGTGCGGGGTCAAGGCGGATACCCTGCGTTTTTACGAGAAGAACGGGCTCATCTCGCCGGGGATCCGCAACGAATCTGGCTACCGTCTCTATAGCGAGCAGGACAAGCGACGGCTGGAGTTCATCATTCGCGCCAAGTCGGTGGGCTTCTCCCTTGCAGATATCGGCGAGCTGCTCGATCTCGATACCAACAAGGCCAAGGTCACCTGTCAGGAGGTGAAAGCAGTAGCCGACACCAAGCTGGCCCAAGTGGAGCAGAAGATCATCGAACTGACCCGCTTTCGCGACAACCTGCGCGAGCTCTCCAACATCTGCTGCGGCGGCCCCCGCTCGGCGGAGCACTGCGCCATTCTGGAAACGCTGGAGTCGGGCGCCCCGGCCCATCACGAGCATCACGGCCACGATGAGCATGACCCGGTTCACGGCTGACGGCACCAGCCGGGTCATTGCTCCCGCGGCAATTTGGTGACAAAATCGCCGCGTTTTTAACCGGTGCCAGAGCATCCGGTTGCCGGGTGCTCACCTGAACAGGCGCCCGTAGCGAAAACCGCCATCCAGACACAAGAGTGAACACACCAAGAGCAAGAAGAGGAGCCATCATGGCCAAAACTCGGGTAGAACAACCCGCCCTCACCCGTGAGGAGCATGCGCAAGGGGGCAACTATGCCCATCAGCGCGGCGAGATAAAGGATAACCATCTGCACGCCCTGCTCTCTGATCCCCTGTTTCGCAGCCGGGTCGAGCGCAACAAGAAGGGCAAGGGGAGTTACCAGCGCAAGGCCAAATTTGGCAAGCGGTGGGAGCCCGGCCAACAGCAGATGATCAGCGTCTGCTGCTGAGCGGGTTTCTACCGACCATAAACAATCAGGGCGCCAATGGCGCCCTGATTGTTATTTCGAAACACGGTTCGCCAAAACTGGCTCACGACCTGTCGCGAGAAGCTGTCAGCAAGGTGAAGAGCAGCACAGGAACCGGAGCGTATAGATATACGTGAGGCTTCCGAGCAGTGCATGAACCTTGATCACGGCTTCGCAGCCAGACCGTGAACCCGTTTTCACTCATCCATAAACAGCTCAAGCAACACATTCAGGTAGCGATGGCCGAGAGAGGTAAGCTGCCAGCTATCCCCCAAATCCTCGATAAGCTCCTTGCTTTGGGCAATGGTCAAAACCGTCCCCACCCGCTCCAGCGGCAGGCCAGTGTAGGTCTCGAATTCCGCCTTGGGGGCCGGTTCGAACAGCCGGAAGCGGTTCATAAAGTATTCGAGCGGCAGATCGTCCGCCGTCACCTGCCACTGCTCGTCCAGATAGGGACGACTTGGATCCAGATACCCTTTCGGATGCTTCACCTTGGCGGTACGCAGGATCTGTTGGTTTGCGAGATCGGTCACCTTGCCGTGGGCACCGCAGCCAATCCCCAGGTAGTCGCCAAAGCGCCAGTAGTTGAGGTTGTGATGGCACTGATAGCCCTCTTTGGCGTAAGCCGAGATCTCGTACTGGCGATAACCACTGGCGGTCAGCATGGCGTGGCCCTGCTCGTAGATATCCCACAGGGTGTCATCTTCCGGCAGTTTGGGCGGCTTGGAGGCAAACGCCGTGTTCGGCTCTATGGTCAACTGATACCAGGAGAGATGCGGCGGGGCGCAGTCAATAGCCTGCTGCAGGTCATAAAGGGCATCATCCAGACTCTGATCCGGCAGACCGTGCATCAAATCCAGATTGAAGGTGGGCAACTTGATGGCGTGGGCCAGTGCGGCGGCCTTGCGCGCCTCTTCCGGGCCGTGAATGCGGCCGAGACGGGTCAGCTTCTCCTGCTGGAAGCTCTGTACCCCGATGGAGATGCGGTTGATGCCGGCACGCTGGAAACCGGCAAACTTGTCCGCCTCTACCGTGCCCGGGTTGGCCTCCATGGTGATCTCGCAATCTGCAGTGAGCGGAATACGGGCCCGCACCCCGTCCAGCAGGGTTTGCATCGCCTCGACCGTCAGCAGGCTGGGGGTACCGCCACCGATAAAGATCGAGGAGAGCGGTCGTCCCTGTGCCCACTTCAGATCCTGATCCAGATCCTCCAGCAGGGCGGCGACATATTCGAGGTGAGGCAACTCCCCTTTCTGGGCATGGGAGTTGAAGTCACAGTAAGGGCACTTCTGGACGCACCAGGGCACATGAATATAGAGAGAGAGCGGCGGCAGTTGCAGCATGGACGTTCCAATAAAACGGGGGCTCAAGGCCCCCATTGTAGATGACAATATGCGATGGGCGGTGGAGGCTTAACTCAGTGAGCCGCCAGCGCCGCTTTCAGTTTGGCCAGCGCCTGGGCACGGTGGCTCAGCTGGTTTTTCAGCTCTGCCGGCATCTGGGCCGCAGTGCAGTCGTGATCCGGCACGAAGAAGACGGGATCATAGCCAAAGCCATGTTGACCGCGCTGCTCGTCGATGATCATCCCTTCCCAGCTAGCCTGACAGATGATGGGGGTGGGATCGTCGGCGTGGCGCATATAGACCAGCACACACCAGAAGCGGGCGCTCTTGAGATAATCAGGCGCCCCTTTGAGCTCAGCCAGCAGCTTCTCGATATTGGCCTTGTCACCGGCACCCTGACCGGCAAAGCGGGCGGAGTAGACCCCGGGACGGCCCTGCAGCAGATCCACTTCCAGACCGGAGTCATCGGCAACGGCGGGCAGGCCGGTGATGCGGGCGGCATGGCGCGCCTTGATAATGGCGTTTTCAACGAAGGTGGTGCCGGTCTCGTCGGCATCGGAGACTGCAAACTCGCTCTGCGGGATCACCTGGATCTTCATGTCGGCTAGCATGGCGGCCAACTCCTTCACCTTTTTCTGGTTACCTGTTGCCAGGACAAGCTTGTTCATCGAGCACCTCCGCAAAAATAATCAGCGCATTCTATGCGGCGCAAGCGTTTAGTAAAAGCGTCAATTACGGCAGCAGCCATGGCTTGAGCGGGAGTTATCCCTCTTTCAATAGAGCGCTTTTTGATACATGTTTCCGCAGAGGAATAACCGAAGTGATTAAATACCATTTCTATTCATTACTTTGAGCCAGTAGACTCGCGCACCAATTCAATCCCGGCTGATAGAGAGGTGACAGATGCCATTGATTCTTTTACTCGTACTGCTGGTGCTGTTCAGCCCGTTGGCCATCGACATCTACCTGCCCGCCATCCCGCAGATGGCCGAACAGCTCGGGGCGGAAGTGACCCTGATGCAGGGTACCATCACCTGGTTCCTGTTCAGCATGGGGCTGGGACAACTGCTGGTCGGGCCGCTGGCCGACCGTTATGGCCGCAAACCGGTAGCTCTGGGCGGCGTGCTGCTCTACGGTCTGAGCGCGCTGGGCGCAGGGTTCGCAGCCAGCCTCGGTGAACTGATGCTGGCTCGGGTGCTGCAGGGCTTTGGCGCCTGTGCCACCTCGGTCGCCGCCTTCTCGGTGGTGCGTGACAGCTATGGCCCGAAAAAGAGCGGCCAGATGATCTCCTATCTCAATGGCGCCATCTGCTTTATCCCGGCCCTCGCCCCCCTGCTCGGTGGCTGGCTCACCGCCAAGGCGGGCTGGTCTGCCAACTTCTGGTTTATGGCCGGTTATGCGCTCATCGTCGGCAGCTGGCTGCTATGGCGGATGCCGGAGACCCGCCCTGAGGAGACCCGCAGCGAAGGGGCCCTCATCAGCTGGTCGCGCTACAGCCCGGTACTACGCTCCCCCAGCTTCCTGTTCAACGCGGCGCTGTGCATGCTGGCGATGGCGGTGATCCTCGCCTATGTCACCGCTGCGCCGGTACAACTGATGGTGAAGCTGGGACTGGATATGAGCGGCTTTAGCTACTGGTTTACCGCCAACGCCGCGCTCAACATTCTGGCCTGTTTTATGGCGCCGCGCTTTATCGCCAAGGTGGGGCCAAGACGCACCCTGCGTATCGGCCTGCTGGTATTGATGCTCTCAGCCATAAGCCTGACTCTGGCGATGCACATCGAACATCCGCTAGCGATGATGGGGCCGGTATTCCTCTCCAGCATCGGCTTTGCCATGATCCTGGGTTCGGCCGCCGGGATGGCGCTGGCACCGTTCGGCCACTGCGCCGGTACCGCCGCCGCCCTGCTCGGCCTGTTCCAGATGAGTGGATCCGGTGCTCTGGTTGGCCTGACCGGCGCCCTGATGCACGACCCGCTCAGCCAGCTGGCACTGCATATGTGGCTGCTGCTGCCACCGCTGGTGGTGCTGATGACGCGCCGCGGACGCCGCTTGTGTTTGCAATAAATCCTGTGCTCTGATGCACACTCTGGGGGCCATGGGCCCCCTTCTCGTTTGTCACTCGACGTCAGCGGAGAACCCCGATGAGCCACTCTCTCAACGCCGCCCTGGTGGGCTATGGCTTTGCAGGCAAGACCTTCCACGCCCCCTTCCTCTCCACCACGCCCGGCTTGTCCCTGAGCTGGGTAGTCAGCAGCGATGCAGCCAAGGTGCAGGCCGATCTGCCCGACTGCCGGGTCGGTTCACTGGAACAGGTGCTGAGCGATGTCTTGGTCGATTTGGTGGTGATCGCCACCCCCAACGATACCCACGCGCCTCTGGCCCGTCAGGCGCTGCTGGCTGGCAAACACGTCGTCATCGACAAGCCGTTTGCACTTGATCTGGCCGAAGCGGCAGAGCTGGTCGAGCTGGCCGAAAAGCAGGAGCGACTGCTCAGCATCTTCCACAACCGCCGTTGGGACGGGGATTTTCTCACCGTGCGCCGTTTGATTGCCGAGGGGACGCTGGGGCAGATCGCCCAGTTCGAGTCGCACTTCGATCGCTATCGCCCCGAGGTGCGCCAGCGCTGGCGCGAAGCGGGCGGCCCGGGGTCCGGACTCTGGTTCGATCTCGGCCCCCATGTACTGGATCAGGCGCTGCAGCTCTTCGGCCAACCGGACTGGCTGCAGGCAGACCTTGCCGGGCAGCGCCCCGGTGCCCTGGCTGATGACTACTTCCATGTGGTGCTGGGCTATGGTGAACGGTCTGGCGAAATGCGAGTGATCCTGCATGGTAGCTGTCTGGTATCGGCCACCATGCCCCGCTTTGTCGTTCACGGCAGTCAGGGCTCGTTCGTCAAATTCGGTATGGATGTGCAGGAAGATCAGCTCAAGCTGGGCAAGCGGCCACCGGCAGCGGATTGGGGGCTGGATAGCGAACCCGGTCAGCTCAGTCGCATCATGGATAGCCAATTGCAGCAACAGAGCCTGACCGGCGAAGCGGGGGATTACGGCGCCTACTACCGCGGCGTCTGTGCCGCCATCAGAGGTGAGGGAGATAACCCGGTACCGGCTACGGAAGCGTTGGCGGTGATGGCACTGCTGGACCTTGCCCGCGAGAGCAACCGCTTGGGGCAACGGCTGAGCTGTCAGAAGCTGTCTGACTAACGCGTTGCAGCTTGCCGCTCTGACAGATATGGATACCGTTTAAACTGCCAATCAACATCAATAACTTGGTGGTTTATTGTGCATCAACCGCAAATAAGCGGCATCTTGTATTGATATCAGTCGTTGCAGTGGCGCTTTTTATCCACTGCACGAAAAAATGTCATTGTGATATCCGTTTTCATCGATAACCAATGGGGCTATATTGCGCCCGCCTGCCTGAGTCCCGGCTTCTTGTTTTATTCCGGGTCACGGTGGGCGCAGTGATGGTTGTGTCGACCATCTCTCCATCTTTTTTGAGGGAATGCACATGAACAAAGTACTGGTAGCCGGTATCCTGGGTCTGATGTTGACTGCTTGCGGTCAGAAAGAAGAAAAAGCTGCCGCTCCTGCTGCTGCTCCGGCCGCCGAAGTTGCTGCAACTGTAGAAAAAGCCGCTAGCGAAGCCACCTCTACCGTAGAGAAAGCCACCTCCGAAGCGACTGCAACCGTTGAAAAAGCTGCTGACGAAGCGGCTACCAAGGTTGAAGCTGCAGTGAGCGATGCCAAGGCCAACTAAGCCTGCACCTCATTGAAAGACGGGCCCCATGGGCCCGTTTTTTTATCTGCCGCTCAAGGCGCCGGATTAATCAGCGAGGTGAGAATGTGATCCTCCCAGCGGCCATTGATCATCAGATACTCCCGCGCATACCCCTCCCGCTCGAATCCGAGTCGCTCCAGCAAGGCGCCGCTACGCAGGTTGGCGGGCATATAGCAGGCCATGATGCGATGCAGTCCCTGCTCGCGAAACAGATAGTCGATGGCGGCAGTCAGGATCTCCTGCATCAGCCCCTGCCCCTCATGCTGCCGGTCGATGGCATAGCCGAGGTGACACGCCTTGAAGATCCCCATCATGATGTTGCTGAAGTTGCAGGTGGCGATCACCCGCTCACCAGCCGGATCGAGCGCCACCAGATTGACGCCGGTGCCGTTGAAAAACTGGCTGTAGCTATCCTGCAGCCGGTTATGCCAGTAAGAAAGGGTGTAGAAATGGTCGTCGCGCAGCGGCTCCCACGGGGTAAGGTGGTCGCGATTGCGCCGGTAAAAGTCGAGGATCATAGGGGCCTGATCGGGGGTCAGCAGCGTCAGGTGGGCTCGCGGGGTTTTGATATGGGGTAGCGCCATCAGGAGTCTCTCTGCCCGAGCCATTCGTCGCGCAACAGGCTGTAGTGAACATGATCCACGACCCGGGAACCCAGCCGCTCCGCGCGCCGGGTAATCCCCTCCTGCTGCATCCCGAGCCGCTCGCAGACGGCTCTGCTGGGCTCATTGTCGGTCGCGGCAGTGATCTCCACCTTCTCCATCCCCATCTCCTCAAAGGCGTGATGGATCAATGCATGACAGGCTCGGGTAATGATGCCGTTGCCCTGCCAGCGCTCTGCCAGCCAGTAGCCGATGACCACCTTGCCCAGATCGTGATCGATGCTGTTGTAGCCAATGACCCCAACCACCTCCCCCTGATACTCGATGGCGGTGGTCAGCCCCTCGCCACGGGCAAACTTCTCGATGGCATGACGGATAAAAGTTGCGCTGTCGGCTGGACGCAAAATGAAAGGGGGCCAAGGCAGCCATTGGGAGAGGTACTCCCGGTTGTCATTGCAGAGGGCAAACAGCTCGCTCGCCATGTCTGGCTGCAAGAAGAGCAGCGCCAGCTCGTCATCCAACTGCCATGAAAACATGGGATTCTCCTTTTAAATCAGTCGCCAAAACATGGGGCTGCCCCAATGTAGCCAATCGCAACTTGGCACGCCAGCCACTTTTGCCGCCTCCTCATTTCCCCTCTTGGTACGAAGAGGCGGCAGCCCCGAGCTATTTCTCTCCCTCCAAAGAGGAGGGTGGCGCTCTGAAACCGGATAACTCTCTTTGAACGGCTCCTTTTGATGCCCAAAACGGGCCATTCAGCAGATCCTGCTACCCCTCTGTGCTGCGCTGTCACATCTGACAGGAGGCACTTTTTTCCCCCCGAACTAGCTTGAAAACGCCCGACCTGGGGTCGGTTCAACAACATCATCGATTTAAGGAAAGAAGAGATGAATAAAGTATTTCTGGCCGTGGCACTGGCCTGTTGGGGAGGTGCCGCCATGGCGGCACAAGAAGTCGAGATCAACGTTAACGCAAGCAGCGCCAGAGCTATGTCTGGCCTTAATGCCGGCTCCGGCACACTGCAGCTGGAAGATGGCGAGTTTCGTCAGGTGCGGGTAGTCAAACTGCCCAACGGACAACAGCGGATCCGCTACGAGCAGACCTGGAACGGCATTCCGGTAATGGGCCAGGTCGTGGTGGCCGACAAGAGCCTGAGCGGCCAGCTGCAGCAGGCCACCGGGCGCATGCTGCGCCAGATTGATCAGGATGTGGCGAGCCCGGTCGCAACCCTCTCGCCACAGGATGCCGCCAGCAAGGCCAAGGCGGGCAGCAAGGGGAGCAACGAGCAGATCAAGCTTTATGTGATGCAGGACGAGAACGGTCTGGCCCGACTGGTCTATCAGGTCTCCTTCGTCGCGGAAGGTGACAAACCGAGCCGCCCCTTCGTCATCCTCGATGCCCAGAGCGGCGAGGAGCTCAAACGCTGGGAGGGGATCAACCACAAGGACGCCACCGGCCCCGGGGGCAACATCAAGACCGGCAAGTACTTCTATGGCACCGACTTTGGCCCGCTCATCGTCGATGACAACTGCCGGATGACCAGCCCCAACGTCGATACCATCAACCTCAACCACGCCACCTCTGGCGGCACCATCCACCAGTTCACCTGCCCGGAGAACCGGGTCAAGGAGATCAACGGCGCCTACTCGCCGCTCAACGACGCTCACTACTTCGGCAACGTGGTATTCGACATGTACCGCAACTGGTACAACACCGCGCCATTGACCTTCAAGCTGAAGATGCGGGTTCACTACAGCAAGAATTACGAGAACGCCTTCTGGGATGGCAGCCAAATGACCTTCGGGGACGGGGCCACCACCTTCTACCCGCTGGTAAGCCTCGACGTGGCGGCCCACGAGGTGAGTCACGGCTTTACCGAACAGAACTCGGGGCTGGTCTACTCGGGTCAGTCCGGGGGGATCAACGAGGCCTTCTCCGACATGGCGGGGGAAGCGGCCGAGTTCTACATGAAGGGGAGCAACGACTGGCTGGTCGGGGCGCAGATCTTCAAGGGCAACGGTTCCCTGCGCTACTTCGAGGATCCGACCCGTGATGGCAAATCCATCGGCCATGCCAGCGACTACTACGACGGCATCGACGTGCACCACAGCTCTGGGGTCTATAACCGCGCCTTCTACCTGCTGGCCAACAGCAGCGGCTGGAACACCCGCAAGGCGTTCGAGGTGTTCGTGCTGGCCAACCGCCTCTACTGGGGTGCCAACACCGACTACCAACAAGGGGCTTGCGGCGTCAGCCGGGCCACTGCCGATCTGGGCTACAACAAGGCCGATGTGGCGCGGGCCTTCCAGACCGTCGGGGTCGATGCCAGCTGCGGTACGACACCGCCAAGCGACAACGAGCTGAAAAATGGCGTGCCGCTGAGCAATCTCTCCGCCAGCAAGGGGGGCAAGCTCAACTACACCCTGACCGTACCGGCGGGCACCAAGTCACTGCAGATCAACAGCAGCGGCGGCACCGGTGATGCCGACCTCTACGTCCGCTTTGGCTCTGCCCCCACCAGCAGCAGCTACGACTGCCGTCCCTACAAGGGTGGTAACAACGAAAGCTGCTCCTTCACCAATCCCAAGGCAGGTACCTGGTACGTCCAGCTTTCCGGCTTTGCTGCATTCAGTGGCGTGACCCTCAAGGCCAGCTACTGATCCTCCGGCGCGGGGGCAACCCCGCGCCCTTTACTCCTTGCGCCACCGTTTCGCCAGTGACCGGGCCATGGCCAGTACCGTCTCTCTGGCGGGATTGGGCCGCTTGCCACCGCGCCAGGCCATCATGACATCCCAGTGATCCTGCGGCAAATTGACCACATCGAGTCTGATCAGTCGCCCCATCTCCAGATCCCGCGCAATCGCCAGCTCCGGCATCAAAGTGATAAAGCCGTGCTCCAGCGCCAGTTCCCGCGCCGCACTGGCCGGTTGTATACCGTGAATGGGGCTGGCAACTCGGCGGATCCGCCGTAACTGTTGGATGAAGGCATCACACCCCGGCCCCCACACCTGGGGGGCCAACCGCTGATCGGCGATATCCTCCAGCGTGAGGCCGTGGCACCCGGCCAGGGGATGGAGCGGTGAGGCGATGGCGATGATGGGGGAGCAGCAGAGCAACTCCATCTGCAGGCCGGAGACCGGCGGGCGCTTGAGCACAAAGCCGATATCCGCCTCCCCGGTCAGCAGCGCCTGCATGATGTCGCCCGAGTGATCCGTGGTGCAGCGGATCTCGAACGGCTCGTCCACCAGCTCCATCAACAGCGAGCCAAACACCACCGAGGTGAGCGAAGGGAGGCTGGAGAGACGGATACAGGGCAGTGCCGGTGCCCCCTGCAGTGCCAACCGCCCTTCACTCAGGGTGGCCAGTGCCGAGCGGGCGGCGGGGAGAAACTCCTCGCAGGCACGGGTCGGGGTCACACCGCGCCGATGACGCTGAAATAGCGGGGCTCCGAGGCTCACCTCCAGCTGGGCAATCCGCTGACTCACCAGTGGTTGTGACCAGCCGCGGATGGCAGCGGCCTGACTAAAACTGCCCAGCTCGGCCACATCCAGCAGCAGTTGCAGATCGTCCAGATCCATAGACATAAATAATCCTGATATGAAATATAGGTAGTTGTCGTCTACCACTATATCTAAACCCTCTCCAGAATGAAGTTATCTGTAAATGAGAGGGCGTTATGGTCGATAGGGCGAGGTTTTGGGGACGCTGGTTTCTGGCGCTGGATACCACACTGGTGATCCTGGGTTTCTTTGTGGTGATGCCGATGATCAGCCTGCGCTTCGTCGACCAGCTCGGCTGGGCCGCCGGTCTGGTCGGGCTGGCGCTCGGGCTGCGTCAGCTCACCCAACAGGGGCTGGGAATTTTTGGCGGTTCGCTGGCCGACCGTTTCGGCGCCCGCCCGCTCATCGTCACCGGCATGCTGCTGCGGGCCATCGGCTTCGCTACGCTGGCCTGGGCCGACAGCGGCGCCATGCTGATCTTCTCCTGCTTCCTCTCCGGACTGGGCGGTTGCCTGTTTGACCCGCCCCGGGCCGCGCTGGTGATCAAGTTCACCCGTCCTCATGAACGGGGCCGTTTTATCTCCCTGCTGATGATGCTGGAGAGCGCGGGTGCCGTCACCGGCGCCCTGCTCGGCAGCTGGCTGCTGCGCTTTGACTTCACCTACGTCTGCCTGCTGGGGGCCGGGCTCTTCACGCTGGCAGCACTCTGCAACTGGACCCTGCTGCCCGCCTATCGCCTCTCGATCAAACCGACGCCGATGCGTCAGGGATTGGGCAAGGTGCTGGCGGATCGCGCCTTCTGCCGGCTGGTGCTGATCTTAAGCGGCTACTACATGCTCTGGGTGCAGGTGATGCTGATCTTCCCCATTCTGGTCAAACAGCTATCCGGCAGCACCACCGCCGTGGGCTGGATGTACAGCCTGGAAACGGCGCTGTCACTGGCGCTGCTCTACCCCATCGCCCGCTTCAGCGAACGGCGCTATCGCCTCGAGAATCGCCTGCTGGCAGGCATCCTGATGATGACGGTGGGGATAGGTCTGGTCGCCTTCGTCAGCACCCTATCCTGCCTCTTCGTGCTGCTAGCCTGCTTCTATCTCGGGATCATCATCTGCGAACCGGCCCGGGAGACCCTGATGACCCGGCTGGCCAATCCGGCAGCCCGGGGCAGCTATATGGGTTTTAGCCGGCTCGGCCTCGCCGTCGGCGGCATGACCGGTTACGTGGGGGGCGGCTCGCTCTACGATTACGCCATGCAGCAGGGCCAACCCGCCCTCCCTTGGCTGGTGCTGGGTACGGTGGGAGTGGCCACCATGCTGCTGCTTGCCCACTGCTTCTCCCGCCGTCCGGAACTGGCCGCCAGAGCCGCAGCCTGACGAGCGCTACCCTGCGGCAGCCCCGGGGGCTGCTGCTATTGCTAGTCCACCGGGACGATAAAAAAGTTGCGCATTACAACTTTTTGACTATTTTAGTTGTCAGGCACAACTAAACAGGAAATCCCGACATGGATCCCCGTCCCCTGCGCGCCCTGTCGCGCGATCTGGTTCGTGAACTTGGCATGCTCTCCCAGCACTGTGGCCAGCTTGCACTCACTCCCATCGAAGCACACCTGCTGATCGAGCTGGAGAGCGCACCGGCCACCAACCAGCAACTGGCCGAGAAACTGCGCATCGACAAATCCAATGCCAGCCGCCCGCTGGCCCGCCTGGCCGAGCGCGACCTTATCAGCTGGCATCCCCACCCCTCCGATGGCCGCAGCAAGGAGGCCCGCCTCACAGCCGAAGGTCAGGCGATGCTGCTGACGCTGCATCGGGAGATGGATCACGCCATGGAGGAGATGCTGGCGCAGCTGAGCCAATCCGAGCGCGAACAGCTGTGGAGCGGCATGCTGCTCTACCGCAGCGCCCTCTCCCGCGCTCGCCGCCAGCAGGGCTACCATATTCGCCCTATCACAGAAGCAGACAATCCCCACATCGCGACCGTTATCCGCACCGTCTCGGCGGAGTACGGGCTCACCGCCGACAAGGGATATGGCGTCTCGGATCCCAATCTGGACAGGCTCTATCAAACCTATCAGGAAGAGGCGAGCCGCTACTGGGTCATCGAGGGGCCGGACGGTTCCATCCTTGGGGGTGGCGGTATCGCGCCATTGGCGGGAGAAGAGGGGGTGTGCGAATTGCAGAAGATGTACTTCCTGCCTGCACTGCGTGGTCTGGGTCTGGGCAAGCGACTGGTGTTACAGGCGCTGGACGAGGCGCGCGCCCTTGGCTATCGGCGCTGCTATCTGGAGACCACCGAAGTACTGCGCGAGGCGACCAGCCTCTACGAATCCCTCGGGTTTGAGCATCTGCCCGGCCCCCTTGGCTGTACCGGTCACGGAGATTGTGAAATCTGCATGCTGCTCGATCTGGAACAGAGAGGCGCATTATGAATGAGCCGACACGGCACACCGTTGGCATTTGCGATGTCAGTTTCGGCGAGCGGGTGAAACTGGTTGAGCCCGTCAATCTCTACGGCTGTACTCTGGCAGACGATGTCTTTATCGGCCCCTTCGTGGAAGTGCAGGCCAACGTCACCATTGGCCGAGCAACCAGAGTCCAGTCGCACACCTTTATCTGCGAGCACGTCACCATAGGTGAAGGGTGCTTTATCGGTCACGGGGTGATGTTTGCCAACGATCTCTTCAAGCAGGGATCTCCCGATCCGGACTCGACCCACTGGGGCCGAACCGTCATTGAGGATGAGGTCAGCATCGGTTCCAATGCCACCATTTTGCCGGTCCGCATCTGCCGGGGCGCCGTCATCGGTGCCGGAGCCGTGGTCACCCGGGATATAGAGATCCCCGGCACCTATGCCGGCAATCCCGCCCGTTTGCTGCGCACCTTTTGAGAGGCCACGCCAGACAACACCTTGGTACACCAATAAAAAGACCCCGCCGAAGCGGGGTCTTTTTTTATCGTGTCTGCCGGTCGGGCAAGCGCTTATCAGTGCTCGCGAGTCTGGCGGAACTCGACGTCCGGGTGACGCTCCTGGGCCAGGCGCAAGTTGACCATGGTCGGCGCGATGTAGGTGAGGTTGTCACCGCCATCGAGGGCCAGGTTGACCTCGTTCTTGCGCTTGAACTCTTCGAACTTCTTCACATCGGTCCCTTCCACCCAGCGGGCGGTGGAGACGTTGACCGCCTCGTAGATGGCCTCGACGTTGTACTCGCTCTTCAGACGAGAGACCACCACGTCAAACTGCAGCACACCGACCGCACCAACGATGAGATCGTTGCTAATCAGCGGACGGAACACCTGTACCGCGCCCTCTTCGGAGAGCTGGACCAGCCCCTTGAGCAGCTGCTTCTGCTTGAGCGGATCGCGCAGGCGGATGCGGCGGAACAGTTCCGGTGCAAAGTTCGGGATACCGGTGAACTTGAGATCTTCACCCTGAGTGAAGGTGTCGCCGATCTGGATGGTGCCGTGGTTGTGCAGACCGATGATGTCACCGGCGAAGGCATCTTCCGCCTGCTCCCGGTCACCGGCCATAAAGGTCACGGCGTCGGAGATGTTCACATCCTTGCCGATACGCACGTGGCGCATCTTCATGCCCTTGCTGTAGGTGCCTGATACGATACGCATAAAGGCGATGCGGTCGCGGTGTTTCGGATCCATGTTTGCCTGGATCTTGAACACGAAGCCGGAGAACTTCTCCTCGGTCGCCACCACTTCACGGCTCTCGGCCTTGCGCGGCATGGGAGACGGTGCCCAGTCGGTCAGGCCATCCAGCATGTGGTCAACACCGAAGTTACCCAGTGCGGTACCGAAGAAGACCGGGGTCATCTCGCCAGCGATAAAGGCGTCGTGATCGAACTCGGGAGAGGCGCCCTGCACCAGCTCCAGCTCGTCACGCAGCTGCTGGGCCAGATCTTCGCCGACGGCGGCATCCAGATCCGGGTTGTTCAGCCCCTTGACCACCCGCTTCTCCTGGATGGTGTGCCCCTGACCGGTCTGATACAGATAGGTCTCATCCTTGTAGAGGTGGTAAACACCCTTGAAGGATTTGCCACAGCCGATGGGCCAGGTGATGGGGGCGCACATGATCTTCAGCTCGCGCTCCACCTCGTCCATCACTTCCATTGGATCGCGCACTTCGCGGTCCAGCTTGTTCATGAAGGTGAGGATGGGGGTATCGCGCAGACGGGTCACTTCCATCAGCTTGCGGGTCCGGTCTTCAACACCCTTGGCGGCGTCGATGACCATCAGGCAGCAGTCGACCGCCGTCAGGGTACGGTAGGTATCTTCGGAGAAGTCCTCGTGACCCGGGGTGTCGAGCAGGTTGACCAGACAGTCGGCATAGGGGAACTGCATCACCGAAGTAGTGATTGAGATACCACGCTGCTTCTCCATCTCCATCCAGTCGGATTTGGCATGCTGGCCCGAGCCACGGCCCTTGACAGTACCGGCGCGCTGAATGGCCTGTCCGAACAGCAGGACTTTTTCAGTGATGGTGGTTTTACCCGCATCCGGGTGCGAAATGATCGCAAAAGTGCGTCTCTTGGAGACTTCACTCAGAAATTCAGCTGACATAATTCAACGTTCTTCTATTGGGCGGCGGCCTTGGCCACCGTGGGAGTAATTCCGGGATGCCGCATTGACTCACGGTCCGGCATGGATACGCAACGGGCCACTCGGGCAGACATAGGGTCTGTCGGTGGTGAGAGGAAGAGGGTTGCGTTACATGGGTCTTCTCGCCTGAGTCAAAGCAAAATTGCGCGACATTATACCCGCACGGGTGAAAAATACCCAGTCCGGCTTGGGGAATTCAGCAGCCGGATGATCCGCTCAGAGGATGAATGAGAATGCGGGCTAACTACTCTGCCCGCATCACCAGATTGCGTCCGGCCTGCTTGGCCCGATACATGGCCACATCGGCGCGCTGGACAAGCTCCCCCAGGGTCTCATCGAGCGGACTCTGTTCGGCGCAGCCGATGCTGACATAAATGGACTGCCCTTCCGACACCCCCTCGACCTTGAGCTGGGAGACGCGATGGCGGATCCGCTCTGCCACCTCGGCCGCCTCATCGATACAGGTATCTGGCAACAGCACCAGAAACTCCTCGCCACCGTTGCGCCCTACCCGATCGAACGAGCGCAGCTGTGCTTCGACGCAGCTGGCGACCGCCATCAGCACGCTGTCGCCAACATGATGGCCCAGCTGGTCATTAACCTGCTTGAAGTGATCGATATCGAGCAGCAGCACGCTAAATGGCTTGCCGCTGCTGCGCGCCTGGCGAAACAACGTCTCGCCGCGAGTCTGGATCTGGCGGCGGTTATGGATGCCGGTTAGCTCGTCGGTCATCGCCAGACGGTGCATCTTGCGGGAGCGGCGATGCTGATAGAAGACGGCAATCCCCATCAGCACCAGCAGCAGCGAGACCACCAGATACTGCCAGTAACGACGCTCTTTAAGCTGTTTCAGTTCAGCCTCCTGCAACAGCTGCTTGGTCTTGAGGGTCTGGTGGGCCAGCTCCTTGCGTGCCATGTCGAACTCGAAACGCATCTGCAGAGTCCGCTGCTCCATCAGCACCTTCTCAACCGCCGTGCGGGTTTTGACATAGAGCTTCAGATTGGCCAGCGCCTCTTTAATCTGCCCCTTCGACTCGAAGATCCGCGAACGCACCTCGTAGAGCCGGGTCAAAAAGCGCTGATTGTTCTCTTTGACGAAGATGGGCTCGGCTCTGGCAAGGCTGGCAAGCGCCTCGGATAGCTTGCCCTGCGTCTCCAGCACCATCCCCATCACCAGTTGCCAGTGCCCCTGGGTGACGCTGTCTATATCGCTACTACGGAGCAGAATCGCCTCGGCCTGCTGCAGCTTGGCCATGGCCTGATCGCCCTTGCCCTGATAGTGGAGGATGGTGGCCAGCTCAATCTGGCTCCAGGCCAGAAAGCCATCCTGCTGCTGTTTCCGGTAGAACTGCTCCGCCTGTTCCAGCAGCGGACGCGCCCGCGCATACTCCCCCATCTCGCTGTAGAGCACCCCCTGTTGGGAGATGATACTGATCTGGCGCTCCTCCTCCCCCTCTTTTTCGTACTCCTTCTCCAGCTCCTTGAAGTAGCCCTCGGCCCGCTCATAGAGCCCCATCCGGCGATAGGCATTGGCAATGTGCCCCAGCGTCTCCCGCGCCTTGCCATCCAGCCCCAGAGCTTCATAGCCGCGGTGAGCCTCCATCAGCTCTTGCAGCCCTTCCGCCAGCTTGCCCTGATAGGCATACATGTCACCGCGCTGGCTGAGAATATCGGCCTCCTGCAGCCTGTCACCCAGATTGCGCGCCAGTTGCAGCGCCTGTTCGTAATCGGCCTTGGCCTGTTTCATGTTGCCCAGCAGCTGCTGATGAAAGCCGCGACAGGTGAGCAGGCCCGCCTCGGTGAGGCCATCCTTGCGCTCACGGGCCCGCTGCAGTGCCTTGTCGGCAAACTCCACCACCCGGCGATATTCGCCATCCCGCTCGGCTGGCATGGCCCAGCACTGCAGGCGCACGATGCGCCCCTGCACATCCGGTGGATAGGCGTCATAGTTTGCAGCAAGCACGGCAACACGCAGCCGAAAAACACGCTCGCTGTGACTCCCCTCCTCCAGCTGTTGCAGCTCTCGGGAGAGTTTTGGCTCGGCAAGCGGCTCTCTGGCAGCCCATACAGAGCTACTGCAAAGCGCGGTCAGCAAGAGCAGGGCGAGGAAACGTATCATGCGGGGTCACTTCTCCAGTCAGAGAACACAGCCATTGTGCAGCACATCATAACTGCTCATCCCACAACGTACAGCAACCACTGACAGGAACCAAACAACGCGCCATATCAATCAGCTAAAGGCAGCCTCAAGTGGATTATGACTTGGCAAGACGTCGGCTCAGTGCTGTTGCCAGCGTCGCAGCAAGCGGCCGCGCAGGCCGCAATCGAGCAACCAGCTGTTGTCGAACACCCGCAGCAGCGCCTGCTTGGCGTGACGGGACATGGCCACCGCATGAAAGCGGGTCTGGCGCTGACGATAGCGGTTCATCTGATCGAGCAGGGCGTGGGGCAGGCTCTGGGCGATAAAATCGGAGATGACCAGCACATCGGCCTTGGCAAAGGCGGGATCATCGAGCTTGGCCAGTGCCTTCTCGAGGCAGGGCACCAGATCGGTACCGCCGTGAAAACTCATGGAGAGGAAGCGCTCCGCCTTCTCCAGTCCGGTATCGGCGGTGATCTCGAGGGTCGCCACCTCGGTGGAGAAGAGCATCAGATAACAGCCGCGCTTCTCGTCCATCGCCACCCGCAGCAGGGCCAGAAACAGCGCCTTGGCACACTCCTCCGGATATCCGCCCATGGAACCGGAGGTATCGACGCAGACGATAAAGGGACCGCGTTGCTGCAGCTGCTTGCCCCCCTGCTCCGGGGTGCGCAGCATGATGCGCTGGCGCGGCAGGGTACCCCGCGACTGATAGCTGAGCAGGCGCCGCTCCAGATAGCGGCGGTAGAACTCCAGCTCCAGCTCCGGCAGCCCCAGCATTACCGCCTCGCTTGGCAGCAGCCGCATCAAATCGCTCGCCTGATGAATGCCCACCAGATCGTCGGGCACATCGTCGCTGGGTGCCGGTTCCAGCTCAAGCACCTCGACCGGCGGTACAGGCTGCTCCTGCGCTCGCCGATCCCGCTCGCTGCGCCCGAGCAGACCGGCAATCTCCGCCAGCAGCGGCTCGCGCTGCAGCATGCGGGCGTACTGCTTGACCAGCACCAGACTGCGCTTGTGCCAGCTCCCCTGCGCCAGATCCCACAAGCCACCGGCGGAGATCTTGTTGGGGTCGAGGGCATCGGCCAGGGTACGGCTCGCCAGCAGCTGATCTTCAATCTCCTGACGCTGCTTCTCCCGCTCCGCCTCGGCGATCTGCTGCTGCAACTGCAGCAGGCTACCCACCAGACTGGCACGCCACTTGTCGATAAAGAGCTGGCACAACCCCTCGGTGGGGTGAGCCATCAGCTGGCGCACCAAGGATCGCGCCTCGCCGGCAAAGGGGCTGTACTGCTCCAGCGACTCCAGCAGGCTTGGCAGACGGCCAACCAGCTCGGTCATCGGCAGTTGCCGATGGGCCTGATAGAGCAGGTACTCCTGCTCCAGCGCCACCGGCACCGGTTTGTGGCGGATCTCCTCCCCCAGTTGCTCGCCCCAGCTCTGCAGGCGCTTTTTCAGCAACTTGCCCTGTAGCGGGGAGCGTTTGATGAACTCGGAGATCTTGGGGGACGCGGCCAGCAACAGCGCCACCTCGCCCGCCAGCTCCCCCTCGCCCATCAGCAGTCCCAGATCCAGCATGCCGATCTCAAGCATGACCTGCCCCTTAGCCGTCCAGTCTCGGCAACCGTTCGCGCCACTGTGCCAATTCACTGCGCAACAGCTCGAGATCCCGTCCCAGCACGAAGAAGCTGTCTTCCACCTGTTGCAGCCAGCGCGAGGCGATAAAGAGGTGCTGCTGATGACGCTCGAACAGGCTGCGCTGCTGCTTGAGCTCCTGCTGCACCTTGCCGGTCTGGCCCTGCAACTCGTCGAGCGCCTGCAACCAGGGCTCCAGCACCACCTCGGGAATAGCGCTGCGCTCCACCAGCACCAGCGGGACCTGCTGGCGCTGGATATCGAGCACCTGCAGCCGCAGTTCGTCGTCGAGCACCAGCTCGTAGTGCCCCTCTTTCGGGTTACCGAGCGGATGGCCTACCAACGCCTCGCCGGTAGGGCGCCAGTGAGAGAGCAGAGTGCGATCAAACATCAGGGTATCGGTCAGCCGCTCGGGATCGCTGCCATCCAGTGGTGCTGGCGTGAGCAGATGGAAGTGCACCTGCTTGCCAAAAGGCCTGGCATTGGCAAGCGGGATCTCGATCCCCCGGGCGCGGCGGCCAAACCACTGCTTGCGCTGCCGCGCCTTGCAGCAGAGGCGCTGGGCCACGCTCTGTTTGAGCTGCTTGAACTGATCCCGCAGGGCCAGCAGCTGGCGAGTCATCGCCAGTTGCTGATAGCCATAGAGGCGGGAGAACTCGGTCATCATCTCCAGCAGAGCAGTGCGGGACTCCTCGTCATGCCAGAGGCAATCCTTGAACAGCAGCAAATCGAGAGGGGCCACCTCGTCGCGACCGTTGAAGAAGGCGCTCGCCTTGATCAGCCGTACCGCCTTCTTCCAGCGCCGATCCGACACATAGCAGCGGTGTGCCAGCTGGCTGTCGAGCTGCTGACGCAGTTGATAGATAAGCTCGAAGCAGGCATCCGGCAACCGCACCTGTTCAATCTCACCCTGCCACTGCTCGTACTCGTCCCCGCGGATCTGCAACGAAGCGGGCAGGTTGTGGTGCGAATGACCATCGCTGGCCAGCATCGCCTGAAAGTTGGACTTCTCCTGCACCCGATCCATCCAGATCCGCACCAGCATCCGGTCGTAGAGCGCTTCCAGCCCGCTGTCCGGCGCTGGCAGCTCGTTGGAGGCGGTCACCAGCAAGCGCATCGGGATGGGGTGCTGGCTGTCGCCGTTGCGAAACTGCCGCTCGTTGATGGCGGTGAGCAGAGTGTTGAGGATGGCGGGGCCCGCCTTCCAGATCTCGTCGAGGAATACCACCTCGGCCTCGGGCAGGTAGCCGGCGGTGAGGCGCAGATATTTGCCATCCTCCTTCAGCGCCTGAATGGAGAGGGGGCCGAACACCTCCTCCGGCGTACTGAAACGGGTCATCAGGTATTCGAAGTGGCGGGCCTCAAAGAACGCCAGCTTGAGGCGGCGGGCGATCAGACTCTTGGCGATGCCGGGCGGGCCCAGCAGAAACACGCTCTCGCCACTGAGCGCAGCCAGCAGACCGAGGCGCAGGGCATCCTGCCGTTCATAGAGCCCCTCCCCCAGAGCGGCCAGCAGGCGGGGCAGGCGCTCCTGAATGGGAATGGCACGCGCAGAGTTCGTGGCTTGAGCTAAAGGCGACATAGAGACAATTCCAGGCTGGGATGATGATAAGCCCAAGGGGTGATGGCCACCTGTTCGTCCTTGGGGTTTCTCTTGTTATGATATTTATCCGGTTCGATTGCGCCAGAATACCCGACTCTGGCAGGAAAAAAACCGGATAACCCCCGCAGAGGGCCGCAAAGGGTGCAGAGCAACCCGTTCGCGTGTACCCTGCCGGCACGATTTTCCCCAATGCAGCAAGAGAGTGACTCCCCCATGACAGACCCCGTACGTCAAAGCATGCTGGCCCGTATGGGCATTCAGAGCTGGCAGCTGCGTCGTCCGGCCATGCTGGGTGTCGCCCCTGCCGAAGAGGCTGAAGCAGCCAGTACGGAATCGCCGCAAGAGGCTATCCCGCAGGCTCCTCGCCCTGCCGGCAAGCTCTGGCTGCTGGCTCAGGCACTACCCGCTGCGACACTGCTGGAGGATATCTGCCAGCTGCTCGCCATCAGAACCGATGAGGTCACGCTGCTGAGCACGCCCCCGGAGGCGCACTGGCTGCAACAGGAGCCGTCACCGCTGCTCTGGCTGACCGAGGCCGATTCCCGCTGGCCCGATGCCCTCGTCTGCCCGCTCGCCCCCGGCAGTGCCGAAAAGCGGGCACTGTGGCAACAGCTGCAGCCACACCTCGCAGCCCGGACAGCCTGACCCAATCCCATGCCCGTCGCTGCGGGCTTTGACGTTATCCCACGGAGCCACCATGCCTGAGTTTCGCCCCCTGCTCGAAGCCGACTTCGACCTCGTCTATCCCATCGAACAGGCCGCCCACAAGGAGCCCTGGAGTCAGGCCAACCTGCTATCCTGCTTTGGCCCCCGCTACCTCAACACCCTGATGCTGGTCGATGGCAAGCCGGCGGGCTTCTATATCTCGGATCTGGTGGCGGGCGACAGCTCGCTGATGAACATCTGCGTCCACCCCGCTTTTCAGGGCAAAGGGCTGGGCCGGGCGCTGCTGCAACATTATCTCGCGCACAGCAAGCAGAGCGGGGCGCAGGCCTGGTTCCTCGAAGTGCGCGCCGGTAACCAGACCGCCATCAATCTCTACGAGAGCGCCGGTTTTGCCGAGTATTGCCGCCGCGCCGGCTACTATGGCACCGGCCAGGATCGGGAAGACGCCGTGTTGATGTCGCGCCTGTTCGACTTCAGCTGATCCCGGCAATCCCACCCACCGACATAGTGACTGAACGAGGAGGGAACCCAGCCCTCCTCTCCCCCATTTCCCGCTTCCCTTTGCTTGCCCACTCCCCTTGCCTTCCGAGCTTCTGCTTCTAACGTCGGATCCGGTCTCAACCAAGCCGCTCGCACTGTGCAGAAGATGCGCTATTTGCCCTCTTTGTGATCCAGAACAAACGGCGAACACTTGTAAGCTGTAATATTGGAGTTTAAACTCTAGCCCGCTTTTTAGTGCCCTCGTGGGCGTACAACTGTAACGAAAGGATGTTTGATTGATGCCGAAGCTTCATCTGGTTCAATTGATGCGCGAGCGTATTGCCCGGCTTGGCAACAAGGCTGCCCTGCGCGTTCAGCAGGATGGTCAATGGCGTGCCATCGGCTGGCGCACTCTGGGTCAGGCCATGGACTACTGTGCCCAGGCCCTGATCCGCGCCGGACACCAGCCCACCGAAATGGTCGGCATCTATTCGCGCAACATGCCGGAGTGGACTCAGGCCGATCTCGGCATCCTCGCCGCGCGCGGCGTCAGCGTCCCCATCTACCCCACCAGCACCCTCGATCAGCTGCGCTATATCGTGCGCGATGCCAACATCGGCCTGCTGTTTGTCGGCGAGCAGCCCCAGTTCGATCAGGCACTGCAACTGATTGAAAGCGGCGAGATCCGCCAAATCGTTGCCCTCGACGGCAGCGTCAACCTACGCGGCTGCGCGCAAGCGAGCCACTTTCAGGAGTTTCTGGTCTCCGGCAACCATCAGCCCAGCGAGCAGGAGCTGCGGGTACGGGAAAGCCAGTACCGGATGGACGATCTGCTGACCCTGATCTACACCTCCGGCACCACCGGCGAGCCCAAAGGGGTGATGCTCGATTTCGCCAACATCGCCGCCTGCTTCGAGATGCACAACAGCCGCCTCGATCTGAACGAGCAGGATGTGTCGCTCTGCATGCTGCCGCTCAGCCACGTGTTCGAGCGCGCCTGGAGCTACTACGTGCTCTATTGCGGCGCAGAGAACGTCTACATCCGCGATCCGCAGAAGGTGATGGATGTGATTGGCGACGTGCAGCCGACCGTGATGTGCGCCGTACCGCGCCTCTACGAGAAGGCCTACGCCATGATCCAGGCCCGGGTTGCCCAGGCTCCGCGCCTGCGTCAGGCCCTGTTTGGCTGGGCCACCCGGGTCGGCAAGCAGATGGTCGCCACCCGTCAGGCGGGCAAGTCCGCCTCCCCCCTGCTCTACGGCCAGCTCTGGCTTGCCGAGCGGCTGGTTTTTCGCAAACTGCGCGCCCGCTTTGGCGGTCGTACCCGCTTCCTGCCAGTGGCCGGAGCCCGTCTCGCCGACGATGTGAACCTCTTCTTCCAGGCGATGGGGCTCAACCTCAAGTACGGCTACGGCATGACCGAAACCACCGCCACCGTCTGCTGCTACGAAGATCAGCAGTTCAAGCTGGGTTCCATCGGCACTGTGCTGAACGGTATCGAAGTGAAGCTGGGTGAGAACAACGAGCTGCTGGTGCGTTCCCCCACCGTGATGCGCGGCTACTACAACAAGCCGGAAGCGACCGCCGAAGTGATGACCGAAGATGGTTTCCTGCGCACCGGTGATGCTGCCGAGCTCGACAGCGAAGGCAACATCTACTTCACCGAGCGCCTCAAGGAGCTGATGAAGACCTCCAACGGCAAGTACGTGGCGCCGCAACTGGTTGAGGGAACCATCGGCAAGGATCGCTTCATCGAACAGATCGCCATCGTCGCCGATGCTCGCCACTTCGTCTCGGCGCTGATCGTGCCCTGCTTCGAGTCGCTGGAGGAGTACGCCCGCTCAATCAACCTGCAGTACCAGTGCAAGACCGAGCTGCTGCGCCACTCCCGGGTGGTGGAGTTCTTCGAATCACGCATCGCCGATCTGCAAAAAGAGCTGGCCAAGTTCGAGCAGGTGAAGAAGTTCACCCTGCTGCCGAGCGCCTTCTCCATGGAGCTGGGTGAACTCACCCCCACCATGAAGCTGCGCCGCAAGATCATCGAAGCCAAGTACCAGAGCGAAATCGAGGCGATGTACAGCCACGTCTGATACCGCTCGGGTCTCCGGAAACAAAAAAGCCGCTCATCGAGCGGCTTTTTTATTGGTCTGCCGTCAGGCAGTGGTCTTGCTGGTACCGAAGTAGTCGGCCAGGAAGTCATCGAACGACACGCTGTCGCTGCGCTCGCGCTCCCGCTGCTTGGCCAGCGAATCCTTCGCCTCACCGGCAAAGTAGGCCTCATCCCAGTACTGCAGTTCGCCTGCCAACAGCTCCTCGCGATAGCGGGTCGCCAGTTTGTCGCCGTAACAGCCATTGTCCTTGCCGCTCTCCAGCAGCTCCTTGAGCATGCGAGCGGAGTAGGTGAGCTCGGGGTCGAGCAGCTTCTCGCGATGCATCGCCAGCGTCTCGCGGTAGCGGTTGCGACCGCAGCAGCGATCCAGCAGGTCGGCTACCTGAGCCAGCTCCTCGAACAGCTTGAGGCCGTACTCTTTGAGGCCAATAGCATTGCCCTGCTCATCTTCCAGCGTCAGGCCGGGGCGACGCCCCTCCAGCACCACCTTGCTCTGGTTGCGGCGATTGCGGGCAATCTCCTCCTCGCTCAGCACCGGAGAGGGGCGCAGCAGACACCAGACCAGGAACAGGTCGAAGAAGCGGATTTGATCGGCGTCGATCCCCAGCGGCGTGAAGGGGTTGACGTCAACGGTACGCAGCTCGATGTACTCGATGCCGCGCTGCTCCAGCGCATCCGACGGCTTCTCGCCGCTGCGCGGGGTGCGCTTGGGCCGGATCGGAGCATACAGCTCATTCTCCAGCTGCAGCACGTTTTCGTTGAGCTGGCGATACTCTCCATTCACCTTGACCCCGATCTTGGCGAACTCGGGATCATGGGTATTGATGGCACGGCGCAAGCTGCTGACATAGGCCGGCAGATTGTCGTGGCTGATCTTGAGCCCCGCCTGGGAGCTGTTGGTATAGCCCAGATCGGAGAGACGCAGCGCGGTGGCGTAAGGCAGATAGAGGGTGCCCTTGCCGGTCTTCTCGAACGGCAGGTTGCTCTTGCGCCCTTTGAGGAAGGACTCGCAGATGGCCGGCGAGGCGCCGAACAGGTAGGGCACCAGCCAGCCGAAGCGGTAGACGTTGCGAATAAGCCCCATGTACTTGTCGGAGATAAAACGCTGGCTGCAGCACCCTTCGCACACCAGATCCTGCCACTCGCTCCAGAAGCTGTCGGGCATGGAGAAGTTGAAGTGCACCCCGGCGATCACCTGCATCAGGCTGCCGTAGCGATTCTTCAACCCCTGCCGGTAGAGGGTCTTCATTTTGCCGATGTTGGAGCTGCCGTACTGGGCCAGCCGGATGCTCTCCTCACCGCCGACGAAGCAGGGCATGGAGAGCGGCCAGATCCGCTCGTCACCCAGATGACGCATCACGTGGTGATGGATGTCACCCAGTTGCTCCATCAGGCTGTCGAGGGAGTCGGTAGCCGGGGTGATGAACTCCAGCAGGCTCTCCGAGTAGTCGGTGGTGATGTTGGGATGGGTCAGGGCCGAGCCCAGCGACCGGGGATGGTCACTCTGGGCGAGTCGACCATCTGGCGTGATGCGCAGACATTCACGCTCGATCCCGCGCCGGATCCCCTTGAGAGCAGTCAATCGCTCGGGAGATCCCAGCGCAGTCAGCAACTCGGTGAGTGACAAGCTTGTTGTAGTCATATTCACGGCTCATGTGAGGCCGCCCCATCCGGGGCGGCTCTTGATTTTTATAAAGCGTCAGTTACGGCAACTGCAGCGGATAGATGGGAAGATGAAGCTCCTTAAGGGGTTTTTCAAGCTTTTGCTTGTCTCCCACCACCACGATCACCATGTCGGCCGGATTGAGCCAGCGGGCTGCACTCGCCTTGAGCGTCTCGGCCGACACCGTCTTGATCAGGTTGTTCTGGGCCTGCACATAGTCCGGCTTCAGGTCATACATCACCATCTGCAACAGGAAGCCCGCCTTCTGGCCCAAGGTCTCGTAAGAGAGGGCATCCTGCTGGGAAACTGCGCTGCGCATATAGGCCAGCTCGACCGGCGTCGGGCCGCTCTTGCGGTAGTTGTCCATCTCCTTGAGGAACTGGCGAATGGCATCCACGGTCGCATCGGTACGCACATTGGCGCCGGTGGCAAAGGTGCCCACCTCGCGGTTGGCGGAGAAGCCGGAGCTGGCACCGTAGGTGTAGCCCTTGTCTTCGCGCAGGTTGAGGTTGATGCGGCTGTTGAAGTTGCCACCCAGGTTGAAGTTCATCAGCCCGGCGGTGAAGTAGTCACCCGTGGTATCGAACGGCATGGCGCGGCGACCAATGCGGATCACCGACTGGGGCGCCCCCGGTTTGTCCACCAGATAGATGCCCGGCTTGGCCTGCTTGCCCTTGAGTTTGAGATCCCCCAGAGCCGGCGTCGCCCCTTTCCAGTCGCTCAGGAAGCCGAGCTGCTCTTCGATCAGCTTCTGGCTCACATCGCCCGCCACCACTACCTTGCCGTTGGAGGGGTTGTAGTAGGCCTGATAGTAGTGCTTCACATCCGCCAGCGTCAGCTTGGCCACATCGGCAGGTACCCCGTCGGAGGGTTGGCCAAGGCGGTTGTTCTTGCCATAGACCAGCTCGCGGAACGCCTGTCCCGCCAGCCATTCAGGCTGCTGCTGGGCCTGTTGCATCCCCTGCAGCAGCTGCGCCTTGACCCGCTCGAAGTCCGCCTCCCGCATACCGGGGCGCTCGAACACTTCGCGCACCAGCGCCAGCGTCTGTGGCAACTTGTCGGCCAGCGAGCTGATGGTGATCAGCGTGTTGTACTGGGCACTGGAGACATCGATGCTTGAGCCCAGTTTTTGCAGCTCGTCGCTGAGCTGCCCCTCGGTCAGGCGCACCGACCCCTGCCCCATCATGGCGGCGGTCAGATTGGCCAGCCCCAGTTGCCCCTTCTCC
The DNA here is from genome assembly GCF_037890695.1 of Aeromonas jandaei. Lineage (NCBI taxonomy): Bacteria > Pseudomonadati > Pseudomonadota > Gammaproteobacteria > Aeromonadales > Aeromonadaceae > Aeromonas > Aeromonas jandaei. The sequence continues at coordinate 1,529,475 of NZ_CP149571.1, read as the reverse complement.
TCTGCCCGGATACCGCCCGGCAGGGCGATCATGATGGAAACCGCAGGGATCTCGTCACTTCGGGTGCCGATGATCTCGATGTTCTTGTCGAGTTTGCCGTGCCAGATGGCGGGCACCTTGACGCTCACCGCATCGGCCGCCTTGGGCTGTACGCTGCGATCGAAACTGTCTTTTACCGGTCGCTCGGCCAGCGCCTGATCATGCTTGCTGTAGTCCGGCAGCTCGCGTTTGGCCGGGGTGAAATTCGGGGTGGCGACCTGCCACTCGGCCTTGCCTTTGGGTACCACGCTCAGCACTACCGCCGGCTTGTTGGCAATGAACTGGTCGTAGGCAGTTTTGACCTGCTCCGGCGTCACCTTGCCGATGGCGTCGAGGGTCTTGAAGACGTAGTTGGGATCCTGGGCAAACACCTGACCCATGGCGAGCTGACTCACCTTGCCGGAGACGCTGTCGAGCCCCCAGATGGCCGAGGCGCGATAGCTATTGATCGCCTTCTCCAGATCCTCCGGCTTGAGGCCGCGCTGGGCGAACTCGCCGATCACCTTGTCCACTTCGCTCTTGAGGGTCTTGAGGCTGCCATCCACTGCCGGGTTGGGGTAGGCGTAGACGGTCAGGGTACAGGCCAGCTCTTCGCAGTAGTGCGAGGCGCCCGCATCGATCGCCTTGCCGGTCTTGACCAGCGACTGGTAGAGCATGGAGCTGGCGCTGCCGCCCAGCACGTCGGCAAACATATCGAGTGCCGGCTCCTGCGGGTCACCAAGGGACACGGTCGGATAGCTGATATAGAGCAGCGGCAGGTGCACCTTGTCCTGCAGCGTCACGTAGCGGGTCTCGGGCAGGGTAACCGGTTTTGGCGTCGGCTCGGCCACTTCCGGGCCGCGCGGGATGGAGCCAAAGTACTTCTCGATCCAGTCGAGGGCCTGCTTGGTATCAAAATCGCCGCCCAGAGTCAGAGTCGCGTTGTTGGGGCCATACCAGCGCAGGAAGAACTGCTTGAGGTCGTTGACGTCAACCCGGTCGAGATCCTCCACATAGCCGATGGGCTGCCAGGAGTAGGGGTGAGTGCGCGGATAGAGCGCCTCGCCCACCTTCTCGCTCACCAGACCGTAGGGCTGGTTGTCGATGCGCTGGGCCCGCTCGTTCTTGACGGTGGCGCGCTGGATCTCGAACTTCTTCTGGCTCACCGCATCGAGCAGGAAGCCCATCCGGTCGGCCTCCAGCCACAGCACCTTCTCCAGCTGGTTGGCCGGCACGGTTTCGTAGTAGTTGGTGCGGTCCTTGTTGGTGGTGCCGTTCATGTCACCACCGGCTTCGTTGATGATCCGCATATGCTCCTGATCACCGACGTGCTTGGAGCCCTGGAACATCATGTGCTCGAAGAAGTGGGCAAAACCGGACTTGCCGACCGTCTCGCGTGACGACCCGACGTGATAGGTCACGTCGAGATGCACCAGCGGATCGGATTTGTCGGGCGCCAGAATGACGGTCAGGCCGTTGTCCAGCTTGTACATCTGATAAGGGATGGCGAGCTTGCCCTCCTCCTTGACCTGCTCGGAGACCAGAGTCGGAGCCGCCAGCACGGGCAGGGTGAAGCCCAGCAGAATGGTTAAAGGTATGACTTTGTTCACGGTAACCTCGTGAGTGACAAAAAGGGCTAGAAGATCTGACTGGCCAGTAGAAATACCAGAGCGTAACGCAACAATTTGCCGAGCCCTATCAGGACAAGAGAGCGCCAGAAGGAGAGGCGCAGCCAGCCGGCCAGCAGACAGAGTCCATCACCGACCACCGGCGTCCAGGCAAGCAGCAGACACCAGTGGCCATGTTGTTTGAGCCAGCCGAGGGCTTTTTGTTCCCCACGGCCTTGAAAATCTTCCGGTTTTTTCTTGAAGGTGGCGAGCCAGCCAAGCCACCAGGTGGTCATGGAGCCAAGGGTGTTGCCCAGCGTCGCCCACAGCAGCAGGCTCGCCATGCTCCACTCCCCTTTGGCCGCCATGGCCCCCAGCAGCACTTCCGAGCTGCCGGGCAACAGAGTGGCTGAGGTAAAGGCGCTCAAAAAGAGCCACCCCAGCCCCATCTCCATCATCCCGCTCATACAGGATAACCGTCGGCGGCGGGCATGCGCAGCAGCAGCTTGCCGCGTACATGGCCCCCTTCGATGCGCTGATGGGCCAGCGCCCCCTCGCTCAGGGCAAATTCACCAGCGATGGCAATCTTTACTTCGCCCTGGCGCAGCAGCATCAGCATCTGGCTCAGCTGCTTCTGATCGGGGTGCACCAGCATGCCGACCACCTCGATACCGGCAGCCGCGCCAGCATCCTTGATGAGCTGGGCTGTGATGGTGGGCACAGTCACCAGCCGGCCACCCGGCTTGACGCACGCCAGCGCAGCCTTGCCGCTCTCGCCACCCACCAGATCCAGCACCAGATCGAACTGGCCATCGGCGATCGCCTCGGCGAACCATTCGGCCTGATGGTAATCCACCATCCGGTTCGCCCCGAGACTATGGAGGAAGCTGTGGTTGTCGCCGCTCGCCGTGGCTACCACGTGGGCACCATAGGCAGCGGCAAACTGCACCGCCAGATGACCGACACCGCCAGCGCCGGCCAGAACCAGCACTCGATGCCCCGCCTTCAGCTCACCATGCTCGAACAGTCCCTGCCAGGCGGTGAGACCGGCCAGTGGCAACGCCGCCCCCTGCTGGAGACTCACCCCGTCAAGCTTGACCAGCTCATGCTCGCTCGCCACCACGGATTCAGCGTAACCACCGGCAGCAAGGGGAAAACCGACCATGCCACACACCAGAGCGCCCTCGGCCAGCGAGGCCACGCCGGGGCCCACTCGCTCCACCACGCCAGCCACGTCATAACCGGGCGTCCAGGGCAGCTTGTCCTTGTTCTGAGCCGCCGCCCAGCCAAGACCGGCCCGGGTCTTGGCATCGATGGGGTTGACCCCCGCAAAGCAGATGCGCACCCGTACTTCGCCATCGGCAGGCACCTTGTCGAGAGAGGGGTTGAGCTTGAGTACCGAGGGGTCGCCGAATGCGGTAATCTGTAGTTGCGTCATTGCACAAGCCATCCTGTTGATGCATCGAGGGTCAACAGAATAACAGCGAGGAGACCATGGCTCGAATGTTTCTTATTCCTCTGTTGCTGGCGCTGGGGTGGTGGGCATTCCTGCTCTACTTCCGCATCCCGCTCAAACAGGGGGCCAAGGGGTTTTACTGGATCATCGGCATCGGTGGCGGGCTGGCCGCCTTCCTCAGCCTGATGATGGTGCTGACCAACTAATGGTTACGCGTTCGATATCGAATAAAGGGAGCAACAATGCTAAGCGGACTGAATCATTTGACCTTGGCTACGGGAGATCTTGAAAAGAGCTTTACGTTTTACGTTGATTTACTAGGTTTTCGCCCCAAGGTGCGATGGGCTCGCGGGGCCTATTTAACCCTAGGAGAGTTGTGGCTCTGCCTTTCCTGTGACCCAGCTAAGCCCGCCGAAGACTATAGCCATGTCGCCCTGAGTATCTCCGCGGAACATTTCCCCGAATTCTGTGCCCGCCTGCGCCAAGCGGGCATCGAAGAGTGGAAGACAAACAGCAGCGAAGGGGACTCCTTCTATTTAAAAGACCCGGATGGTCATCAACTAGAGATCCATGTTGGCGACCTTGCCAGTCGCCTCGATTCACTCAAAACACGTCCTTATGAGGGCTTGGTCTGGTTCGAATAAAACGGGTTCAATCGCTGTCAGTACGCAGATGATAATGGCGATTGCTCCCCTGCCCCAACACCCCCTGCGACAGCAGATGGTGGAACACCCGATCCACCTCCTCCAGCGAGAGTGATAGCGCCTGCGCCACCGAGCGCTTGCTGCACTTGAGCTCACCGCTCTCCAGCGCGCCGCGCACCTGTGCCAGCACCTCGGGTGCAGGCTCGGGCGGCAGCATGGGCTCGGGCTGGGCTGCCTGAGCCAGTGCTTCCTGCTCCTCGGCACGGGCGCGTGCCTGCTGCCAGCGCCACATCCGGCGAAAACGGCTCTCCTCACCGATCAGGCTGACGAAGAAGGCACCGAATACGTCGAGCAGCACCGAGAGGAAACAGACCAGCAGAAACTGCACCTGGCTGATGCTCATCCCGACCCCGTCCGCCAGACTGCTCATCAGCCCCAGCATGGAGGATTGCTCATTGACCGGCTTGGCATCGCGCTGCTGACGCAACTCATCCTGCTGCAAGCGCAGCTTGGTGTTGGCGTGCTGCAACGAGGAGACGCCGCTGGAGATACGCTCCAGCTCGATATATTTGCGGGCCGCCTCTTCGTTTAGCTGGATCTGCCGCTCGATGCTGGCGATCTGTTCGTCAAAACGGGCGATCTCCCGTTCATGGCGCGCCTGCTGGCTCAGCACCGTATTGGTGGCACTGTTGATACCGCCGATACTGCCACCGATGGAGATGGCCGCCAGCACGCTGTAGAACAGCAACGACCAGAAGGCACCACTCAGATCCCGGCGCGCCTTGCGCTCGCCATACTCGTACCAGACGTAGAACTTGCCCAGCTCGAAAATGATCGCCAGACCGCCAAACAGCCACTTCATCAGCGGGTTGTCATCGATGGAGAGAAACAGCAGCAGGGAGAAGATGATGGAGGCCAGAATGGCCAGCCCGGTAAAACTGTATACCGTGGTGAGCGCGAACCATCCCTTGGGATAGCGCAGCGCGGAAGCGTCCTGTGTGGTCATGGTGAAACTGTGGTGCAGTGCAGGAAAAGTTGGCTGCCGATTATAGTCGGCAGAGCCGTTCAGAGAAGGGCAAACACCTGAATTCCTTCATATTGCAAACCAGCTGCCCAGAGTGCGACCAAAACGGACAAATTGGCAGCAGAAAAGCGCTACAATCCCCCTCCTGACTTCATCGTGTGGCGAGATGGGATACGATTCCGCCCGGGTTCAGCCCGCAGACGTATACTCATCCGCCGTTGCAATTATCCGAGGCCATCATGAACAGAACGACCCCTTTGCTCCTCTCACTCTTGCTGCTCGCCGGCGCAGCCCATGCCGACCAACCATCCCAGGAGAGCAGCGGCTCAACCTTCTCTGTCGATGCGATGACCTTCAATCTGGACTGGGATGACAAGCAGTTTGGCTGGAGCCAGAAAGAGTGCCTCGATCTGGGGGTAAACGACTATATTCCCTCTGACTGCAAGGGGATGAGAGTCAATGTCGAGAGCGAAGAGAATCGCAACCAGCCGCCCAGTACCAACCAGATGCCCGCTCCGCAGGGCAACAACCAGTAATCAGATGAGCAGGGGCCGAGTGGCCCCGCCGTTATGCTGCGTTACCAGTAGTTCTCCGCACTGATATTGCCGGGCGCCCGCCGCAGGTTCTTGGCCAATCCCAGTGCCAGCAAGGTTTGCTGGGTCTCTTTCACCATCTCCGGATTGCCACAGATAAGCACCTGACTCAGTTCGGGTGAGAACTCCAACCCTACCCGCTGCTGCAACTGGCCGCTGGCAATCGCTGCCGGGATCCTGCCAACCATTGCATCGTGCCATTCCTCTCGACTGACAAAGGGCACGTAACGAAAGCGCTCGCCATGTTGCTCGGCAAAGCTGGCGATCAAAGCCTGATAGCTCAGCTCTTCGCCTTTGCGCACCCCGTGTACCAGCACCAGATTCTCGAAACGGTTGAAGGCCTCGCCCTCGGCCAGCATGGAGAGGAAGGGGCCAATGGCGGTGCCGGTCGAGAGCAGCCAGAGATCGCGTCCGGCCGGAACCTCATCCAGTGTCAGAAAGCCGGTGGCCAGAGACTGCACCAGCAGGGTATCGCCCGCTTGCAGCGAGCCGAGGGAAGGGGTCAGCTCACCGCTCGGGATCTCGACCAGATAGAATTCGTGGTATGGCGCAGAGGGAGGATTGACGAAGGAGTAGGCGCGCTGAATGCGCCGCTCGCCCTGCTCAAGGGCCAGTTTGGTGAATTGACCTGCCTTGTAGGGGGCCAGATCGGCCGCTACCCGCAGGGAGAACAGAGTGGGTGTCCATTCGATGCGTTCGATGACGCGACCTTCGACCCAGGCCATAGAGATCTCCTCCAGAGGAACAGAGCTTCACTCTACCCCCGGGCCTGAAAATAAAAAACCCGCGCAAGTGCGCGGGTTTTCTCTGCAAAAGCGAATCGCTATTACAGGGCAACAACCTGGATCTGTACGGTTGCTTTAACGTCAGCGTGCAGCTGAACAGCAACTTCGTAGTCACCGGTGTTACGCAGAACGTTGCCCATGCGGACTTCGCTCTTGGCAACGGCTACGCCGGCAGCAGTGATGGCTTCAGCCACGTCACGGGTACCGATGGAACCGAACAGCTTGCCTTCGTCGCCAGACTTGGAAGCGATAACCACGGTAGCCAGTTCGGCCAGCTTGGCAGCACGCTCTTCAGCAGCAGCTTTGTTGGCAGCCAGTTTGGCTTCCAGCTCAGCGCGACGAGCACCGAAAGCTTCGATGTTGGCCTTGGTGGCCATAACAGCTTTGCCTTGCGGGATCAGGTAGTTACGGGCATAACCAGATTTCACGGAAACTTGGTCACCCAGACCGCCCAGTTTGGCGATTTTGTCGAGCAGGATAACTTGCATTACCTTTCCTCTATAAATTTCGTTGAGTTAGGCTTAAGTGCCGGACCGATTCTTACTTGTTGTGCAGATCGGTGTACGGCAGCAGAGCCAGGTAACGAGCACGCTTGATGGCGCGTGCCAGCTGACGCTGATACTTGGCGCGGGTACCGGTGATACGGCTCGGTACGATCTTGCCAGATTCAGTGATGTAGTTTTTCAGAGTAACGATATCTTTGTAGTCGATCTCGGTAACGTTCTCGGCGGTGAAGCGGCAGAACTTACGACGACGGAAATAACGTGCCATGGCCTTTATCCTCTAGTCAGTGATCCAGAATTACTCTTCGGAAGCAGCTTCAGTAGCTTCTTCGCGGCGCTCGTCGTCACGACGGGTGAAGCGCTCTTCTTTGGCCTTGGCCATCGGAGAAACTTCAGTCACGGCGTGCTTGGTGCGCATGATCATGTTGCGGATAACGGCATCGTTGAAGCGGAAGTTGGTTTCCAGCTCATCGATAACGGCTTGCTCTGCTTCTACGTTCATCAGAACGTAGTGGGCTTTGTGCAGTTTGTCGATCGGGTAAGCCAGCTGACGACGGCCCCAATCTTCCAGGCGATGAATGGTACCACCGGAAGTGGTGATGGCGCCGGTGTAACGCTCGATCATGCCGGGAACTTGCTCGCTCTGGTCCGGATGAACCATGAAGACGATTTCGTAATGACGCATTTTAGCTCCTTACGGATTAATTCAGCCTCCGCCCAGGTGCAGCCAGACCTCGGAGGCAAGGAACATAATGGTGTTTAGTCGCTGCTTTTCTAGGGCGGCGTATTGTACGAAATCGCATCCCTCACTGCAACTGACGACCTCAAAAGTTTTTCCCGATGGATATGATACAAAAGACCAATTGATAACAATTATCATTTAGATCTATTCTCTCTCCATATCCTGATGGAGGGTGATGCCATGCAACCCGCACTGACTACAACGATTCCAAGCCGCAAATTCAAACTGACCCTGCTCGGGCCCGCCTTTATCGCTGCCATCGGCTACATAGATCCGGGCAACTTCGCTACCAATATTCAAGCCGGCTCTACTTTCGGCTACCAGCTGCTCTGGGTGGTGGTGTGGGCCAACCTGATGGCCATGGTGGTGCAGACCCTCTCGGCCAAACTCGGCATCGTCACCGGCAAGAATCTGGCTGAGCATATCCGCGACCGACTGCCGAGACCGGCAGTCTGGGCATATTGGGTACAGGCGGAGATTATCGCCATGGCCACCGATCTCGCCGAATTTATCGGCGCCGCCGTCGGCTTCAAGCTGCTGCTTGGCGTGACCTTGCTTGAAGGAGCCTGTATCACCGCCGTGGTGACCTGGGGGATCCTGATGTTGCAATCTCGCGGCCAGAAACCGCTGGAATTCGTGGTGGGCGGTCTGCTGCTGTTTGTTGCGGCGGCCTACATCGTCGAGCTGATCTTCTCCCGCCCCCATCTGCCGAGTCTGCTGGAGGGTGCCCTCTTCCCGGGTCTACCCAACAGTGATGCCGTCTATCTGGCCGCCGGTGTGCTCGGTGCCACCGTGATGCCACACGTCATCTATCTGCACTCGGCGCTGACCCAGCACACTCAGGATCAGGGCTCGGTCAGCCAGCGGCTGCATACCACCCGGGTCGATGTGGCCATCGCCATGACCATCGCCGGCTTCGTCAATCTGGCAATGATGGCAATGGCGGCGGCCGCCTTTCATAGCTCGGGCCACCAGCAGGTAGCGGAGCTGGAGTCAGCCTACCAGACCCTCACCCCGCTGCTGGGTCAGGCGGCGGCCACCCTGTTTGGCCTCTCGCTGGTCGCCTCCGGCATCAGCTCTACCGTGGTGGGGACGCTGGCCGGGCAAGTAGTGATGCAGGGTTTTGTCCGCTTTACCATCCCGCTCTGGCTGCGCCGCGCCATCACCATGACCCCCGCCTTCGTGGTGATCTCCATGGGCTTCAACACGACAGAGATATTGGTATTGAGTCAGGTAATCCTGAGTTTTGGCATCGCGCTGGCGCTGATCCCGCTGCTGATGCTGACCGGTGATCGGGCGCTGATGGGGAAACATCGCAACCATCCGGTCACCCAGGCCATCGGCCGTCTTATCGTTGCACTGGTGATCGGGCTCAATGCCTACCTGCTGGTTGCCATGATCTAGCAACCAGTCACCAAACAGGAGGCTCATTAACACTGGTTAATGAGCCTCTTCGTACTTTGGCGTATGCTGCCGCTTTCTCTTCTCATTTATCGTTGCGGGAGCCTTGCCATGGAACATACCCGAGCCAGCTTCGTACTGGGCCATCATCAGGAGCAGGCCAGCGTGGTCTGCTGCCAGCCCGGTGACACCACGCTGCTGGTCACCGACCTCACCCCCTTTCATCCCCAAAGCCATCTCTGGCCCGATCAGCCGGGAGATGTGGGTCATGCATGCTGGGAAGGGGGCGAAGCCGCTATTGGCCCTTGCCGGATGGGGGCCATCAGCCCTGATGGCAAGCTGTTCGTCGACGCCGATATTCCGGTCAAACGGGGGGCGGAAGGATGGCATTTCGTGGTGGTACACCCGCTTATCGGTGACCACGAGCTGGCCGTCGGCAGTCAGGTCGAGTTGCAGGTCGATAGCGCGGCCCGCCACGCCCTGAGCCTTGGCCATAGCGGTTGCCATCTGGCGGCGCTCGCTCTCAACCGGACTCTCACCCCTTACTGGCGTAAAGAAGTGAGTGAGCGCGATGCACTGGGTCAACCCGATTTCGACCGCCTCGCCATTCAGAGCTCGCGAGTCGAGCCTTGCGGTTCGCGCGAGCAGTACCGCATCGGCAAGAGTCTGCGCAAAAAGGGGGTCAACAACGAGGCGTTGCTGGCAGATTTGGCGCTGATTGAAGAGAAGGTCAACCGGCAGCTGGCCGACTGGATCGCAGCCGGGGGCGAGATCCGCCGTAGCCGCGCTGGCGAGGCGATCATCGATTCGCGCTACTGGCACTGCACGCTGGAAGGCCAGGAGGTGACCATTCCCTGTGGCGGTACCCATGTTACCTCGCTCGCCGAGTTGGGAGAGGTAAGGGTAACGCTCAATCCTGCTGAGGAGGGATTCACGCTCCATACCCAAGTGACAGCGCCGGCAGCATAAGGGCGGGAAACGCGCCACACTGCTGCTGGTCAGCGACAAACTGCTTCATTTTTGGCCAGCGTCTCATTAGAATGCGCCTCCCACAGGAGGCACATCACCCATGAGTAGTACCCATCTGCGCACCACTTCGGATCGGCTCCGCTATCTGGTTCTCTATGAAGGCATTGGTCTGGCCATGGTTGCCCCGCTTATCAGCCAGCTGTTTGGCCAGGGTGTCGCCGAGGTCGGTTCACTGGCGATCTTCTTCTCCATCGTCGCCACTGCATGGACCTATGGCTGGAACCTGCTGTTTGACAAGGCGCTACTGACTCTGTGCGGGCGCACCAACAAGCGCCCTCTTGATCGCTTCCTGCATGCGTTTGGCTACGAAGCGAGCTTTATGATGCTCTCCCTCCCCTGCGTCATGTTCTGGCTCGATCTGGGGTTATGGGAAGCGCTACTGCTGGATCTCGGCTTCGTCGCCTTCTACCTCGTCTACATCATTCTCTTTACCTGGGCCTACGAGCAGATCTGGCCATTGCCAGCGACCGCGCAGCAGACGGCCTGATGCGCAGAGTGCGCTTGCGAAAACCAAGGTAGGGAAGGGTAAAACCGAAAGCCCCAATAAAAACAATGCCAGTCAGCAAGCTGACTGGCATTGGACAAAACAGACTTTAAGACTTACTTGACGGCGTCTTTCAGAGCCTTGCCAGCCACGAATGAAGGCACGTTGGCTGCAGCAATCTGGATCTCTTTACCAGTTTGCGGGTTACGGCCAGTGCGGCCTGCGCGGTGGGTGACCTTGAAGGTGCCAAAACCGACCAGCTGCACAGCATCACCTTCTTTCAAGCTCTGGGTAATACCATTGATGATCTCTTCCAGAGCCACTTTGGCCTGAGCTTTGCTCAGATCTGCTTTGGCGGCAATCGCATCGACAAGTTGAGCTTTGTTCATAACATTTCCTTTATGATCGGGCATTTAGCGCTGGGTCACTCTATGCAAAAAAAAACGCTCAAGCAAAGGCTTTATCGAGCAGGGGGCGTCAAACGCTGGGGTTTTCATCAAGATCTGCGGAAAAAGTCACATTCCAGCCCTGAAAAACCCTGAACCAACCGGCCTCTCATCCTTCAACAAGCTCAATTTGACACCCACCTCAATACCACTTAACAATATCCCGGCAAGCCTATTGACGCTTGGTCAGATTTTCCCTAGTTATAGGGAGTGTCACTGTTCAAACGGCTAGGAAGCCCCATCAATCGCCCGGCCTTGCCCCATGGAGGGATTATGTTGACGAAACTGGAACAGACCAAACAGGCGCTGGCAGGAAAACACAAGGCTATCGACGACTGGCTGGATGCACGGCAAGCCCTGCTGGTCGAATACATGCGGCTGGCTGGCCTTACTCCGGCCCGAACCAAACAGCGATGCCTGCCCAAACCCGAAGAGCTGCAGCACTTCTGTGACAGACTGGTCGACTACGTCAGCGCAGGCCACTTCGAAATCTACAATCACGTGGTCACCGCCTTCGAGCAGGCCAGCGGCGAAACGCTGGAGCTCGCCAAGCGCATCTATCCCCATATCCGTACCAGCACCGAACTGGCTCTCGAGTTCAACGACAAGTACAGCGAGGCCGATGAAGCCCAACTGCTGCTGCTCGATGATGACCTCAATGAACTGGGACCGGTGCTGGAGGAGCGCTTCAAACAGGAAGATCGTCTGGTCAAGGCACTCCATGTGGTGGAATCCCTTAGTGCACAACAGGCTTGAACGCCATTTTCGGAGCAAGTTCAAGATACGGGCAGTCAAGGTGGATTACACTCAAAGCAATGACCATCGGGTCCACACTGATTGCATACAAGGAGATGAGCATGTCTGAGCGCCGCCGTTTTGCACGGATCCTCTACTTGACCATGGCTGAACTCACGCAGGGGGAACGCAAGTGGCGCACTCAGCTTGTCGATATTTCCCTGCAGGGTGCGCTGCTAATCCGGCCTGACGACTGGGTGAGCAATGAGAACAAAGAGTACCAGCTGAGCTTTGTCCTGAGCGGCAGTGACATCGAGATCAAGATGCAGGTAGAGCTGAACCATGAGGCCAGCAAGAAGCTGGGCTTCTACTGCCATCACATCGACATCGACAGCGCCACTCACCTGAGGCGGATGATCGAACTCAATGTGGGCGATGAGGAGCTGCTGCACCGAGAGCTGGAGCAGCTGCTGAGCGAGCATCTGGAACACAGCCAGCCCTGACGTTCCATATTTCCCCGTAATCCCGTAATTAAGAAGAGCGCCTTGGCGCTCTTCTTATTTTCGTTCATCCCAAGACATAGTCTTTTAGCTGCACCGGATTACAGCGCCTCGAGCGCATCAGACAACTTCTTGACCGGTACTACTTCCATCCCTTCGATTGGGTGCTTGGGGGCGTTGGCGTGCGGCACGATGGCGCGACGGAAACCATGCTTGGCCGCCTCTTGCAGTCGCTCCTGACCGGACGGCACCGGGCGAATTTCGCCGGAGAGGCCGACCTCGCCAAACACCACCAGATCCTTGGGCAGTGACTGATCACGGAAGCTGGAGACCATGGCCAGCAGCAGCGCCAGGTCAGCACTGGTCTCTTCCACCTTGACCCCGCCAACCACGTTGATGAAGACATCCTGATCCGCCATCTGCAGACCACCGTGGCGGTGCAATACAGCCAGCAGCATAGCGAGCCGGTTGTGATCCATCCCCACCGCCACCCGGCGCGGATTGGAGAGCTGGGAGTAATCCACCAGCGCCTGCAGCTCCACCAGCAGCGGTCGGGTGCCCTCCCAGATCACCATCACGATGGAGCCGGGAGCCTGCTCCTCTCCCCTGCTAAGGAAAATGGCAGAGGGATTGCTGACCTCCCGCATTCCCTGCCCGGTCATGGCAAAGACGCCAAGCTCGTTGACCGCCCCGAAACGGTTCTTGTGGGAGCGCAGGGTACGAAAACGGGAGTCATGGCCACCGTCGAGCAGCACGGAGCAGTCGATACAGTGTTCCAGCACCTTGGGGCCGGCCAGCGTACCATCCTTGGTCACATGGCCCACCATGAAGATGGCCACGTGGTTCTGCTTAGCATAGCGAGTGAGCAGCGCTGCGGCCTCGCGCACCTGCGAGACGGAACCGGGCGCCGACTGCACATCAGCCACATGCATCACCTGAATGGAGTCGATAACCATGATCTGCGGCTGCTCCTGCTGGGCAATCAGGCAGATCTGCTCGACGCTGGTCTCCGACAGCATCCGCAACTTGTCGGTAGGCAATCCGAGCCGATTGGCGCGCATCGCCACCTGCTGGAGCGACTCCTCACCGGTGACATAGAGGGTTTTCATCCGCTCTGCCAGACCACACATAGTCTGCAGCAGCAGGGTCGACTTGCCTGCCCCCGGGTTGCCGCCGATAAGGATGGCAGAGCCCGGCACCACGCCGCCACCAAGTACCCGATCCAGCTCCTTGAAGCCGGAGGAGAAACGGGGGATCTCGGTGGTAGCTATCTCTGCCAGTGTCTGCACCTGACTGCCAATTGCACCGGCATAACCGGTATAGCGGGCACTCTTGCCGACAGGAGTCACCGACCCGAGGCGCACCTCGGTAATGGTGTTCCACTCCTTGCACTCACTGCACTGACCCTGCCAGCGTGTGAAGTCGGCACCACATTCGGAACAAACATAAGCAGTTTTATTTTTGGCCATTGATAACTCGGGGACAGGATGAATTCCTGCTTGATATACTTGTTTGCGACCGACAGATCAAACCCAGAATCGGAAAAGTGACTTTCCGTGGCAGGAACACATGGATTCAGAACACCAACAATATCTGATTGAACAACTTGTCCCCTTGTTGCGGGAGAAAGATTTCGAGGAGATCTTCAACCGCATGACCCAGGAAGAGAACAGCAACAGCCGTTTTCTGCTCAAAATGGAGCTAAAACGCAAATGCTCTCCGTGCCGCAGGGTCATCGACATGCGCGATGAGCTGGCAGATGAGTGTCTGATCCATGAATTCGACGGCATTACCCACTTCATGCCGGCCGAGGCAATCAACCTGTTCCAGTCCCAGTGCTATCTCTACCGTGACGCCTATACCATAGGAGTCAACGAGGCTCTGCAACAGTGGCAAAAACAGCAGCACCACGCTCGCGTCGATGGCCACCTCACCCCGCCGGCCAGTCCGTTCAGGCAATACGATGTCAACACCATCGCCTTCGCCAGCTATTACGGCCGCCGTCAGGAGCGGATGCACTTCAGCTCGCCAGTGCTGCTCAAGCTGCCGGATGGTGAAAAGCTGTTTGCCAAGAGTTCCGATCTCTCCCTCGGTGGGATGCGCATCTCGGTGCCCTATCTGCCCAGTTACCATACCGGCGCTCAGGTCGAGGTCTTCTTCACCGGGCTGGAGCGCGACAACCCCAACCCGGTACTGCACCAACCGGTCAACTACCAGATCCTCGGGGAAGAGAGCAAAGAGGGGAAATTCTGGCTGCGACTGGTACGCACTGGCGAGCAACCCGCCTTTGACGCTTTTTTGAAAGAGTTCATCGAAGTCAACAAGGTGCGTTACCGGGTCAGCGTCGACTACCTGCTCTCTGCCGCCATCATCAAGGGGTACGAGCAGTTCTACCTGCCACGCATGACCGGCATGCCGCTCTTCTTCGGGACCGGCGACAGCCCCTGCCTCGAGATAGCGCTGCGTACCGAGAACAACCAGCATCTGCTGGAGTACTGGCGTGACGAGAAGAACCGCGATGCGCTGGCGGGGCTATTCAGTGCCGAGCGGATGAAGCGACTCTGCCCCGCCCCCGGTGCCACCAGCGAAACCCTTATTTACTGCTTCACCCACACGGTGCGCAGCCATATCTACTTCTTCTCGGCAACTGCCGAGGAGCTGCGCCAGAGCGGCCTGACAGCCCTCTTCTTCCAAGTGGGCTCACGTCGCCCCAGCTGGCGCGTCTACAAGTTCACGCTGGAGGCGTGCGAACTGCTCGAAGCGGACGTTGGCCAGCTGCAGGGGCTCGAAAACCCGCAGTTGCAGGACATACTGCTGCTCGAGCGCCTCAAGCAGATCGGCTATTGCGGCCTGCTGCAGGAGATCAGTCAGGAGTCCCAGCGCGAAGAGTTCTATCAGGAGGGGGAACCTGGCAGCAACGCCAACGAGTTGCAGCGTTTTGGCCACGAGCAGGGGGTTGCCCCCTTCGAGATCGAGACCCTGCACTATGTCCAGCTGCGCAAGGAGCTGCGCTACATCCACAAGACGGCGGTCGCCATCCACCACAACGGCAAGTCCTGGCTGGGCTGGACCCGCGACATCTCGGCCCATGGCTTGCAGATCGAGCTGGAAGAGGCGTTTGTTGGCGAAAAGAACGATGTGGTGACCATTGCCCTGCCCCGCTTGCAGGAGCTCTCCAAGAGCATGGATTTGCAGCATCTCTCCTATCGGCTGGTCAGTCTCAACATGACCCGCACCGTGCTGCATCTCTGCATCGAGGGGGATTCCGATCGCCACACCGGTCGCCAGTTCTTCAGCCTGCTCATCGAGAGCAACCAGAACAAGCTCAAGGCGGCGCAGGAGCAGCGCCGTTACCGCGGGCTGGCCCGCGCCCTGCGCAACATCTACACCCACCACCTGTTCAACTCGCCGGTCTACATCAACAAGCTGAAGGGGGCCCCCAAACCCGCCTCCATCGGCAAGTCGCTCAAGCCGCGCAGCCTGCAACGGCTGCTCACCGCCTGCGCCGAGCTGCCGGAGCAGGAGAACCTCTATCCGCTGTTTCAGGGAGAGCTGCTCAAGGAGCTGCTTATGACGCCGCTGCGCAGCATAGAGCGGGAGGACAAGCCGAAGGAGGAGGAGGTCTACATCGCCAGCATCCAGACCAGAGCGGGCCTGCCCATCTTCCGCAGCCGTCTCGCCAGCGAGTTCACCGGCGTGAAGGAGAAACGCCAGTTTATCGAGCTGGCACTACAGGAAGGGGAGTTCTACTCGGTGCTGGTCGGCGTCTCCCGCACCGGGCGCCCCGACACCAACTTCATTGCCAACGAGCTGGATTACATCGCCAAATTTGCCATTCACAAGGCGAAAAAGCTGGAGGAGGAGCTCTGGAGCGTCGTCGGGGTCGGCGAGCTGACCGACACCACCCAGGCGACCCTGTTCCGCCTCGGCATCACGCAGCCACTCAACTGATCCCGGCCACAAGAAACAGGGCGCATCATGCGCCCTGTTTTTTTATCACGCGGCCTGCGGATCCAGCAGCCAGTCGAGGATCCGGGGGAAGTGATCCTCCTGCGCCTGCGGCGCGGTCAGCATATTGATATGGTCGTAATCGAGCCGGTTGCCATTGTCCCGGCCAAGCCGGGTATGACGGGTCTTTGAGCCCATCTCGTCGCTGAAACGGCGCACGTCGGTGGGGTGGCCCAGCACCTTGTCCGCCTTGGCCGAGATCATCCAGAGCGGCGGCCAGTTGACCTGGGCTGCTGCCTCATCATAGGCAAAACCGTCGTGCGGATCCTGCCAGGGGCCGCACTTGACCCAGGGGATGGTCTCCTGCAGGTAGCGCAGCGGCTCGTCATCGGCACCAATCTTGAGATCCCGGGCGGCCAGAAAACCACGGCGACGTGCCAGCCAGGGGGCCAGCCGGTTCCAGATTAGATCCACCTTCAACCAGCGCTCGGGATTTTGCACCGACACCCCGCGCTTGGTACCGAAGAAGAGCAGGCTGGCCACCTGCTCCGCCAGTTCGGGAAAGCGCACCAGCGTGGAGGCCATGATGACGCCGCCCCAGGAGTGAGCCACCCAGTGCACCTTGAAGCCGTGGTGGCGCGCGGCAATCCAGCGGTGCAGAGCGGGCAGATCCTCGGTGATGAGTTCATGCTGACCGTGCTCCGCCTGCTCGGCGATGGCGGGGGTACTGAGCCCGCGCCCGCGCAGATCTGCGACATAGACCTGAAAACCGTGGCGAGCCAGAAAGCAGGCCAATCCCTTGCCCGACTCGGTATAGAAGATGCGACCGTTCTCGATGGCGCCGTGCACCATCAGGATGGGTTCACCATGAACGGCCGCCCCCGGCTTGATATGGCGGACGTGCAGTTGATGCTCGCCACAGGGTACAAAGAGTGATTTCTGCAACAATTCCATTTCGATTGGTTTCCTCCATGAAACAATATCAGGGGCGATCCCAGCGCCTTTCGCTACAGGCGCGCGCCGAGAGCAGGCAGAGCACACCCTCCAGATCATGATGATTGAGGGTCGCGGCAGCCTGCGCCCGCACCAGCGGCTTGGCATGGATGGCAATGCCAAGACCCGCCACCGCCATCATTTTGAGATCGTTGGCACCATCGCCGATGGCCACGGTCTGGGAGGGCGCAATGGCATACTCGGCCGCCAGCTGCTGCAACACCTCGGCTTTGACGCTGGCATCGACGATACGCCCGCTCACCTTGCCGGTCAGCAGGCCCCCTTCCACCGCCAGCTCGTTGGCGAAGATGGCATCCAGCCCCAGCTCCCGCTGCAACTGGCCGGCAAAGCGGGTAAAACCGCCGGAAGCGATTGCCACACGCCACCCCGCCTGTTTGAGGGTATCGACCATCAGCTGCAAGCCCGGCATCCAGGGCATCCATGCCGCCACCTCATCGAGGATGGCGACGGGCGCCCCCTCAAGCAGCGCCACCCGATTGCGCAGACTGTCGGCAAACTCCAGCTTGCCCTGCATGGCGGCCGCGGTCACCGCCGCCACCTGATCGCCCACCCCCGCCAGCCGCGCTATCTCGTCGATGCACTCGATGCGGATCGCGGTGGAGTCCATATCCATCACCAGCAGGCCGGGCTCACTCAGGGTAGGCAGCGCGGGCAAATGACAGAGATCGCTCTCCCACTCCCTCTCCTTGAGCGCGACCACCAGCTCGGGCGAGAAGCGGTCGGTACCGAGCAGCAGCAACGGGCAACCCGCTACCTCGGTCGCCGGATAGAGGGTCGCCGCCACCCCGTGCTCAGCCAACAAGGGCGCCAGCTCTTCCAGAGAGGCCGGCCCCAGCGCCTTGCCAAACAGCACCAGCCAGCCAGCCGCAAGGGGCGTCCCGGTCGGTTGCAGGGCATCCGGGGTCAGCTGCCACCAGGGAGAAGATAATAGGTGGGCGGGCCATTCGGATAAGGAGGTGGGGAGCCGGGACAACAACATAAGCGATACGCCTTCCATGGTGATCAAGGGGTTAACAATAGTGGCCCAGAGTAGCGTATTGCTTTTTGCGCAGGCAAGCGCCAAGATCCCGCAACTTCCGGTCAGCATGAGGTCTCGCGCTTGCAGCGTCATCTTCCCATCAAACGTGTGCTCAGTCTGGTAGCCGGCCTGCTGCTCGGCTGCTGGGTACTGGTTGTGCTACTCCATATGCAGGGAGAGAGCCAGGCCGCCCTGCACAGCGAAGCGCGCAACCGCGCCCAGGCGCTGGTCGCCTATGCCGCCCGCGACATGAAGCGCTGGATCAAGGAGGACAACAGCAGCGAGCTGGAGCGACTGGCACGGGATCTGGCGACCGAGCCGGAGATCCTCGATGTCACCCTCTATGATGGACGCGGCATCCCGCTCGCCCAGTCGGAACAGGCCGTACCGCTGGAGAGCCTGCTCCCCATCGGCAGCGACAACAAGTCGATGCCGGAGCAGGGCAAGGGACGCATCCAGTTCGTGCAGGAGATCCAGGACGGAGCCCAGACCCTCGGCTATCTGCGCATCACGCTGGAAGAGCAGCAGATGCTGGCGGACAAAGATACCCGGCTGAAAGTGACACAGGAGAAACAGCGGCTGATGCTGCTGGTCGCCCTGCTGGCCGGCGTACTTATCTCCTACGGCATTCGCCGCAACTACATGCGGGTGCGCAAGCACAAGAAAAAGAGTGCGCCCCCCTCTCCGCCACCGGAAAACTGATGGCCCGGACAGAGTGCAGATAAAAAAACGGCGGCCCGCAGGCCGCCGTTTTTTTATTCGCAAGGAGATTACTTGTCGCCCAGCAGGACGGAATCCAGTGCGATTTCGATCATGTCGTTGAAGGTCAGCTGACGCTCTTCAGAGGTGGTCTGCTCACCGGTACGGATATGGTCGGAGACGGTGCAGATGGTCAGTGCCTTGGCACCGTACTCTGCGGCTACGCCGTAGATACCGGCGGCTTCCATCTCGACACCCAGGATGCCGTATTTTTCCATGACGTCGAACATGGAGGGATCCGGAGTGTAGAACAGGTCGGCGGAGAAGATGTTGCCCACACGCACGGCAACGCCCTTGTTCTTGGCGGCCTGTACGGCATTGGCAACCAGGTCGAAGTCAGCGATGGCTGCGAAGTCGTGATCCTTGAAGCGCAGACGGTTTACTTTGGAGTCGGTACAGGCACCCATACCGATTACCACGTCACGCAGTTTCACATCTTCACGCACGGCACCGCAGGAGCCGACGCGGATCAGGGTCTTCACACCGTAATCGGTGATCAGCTCTTTGGCGTAGATGGAGCAGGAGGGGATACCCATGCCGTGGCCCATTACGGAGATACGACGGCCCTTGTAGGTACCGGTAAAGCCGAACATGTTGCGCACGTCGCAGATCTGCTCGACGTTCTCCAGGAAAGTCTCGGCGATGTACTTGGCGCGCAGGGGGTCGCCCGGCATCAGCACGGTATCAGCAAAGGCGCCATCTTTCGCATTGATATGAGGAGTTGCCATTCTCTTGATTCCTTCACACTTGGGTTGAGTTTTATTGTCTTTATTAAAATTGCCCGCCACCAGAGTGGCGGGCGGGTAAATTACAGGAAGCTGGTACCGTATGCCAGTTTGGGCAGACCGTGGTACGCCGCAATGCTCTGGCCGATATCGGCGAAGGTCTCGCGACGGCCGACGGAACCGGCTTTGACCGGCTTGCCGTAGAACAGTACCGGGATGTACTCGCGGGTATGGTCGGTGCCGCTCCAGGTCGGGTCACAACCGTGGTCTGCGGTCAGCACCACCACGTCGCCATCCTGCAGCAGGTCGAACAGCTCCGGCAGGCGGGAGTCGAAATACTCCAGCGCATCGGCGTAGCCCTTCACGTCGCGACGGTGACCGTAAGATGAATCGAAGTCGACGAAGTTGGTGAAAACGATGGTGTTGTCACCGGCCGCTTTCACCTCTTCCAGGGTGCGATCCCACAGCTCGGTCAGACCGGTACCCTTCACCTTCTTGGTGATGCCCTGCTCGGCATAGATGTCGGCGATCTTGCCGATGGAAACCACCTGGCCACCCGCTTCTTTCATGTAGTCCAGCACGGTCGGCGCCGGCGGCAGCACGGAGTAGTCGTGACGGTTGCCGGTACGCTTGAAGTTGCCTTTGCCACTGCCCACGAACGGACGCGCGATAACGCGGCCAATGTTGTAAGGCTCCAGCAGCTCGCGTACGATGTGGCACAGCTCATAGAGCTTCTCGAGGCCGTAGGTCTCTTCGTGGCAGGCGATCTGGAACACCGAGTCGGCAGAGGTGTAGAGGATCGGCTTGCCGGTCCGCATATGCTCTTCGCCCAGATCATCCAGCACCTGGGTACCGGAAGCGTGGCAGTTGCCGAGGTAACCCGGCAGACCAGCCTTTTCGACGATGGCGTCCAGCAGCTCCTGCGGGAAGCTGTTGGTGTGATCCTTGAAGTAGCCCCACTCGAACAGTACGGGCACACCAGCGATCTCCCAGTGACCGGACGGCGTGTCCTTACCGGAGGAGAGCTCCTGAGCGTAGCCGTAGGCACCGACCACCTCGATATCTTTCTTAAGACCTGCCGGGAAGGTGCCGGAAGCCTGCTCGCAAGCGTGGCCGAGGCCCAGCTTGCTCAGGTTCGGCAGATTGAGGGCACCGCGGCCCTGCGCTTCACCAGCCGCACACGCCTTGGCGATATGGCCAAGGGTATTGGCGCCCGTGTCTCCGAACTTGTCAGCATCGGCGGCAGCGCCGATACCGAAAGAGTCCATCATCAGGATAAAGGTACGTTTCATGGGACTTCCCCTTGTTACAAATCAGCCAGGGTGATACGGCGGTACACTTCAGGCAGTGCCTCGGGCCGCTCGCCACCAATCCGGACAGCTGCCTGCACCATGCTGGCAGCCTGAGCATATTGCTCTTCAGTCTGAGCGTGGATCATGGCGATCGGCTTGTCAGCATCGACGCTCTGACCCAGGCGGATAAAGTCGGTCAGACCAACCGCATAATCAAGTTTGTCACCGGCAGCGCGGCGACCACCGCCCATGGCGACCACGGCCAGACCCAGTTCGCGGGTATCCATGGCGGTCACGAAGCCGCTGTTGGCCGCGAAGACCGGGCGCACGATGGCGGCCTTGGGCAGGTAAGCGTCGTAACGCTCCATGAAATCGGCCGGGCCGCCCAGGCCAGTCACCATGCGACCGAAGATCTCGGCAGCCTTGCCGTTATCCAGCACCGCCTGCAGCTTGGTGCGGGCATCGCGCTCGTCGCTGGCAAGACCGGCGGAGATCAGCATTTCGGCGCACAGCGCCATGGTCACTTCGTGGATGCGCGGATTGCGGTATTCACCGGTCAGGTAGCGCACCGCTTCACGCACTTCCACCGCGTTACCGGCGCTGGAGGCCAGCACCTGGTTCATGTCAGTCAAGAGCGCAGAGGTGCGGCAACCGGCACCGTTGGCCACGGCCACAATGCTCTTGGCCAGCTCTTCGGACGCTTCAAAGGTCGGCATAAAGGCACCGGAGCCCACTTTCACATCCATCACCAGCGCTTCGAGCCCGGAGGCGAGCTTCTTGGAGAGGATGGAGCCGGTGATCATGGCGACAGATTCGACGGTGGCAGTGATGTCACGTACTGCATAGATACGCTTGTCGGCCGGGGCGAGATCGCCAGTCTGGCCGATGATGGCGACACCCGCCTCTTTCACCACTTTCAGGAAACGATCGTTGTCGACCGAGGTCTGGTAGCCGGGAATGGCATCCAGTTTGTCGAGGGTACCGCCGGTATGGCCCAGACCACGGCCGGAGATCATCGGCACGAAACCGCCGCAGGCGGCGACCATCGGGCCAAGCATCAGGGAGACAACGTCACCCACACCGCCGGTGGAGTGCTTGTCGACAATCGGGCCACCCAGATTGAGGTGATCCCAGGTCAATACCATGCCGGAGTCGCGCATGGCGCAGGTCAGGGCAACCCGCTCATCCATGGTCATATCTTTGAAGTAGACCGCCATCGCCAGCGCCGCAATCTGGCCCTCGCCGATGGTGTTGTTGGTAATGCCCTGAACGAAGAATTGAATCTCTTGGGTACTGAGCGCTTCACCGTTGCGCTTCTTGCGAATAATTTCTTGAGGCAAAAACATCTTTCATTCCCTCCGCCATTGCTGGCGTTACACAAGCCTGAATCCTTGCCCGCGCACCACAGGTGGGGGCTTAACAGGGCGAACAGCAGTCCGCCCTCTCATCAACCTATTAGTAACCGCTGGTGTTGGCCGGCTTGTCGCCATGCCCCAGAGTGGCCAGCAGACTGGCCAGCAGGCTGGATGCACCAAAGCGGAAGGTACGGGCGGATACCCAGTCCTTGCCGAGGATCTCTTCGGCCATGGCCAGGTACTGACCCGCCACGGCGGCGTCTTTCACGCCACCGGCCGGCTTGAAGCCAACTTTCGGATTCTTGGCCTTGATCACTTCCATCATGATGCGCGCCGCTTCCGGGGTCGCATTGACCGGCACCTTGCCGGTGGAGGTCTTGATGAAGTCGGCACCGGCCTCGATACAGATTTCGGAAGCGCGACGGATCAACGCCTCTTCTTTCAGTTCGCCGGTTTCGATGATCACTTTCAGCAGCACGTTGGCACCACAGGCCTCTTTACAGGCTTTGACCAGATCAAAACCGATCTGTTCGTTGCCAGCCATGAAAGCGCGGTACGGGAAGACCACGTCCACTTCGTCGGCACCGTAGGCGACAGCGGCACGGGTCTCGGCCACGGCGATCTCGATGTCGTCGTTGCCGTGCGGGAAGTTGGTCACGGTCGCAATGCGCACGTCGGCAGCGCCGATCTCACGCAGGGTCTTGCGAGCGATGGGAATGAAACGGGGGTAGATGCAGACGGCGGCGGTCAGACCGGCCGGTGACTTGGCCTTGTGGCACAGGTCGATCACCTTCTGATCGGTATCGTCGTCGTTCAGGGTGGTCAGGTCCATCAGGTTCAGGGCGCGCTGGGCGGCCAGTTTCAGATCACTCATTCTGTTCTCCAAAGTCTCGATTTGATCCAGATAACCGGGCACCACCACAAGCTCCGAAAAGGAGATAGCAGTAGCAATTCCCAGCTATACGGGAATGGAATTACAGTGCGAAGGCTGAGGCACAACGACTGTAAATAAGGCAAGAGCCCTGTCACTTTCTTACAAAAGTGCGGACTTGGTTCCATGAAGACTTGAGAAAGGCAGAACAACTCCGACCCGACTTCCCAATCAATTCCATTTGACCGCCAACACCCGATTTCATCGAGCATTAGTCATTGCCAGCACCCTGCTGGCAACGCCTATTTCAGCCGAGATACCCCCTGTTTGCAAGCCGGATTTGCCAATTTCAGAGGTACCTCACATCTGGCAAATCCGCATTCAAAAATGCCTTACGAAAAGAAGCGCGTCAGGATCCAGGAGTAGGCCAGCCCCCCCAGATAGACCCCGACAATCCCCATCACCCCGGACAAAACGGGAGGTGCCGGGATCGGCAATTTGAGGAAAGAAAACAACAAACCGACTATAAAGCCGGCCACCATCGCCAGTAGCACTTCATTCATATAACCTCCGATTTGACTCATTTTATTATTAGTTTAGATAGGAAAACGGTTGTCACCGCTCCATACGCGAACGCCACGGCAGATGCCGTGGCGTTCGTGTTTATACCCTGTCAGTCAGGCTGATATTACATGCCGGACAGTGCCAGGAAGAAGCCTGCGATAGTCGCAGACATCAGGTTGGACAGAGAGCCAGCCAATACGGCTTTCAGACCAAATTTCGCAATGGTGCCGCGGCGGTTCGGTGCCATCGACCCCAGACCACCCAGCAGAATGGCAACAGAGGAGAGGTTGGCAAAACCACACAGGGCAAAGGAGATGATCGCCTTGGTGTGATCGGACATGGCCACACCGTTGATCAGCACCTCGTTTTTCAGGTACGGAGCGAAGTTCAGATAAGCCACGAACTCGTTCACTACCAGTTTCTGACCGATGAAGGAACCGGCAACAATCGCTTCACTCCAGGGCACACCGATCAGGAAAGCCAGCGGGGAGAAGATCCAGCCCAGCAGCAGTTCCAGAGAGAGCTGCGGATAACCGAACCAGCCACCCACACCGGAGAAGATACCGTTGATCATGGCGATCAGGCCGATGAAGGCCAGCAGCATGGCGCCGACGTTCAAAGCCAGTTGCATACCGGCAGAAGCGCCAGCAGCAGCAGCGTCAATCACGTTGGCCGGCTTGTCGTCCAGCTCGGCATCTGCGGAGCTTTCGTCATAGTTCGGGGTCTCGGTTTCCGGTACCAGCAGCTTGGCGAACAGCAGACCACCTGGTGCAGCCATGAAGGAGGCTGCGATCAGGTACTCCATCTTGACGCCCATGGAGGCGTAGCCAGCCAGAACGGAACCGGCAACAGATGCCAGACCACCACACATGACCGCGAACAGCTCGGAGTCAGTCATCTTGGAGATGTAGGGACGAACCACCAGCGGGGCTTCAGTCTGACCTACGAAGATGTTGGCAGTCGCAGAGAGGGATTCGGTACGGGAAGTGCCCAGCACTTTCTGCAGACCACCACCCAGCAACTTGATGACCATCTGCATGATGCCCAAGTAGTAGAGCACAGCGATCAGGGAAGAGAAGAAGATGATGACCGGCAGAACACGGAAGGCAAAGATAAAGCCGCCGCCACCGAACACTTCAAACATCTTGTTGCTGACCAGACCACCGAACAGGAATTCGATACCATTCTGGCCATAGCTGATGACGCTGGAGACTGCATCGGATACACCGACCAGAATATCGCGCCCTACCGGTACATAGAGTACAAACGCACCCAGACCAGCTTGAATTGCAAACGCACCGGCTACGGTACGGACGTTGATTGCCTTGCGATTGCTGGAGAACAGCACCGCGATAAGGACGAGCGTCGCCATCCCTACCAGACCCATGAACAAATTCATTATTATCTTCCTCTAGTAGCACCTGGCTTGTTAGTGAGTTGTAAACAAACCCAACTAATCAAGGGGAGCGCATTATACTAATTAAAGTCCGATAAAATAGAATGCTGGTCACATTTTATCGGTATCAAATTATTCAAGTGTCACAAAATTAGACAGCAAACGATTTTTACGCTTATTTTTTTCCCTGATAGCTCAACCACTTGTTACACCAATGTTTCATTGTCTTTTGCGATGCCGGAAAAGTCGCTCGGCATTATCAATTAACATGATTGAAACATATTCTGCGGGTTCTTCTCGTATCCCCATCAATATCGCCGCAATTTCCGGCAGCGCTTCCGGTGTATTTCGCTCTCCTTGCCGCCCCTGTAGCGGCATATCCGGTGCATCGGTTTCCAGCACCAGCGATTCAAGCGGCATGGCCCGAAATACCTCACGGGTTTTGTTGGCCCGCTCATAGCTGATGACCCCGCCGACACCAAGATAAAAGCCCAACTGCCAGAACGCCTCTGCTTGTTGCAGCGAACCGCTGAAGGCGTGGATCACGCCACCGCGAACCGGTTTGAAGCGACGCAGCAGCTTGGCCACAGTGTCATTGGCCCGTACCGAATGAACTATCAATGGCAGCTCGAAATCGACTGCCAGCTTGATCTGCGCCTCGAACAGTTCGAACTGCCCCGCCTGAGGTACATGGGAGCGCAGATCCAGTCCGCACTCACCGATGGCTACCAGCCCCTCGGGACGGCTCGATACCAGCTCCTGCAGCCGATCTATTACCCCCTCCTCTTGTTCACCGGCGTGCCAGGGATGAACACCCAGGCCATAACACACGCCTGTGTGCTGGTTGGCCAGCGCCATCACACGGTGCCAGTTGGTCTCGGCAATAGCAGGAATGATATACTCCGTCACCCCGGATGCCTGGCAACGAGCCAGCAATGCCTCCCTGTCCTCGTCAAAGTCAGGAAAATCGAGGTGGCAATGGGTATCTGTCAGCTGCATATCACTCACACCTGTTTGTGGGATTTAATGGGTCATTGAAGATGATGAACAACAAACACCGTGGTTTTACCCTGATTGAGCTGGTGCTGGTCATCATCGTACTGGGGATCCTGGCAGTGGTAGCCCTGCCCCGTTTTATCAATATCAAGGACGATGCGCTCAAAAGCATGGTATCGGCGACTGCGGGCAATTTTGCCAGTGCGGCCCGTCTGGCCAATGCCGGCTGGGCGGTGGTAGTGAAGGGGCAATCCGTCGCGCTCTACAACCTGAGCAGTTTTGGCAACAGCACGATAGATATCAATCGCTATGGCTGGCCGGTGGGCTCCGAAGAGGATTACAACAAGCCGGTAGACACCCCCTATCAACCGGGATCTGGCAACCATATCTCGGTCAGCAACCAGTCAGACTGCCGACTGCTTTTTACCGATCTGCTGGATGGCAGTCAGAGCGTTGCGTCAACGGATCAGCCTGACGCAGTGCAGAAGCGGGCTGATTACCTTTCCACCATGATTGGCCCGGGTCATCCGGATGAAGATGAAGGCAACGAGGTGCACTATAACTGCCGCTATATTCTGCGCGATTCTGTCGGTCGCTTCCCGGATTACCCGAATGGCCTGGGTTTTGAATACAACAGCGTTACCGGTGCCGTGACCCGCAATTTTCAGTAAGTGAACCATCACTGCCGGGATTGCACTCTTTCGATGGCTCCTCATCATAACGAACCGGCGTACAACAGCGCCGGTTATCCTGAGTAAGTCCCCACTCTTCACACCACTCGTCGTAACGGGCCAACCAGCGTAGCAACACCCCTTTCATCGGCACTCCCTCCCGCAGTTGAAACACAAGCAGGAGAACATCCTAGCAGAGCGGAGAAAGTGAACAAGTCATCACGATGCGACGCAAACAGCGATAAAAAAACCGGCCAGCATTGCTGACCGGTTTTTCTCATCTTGACTCGATAGCATTAGAGGCTTTTGAGCTTCTCTTCCGGCAGGGCCAGCTCGTCGTTGTGGTTAACGCCGATGCCACGCTCCAGCACATGGCGAGCGATGGCATGAGCCTCTTCCAGCGAATGCATGCTGTAGGTACCGCACTGATACTCGTTCAGCTCAGGGATCTTGCCCTGCTCCTGCACAGTCAGCACATCGCTCATGGCTGCTTGCCAGGCGGCAGCGACACGGGCCTCGTCCGGCGCGCCGATCAGGCTCATGTAGAAGCCGGTACGGCAACCCATGGGGGAGATGTCGATGATCTCTACACCGTTGCCGTTCAGATGATCACGCATGAAACCGGCGAACAGGTGCTCGAGGGTATGGATACCGCGCTCGGAGAGGATCTCCTTGTTCGGTACGCAGAAACGCAGGTCGAACACGGTAATGGTGTCTTTATTCGGGGTCTGCATGGTTTTGGCCACACGCACCGCTGGCGCTTCCATACGGGTGTGGTCAACGGTAAAACTGTCCAATAACGGCATTTCTGACTCCTGATTGGGTTACCAGAACCAGCCCCCGCGGGAGAGCTGATCCTTGCATTGTCGATACTGGGCGCCGTAGCGCTGGGCGCGAGCTTCCACCTTGCGCGAGGTTTTCATCAACCACCCCTTGCTGCGATAGCTGCCACGCCGATAGCCACCCCACCCTTCGTGATAATTGAGATACTGGCCATAGGCATCCCACTTGGAGGTGCCATTGAGCCGCTGGGCCTTGTTAGTGTACCAGCCCATAAAATCGATGGCGTCGGCAAAGTCATCGCGATCGCTCCAACTATTGCCGGTCTCTCGCTGGTAAT
The DNA here is from genome assembly GCF_037890695.1 of Aeromonas jandaei. Classification (NCBI taxonomy): domain Bacteria; kingdom Pseudomonadati; phylum Pseudomonadota; class Gammaproteobacteria; order Aeromonadales; family Aeromonadaceae; genus Aeromonas; species Aeromonas jandaei. The sequence continues at coordinate 1,501,779 of NZ_CP149571.1, read as the reverse complement.
CAGCCCAGGTCTCGTCTTTCACCTGAGCGTAGCCATAAGCCGAGCTCGCCCGCCCGGTCGGAATAAAGAGGAAATACTCCATCGGCGGCTGGGCGTCGTGTACGAAGGAGGACTCCTGATACATCATGGCCATCACCACATGGATCGGCGTCCCCCACTTCTCGTTCATCTTGAGCGCGGCCTTGTGCCACTCCGGCTTCTCGCGAAAGATCTGGCACAGGTTTTCCGGCTGAGCCGGCGGGCGGGTACTGCACGCAGTGAGTACTGCCAGCAGGCCCGCCACCGCCACGATGCGCTTTCGGGACATCAGAGCAGAACTTGTTTTGCTCTCCTGAACATAACGAGGCAAAAACGACATCAGATAGCGTCTTCGTTCTCTTCGCCGGTACGGATACGAATGACGCGCTCCACCTCGCAAACGAAGATCTTGCCGTCACCAATCTTGCCGGTGCGGGCGGTGTTCTGGATCGCTTCCAGACAGGCGTCGAGATCCTCGTCCTGCACTACCAGCTCCACCTTCACTTTCGGCAGGAAGTCGACCATGTACTCGGCACCGCGATAGAGCTCGGTGTGCCCCTTCTGGCGGCCGAAGCCTTTGACTTCGGAGACGGTCATGCCGTTGATGCCAATCTCGGCCAAGGCCTCGCGCACATCGTCCAGCTTGAACGGTTTGATGATGGCTTCAATCTTCTTCATGGTGACTCCTTACCAGTTCTGTTTGCCAAACCCGGAAGTAATGGGGTAACGGCGATCCTTACCAAAGTTGCGGGCCGTGATGCGGGGCCCAACCGCCGCCTGACGGCGCTTGTATTCGTTGAGATCCACGAGGCGGATCACCTTGCGCACCACCGCCTCCTCGAAGCCCTCTGCCACCATGTCGGCTACGGACGCATCCTCTTCCACGTAGCGCTTCAAGATGGCATCCAGGATGTCGTACGGCGGCAGGCTGTCCTGATCCACCTGATCCGGCGCCAATTCTGCTGAAGGCGGACGGTCGATAACCCGCTGCGGGATCACGTAGTCGACCGAGTTGCGATATTCGCACAACTTGAAGACCAGCGTCTTCGGCACATCTTTCAACACGTCAAAACCGCCCGCCATGTCACCATAAAGAGTCGCATAGCCCACCGCCATCTCGCTCTTGTTGCCGGTAGTCAGCACAATACGACGACGTTTGTTGGAGAGCGCCATCAAGAGCACACCACGGCAGCGCGCCTGCAGGTTCTCTTCGGTGGTATCGCGGGCGGTACCTTCAAACAGCGGCGCCAGCTGGGTCATAAACCCTTCGAACATCGGCTCGATGGAGATGATGTTGAACTCGACCCCCATCCGCTCGGCCTGCTCCTTGGCATCCTCCACGCTCATCTGGGCGGTATAGCGGAACGGCATCATCACCGCCTGCACCTTGTCGGCCCCGATGGCATCGGCCGCAATGGCCAGCGTCAGCGCCGAGTCGATGCCGCCGGAGAGGCCCAGCACAGCACCGTGGAAACCGTTCTTGGTGACATAGTCGCGCACCGCCAGCACCAGAGCCTGATAGGTCTCAGCCAACGGCTCCAGCGGCGCAGCCGGTTCCCGCTCTTTCACCGGTTGACCATCCGCAAAGCGTACCAGCGCCAGCTCTTCGGCAAACGGTGCCAATTTGTGGGTCAACTCACCCTGGCTGTTGAACACCTTGGAGCAGCCGTCAAAAATCAGCTCGTCCTGACCGCATACCTGATTGAGGTAAACCAGCGGCAGGCCGGTCTGATCGCAGCGTTCAGTCATCAGTTCTCGGCGGATCCAGGGTTTCTCCTGATCGTAGGGAGACGCATTGATGGTGAGCAGCAGATCGGCCCCTGCCGCCTTGGCGGCCAGCGCCGGGCCCGGCTGCCAGAGGTCTTCGCAGATGAGCAGCCCCAGATTGTGACCACGGAAGGGAACCACACAAGTTTCAGTCGCGGCGGTGAAGTAGCGCTTCTCGTCGAATACCCCGTAGTTGGGCAGGTCCTGCTTGAAGTAACGGGCAATCAGCTTGCCGTGCTCATAGAGGGAGGCTGCGTTATAGAGCGCCTCCCCTTCACGCCAGGGATGCCCTACCAAAATGGCGCAGTTCCCCTGCCATTCGGCAATGCGAGCCAGCGCGGCATCGACCCGGATCATCAGGTCGGCGCGCAGCAGCAGATCTTCCGGTGGATAACCGGTCAGGGCCAGCTCGGAGCAGACCAGCAGATCGGCACCTTGCTGTTCGGCTTGAGCGGCCGCAGCGAGCACTTTGTCAGTGTTATCTTCGATGGCGCCTACCGTCAGATTCAACTGGGCAAGCATCAGAGAGAGGGCTTTTGCCATGGCGATGCATCTTGAATTCGAAAATGATGGGGAATGATAAAGAAAAGGGGGGCGATCTGCCAGTTCAAGACTGGTGTAACCATGTGACAGCCATCGGCAGTAAGGATAAGCTGTAGATAGTCACGGAACGACACACCTCAGGCCACCATGAAACAACGCGGATTTACCTTGCTGGAGCTGATGATCGCCATTGCACTGGGGGTCATACTACTTGCCATTGGTATTCCTGCCCTAAGCGACCTGCTCAAAGAGAACACCGCCAACTATGAAAGTGAGCGGTTGATGAAACACCTGCGCTTCGCGCGTAACGAAGCAATCAGTGAGCAGCAAACCGTAAGCGCCTGCCTCATCAACAATGCAAGCCAGTGTGTTTCCAGCAATTCAACACAGTTCCTGGTATTTGCCGATACCAATAACAACTCCCAACTTGATAACGGTGAAACAGAGTTGGCACGTACCCCAACCTTTTCATCCAGCGCAGCTATCACCTCGACCAGAACCCGGGTTCTGTTTGCTCCAGACGGTACCAGCCTGGGTACCAATATGACCATTAAAGTCTGCGTGAGCCAAGAACCGGAGATTGACCTGGTTCTTGCCGTTTCTGGCCGCAGTAGCAGGACAGACACCACAACAATCTGTCCTTGAGCCAATCATCTTGCACTACTGCTATCTTGGCTGCTCTTTCTCTTGTTTTCGGGCGGACTCGAGAGTGAAAGGCCGATCGACAGGCTGACATTCCAGCACTTTCCTCACCATCAGCAGCTGCCCGTTCATCTCAAACCCCTTCTCCTGGAAGGCAATCTCAGGCTTTTTGTTATCCGCAATAGCGCCCTGCAATACAACATTCGCCCCATTCTCCAGTTCGACATAGCACTTACGATCTACCGCTGCATGAGCGCAGCTAACGCCCAGCAGAGTCAACAACAGCATATTCGCTCTCATTGGGGTTCATCCTCGTAGAGATATATCTTCTTGGGAGTCATATCCATTTCGGCCTCATCGGCCCCCTCTGAACATTGCCCAGCCCCGGTACAGCGGGTAGGTTGATTATTCCCATCACTTTTCAGAATAACCTCCTCACCCGGAGCACCACCGATAATACGGATCTTGGCATCATCACCAGCATGTACCACGAGGTCATCAGCTACTTTATTATTGACCTCGACATAGCGTTCCGGAGACTGATTACCAGCCTGATCGACCGTGTAGCGGAATGATGTGCCATAGTGCATATCGACCATATATTGACGCATGGCACCTATCGACTGAATGGTACACTCCTCAAAAGATTGCACCTGCGGCAGGAAGGAGGTGAAGTAAAGTTTGCCCTGAAGGACAACCCCTGCTCCCATCGACTTCTCTCCCGTTTGATCCAGCCAATATTTCCACCCCATCTTGCTGGTCAGGGTTTTCTTGATCGCCAATATCTGCGTATCCGTTTTACCAAGGAAGGGGTCAGTTGTTACATCGTATAGTTGATCAATAGTGATCGCCGATGGAGGAGTGACGGTGCGGTAGGATTTGGGTACAACCTGATAGTCCCGCAGCATGAAATAGGCATTGTTGACGGTCGATTCTGATGATGGGCGATTACGGTCGCCAGAACCAATCAAGACCGCATCGAAGGGGCGTTCGCTATAAACATACTGGCTATTTTTTACTTCCCACCCCTTATTGATTGTTCTTACCAATACAGGTTGAGTGAAGAAGCGCCGATCTTCACTTTGCTGTGTGTCGGAACCCAGACTGGCAAATTTGAATACACTCCAATCTGTTTTATTGGTTCCTGGCAAATCCATTCGCCAGATATTTCCGCCAGTATCGCTGGCATAAATACGGTCGACTTTACCATCTCCATCACTATCAAGAGTCGCCACACCACCGGGCATACTGTCCAGCATGGTGCTGACTTGCAGGTTTGTCGTACTGTTGGCTGCTGGCGTTGCACTGTATATCAGAGCACCGGTATTAGCATTCACTATATAAATACCTGTTCCACTGCTATCAGAACTACCCAACCCGAGAGTACTTTTATTCAGATCATAACCACCAGCAAAAATCACTACCGGATCGGAGACGCCGGGAACAAATGCCACTTCAGGGACAGACCAGGTCTGCCCCAACTGGGAAAAACCACTCGAATCTGGTGTAATGGACCACTTCAGTGTTGGTGCATCTGGATTTGTGACATCAAAGGCATAATAGTTTTTACCGCCACTGCGCAACCCGACAAACATCCAGACATAATCGCCCTCTGATGCTTTTATCACCCCATTCTGGTTAGCATCTTTGATGAGTGCTACAGGAGAGGAGTCGACACCAAATACGTGAGCAGATGACTCACTATTTTGCCGTAACGCTTTTTGAGTAGCTAGCAGCGGATAAGGCATCATGGCCCAGGTTTCATCAACAGATGAACCCAGATCCTTGAACATATGCAAAAAACCGGCATTGGTCCCCATGATAATACGCAAGTCCGGCGTACAGCTAGTCTGCCCTTGTGCAACCGTACAACCGTAGTTGATCACCAAAGGTCTGGAGTGCAGGGGATCACCCAATATATATTTCCTGATTGTCGTACTGCTGTCGTTATCTTCATTGTCGACATCACTACCAGTAATCCAGCTGAACATATTATCCAGTTCAGAGACGTCAGATAACTGCATGAGTGAACGTAGCGCCTCAGCACTGCCAGCCATTATCTGGGCATTGCTGCGCGTAAAACTATCAAGGCGTTTTGGCGATGCCTTGTCATTGATGAGATAAAGATTACGGTTGCTTTTATCGGCAAGCATCTCCTGCACACCACCTTTTGCAACCAGATTACCGTCATCCTCTGATGACCAAAAAGTTCTGGCCCCCTCCAGAATTGTGCCATCACTCTTTATCGCCGGTAATGTAGTGGTATCAACTACATATCCCTTGTCAGACAAGACCAGCTTTTTCAAATTACCTTTCCATCGTGGACCCGTATCAGGTTCAAACATGGCATAGTAAATATTATTAAGACTTCTGGTTCGGTCAAAGTTATTTGTTGCAATAGCGGGAGATACCAGAGAGGTATTGATGCGCAATATGGCCAGTAAAGATGACTTCAGTGCCTGACTGAGTGCTTCGGCACTGGTCGCAGGATAATATAGTCCGCCACCACGACGAGCTGTTTCCGCTAACAGGTTACCTGCACCAGTAACAGCATCATCACCGAATCCAACTGTAAATGTTGTAACAGTCTGAACTCCGGGGGAACCCGGGTTTATATCCTTGTTTCTCATATAGCCAGCCAGTGCAGCAATATAGCTGGTGCTGCCACTACTGCCATATCCAACAGTTGTACCATATGCAGCTTTTTCAGTCGCATTGAGATTATCCAGCAACCCCTGCACTAACGAGTTGGCATTGGTATCCTGGGTTGGTTCACCATCAGTTATATAAATGACATAGCCATTGTTAGAGCATTTATCATAAGGAGCTTTATAGGTTCCGACAGGGTTTTCTGCCAACGTATCCCGAGTCGGAGTTCGTGAGCTATCGTCATCACCATAATAAACTGAGCGGCCACCAAATAAACGATAGGCTTCATATAGCGTTTCACATAGCGGCGTATTAGTTTCTGCTCCAAGGCTATCTATGGTCGACAATAAGTTCTGTTCCGCCGTAACACCATTACCGATATCGGTATCGTTACTCAGAATACGACGAACGATACGCCCACCATTTCGGCCACCATTGCTGTCATTGTAGTTATATACAGCCAGTCCAAAATCAACACCAGGAGTTGAAGATATCAATCCCTTCACAGCATCCTTGGCAACCTGAAGTCGTGACTGGACGCTATGTCCTGACGGCCCATAATACCACCTGATGTAATTTGCACTATATAAGGTAACTGCAGTATTACTCCCCGCAGCAGCATTGCTGATATTCGTTGTGTAATACCATAAGCCACTACTATTTGAAGTCTTATTTACTGGGTAACCATTCGAGATGCTTCCAACAACCAAACTTGGACCAGAATAGGGGTTACTGTTGTTACTGGAAATTATATCTTGCTTGCAATCAACCAATACAATATTCGATTCAGTTCGGCCAGAAACTGATCCCCATGTACCCTGCCGCGGCTTCCCTCCAGAATAACTAGAGTAGGTATAGTTCCAGACTTGTGACTGAAAGTAACCAATGTTCGACAATGGTGTTTTTGAAGATGCACAGGCATTTATACTGTCTTGAAATCGCTGGGTATTGGTGATAGTTGGAACTGTACCATCAGTAGAAAAGTAGACATACTTTTTACTATTTCCGGTATCTGGATCATTACTGAGTGCTGGATATGTCGTATTTGGATCGTAAGCTTCTCTAACCACATCCATGGTTGAGCTCATACTCCCTGAATTATCAAAGATAACCAGGATTTTTGGTCTGAAGTCACCTGCTTTTGAAAAATCATAAATAAACAGTTCGGTGTCATCAGAATAACTGCTGCTTGCCAAGACCGGCATGGCGGCCATTACGGTGCAAAGCAGCAAGGCTCGTCCATGTTCGCGCATATCCTATGCTCCTATTCCGCCTTTAACAGGGGTTGCTCTACCCCGGCAGTCCAATTCATTGCACGACTGTTCTTGCCATATGTTGCTGCAGCCTGCAGCTCAACATAACGACAAGAAGGGATAACATTCTGGCTACTGGCATCCACTTTCCGCTTGCAGACACTTTCACCACGCCGTTCCATATTGACCGTATTTCCATTAACCGAGATTGCAGAACTGGCCCCCATTGTCGCAATCTTGCTCGACAGACCAGCTTGCAATAACGCACTCTCTATCATCCCTTCAATCCGATGCTCAGCCTGCTGCAAACTGGCTGCAGCCCCCGCCATTTTGAGATCCACACCACTGGACTGCATCATCACGACAGCGATCAGGGTCAGCGGTACCAGGATGACCAAAGCCACGATCAATGCAACACCTCTGGCTCGTCTCATTTGCCACCTCCAGCAATGGCTGCAGGGTTACGCAACGCGATGGATGTCTCCAGAAGCAATCGTCGAAAACCATCACCGCTACCGGCGACCTGAATATTACCAACCTGATATGTATTGTTATTTATATATTTCGATGAAGCTTGCAGAGAGCGAACAAGAATAAACAGACGGGCAGCAATGACACGCCCTTCATTCCATTCATTACTGGCAACAGAACTGATTGATACATATTTATCTATTCGCCCATCCTGAACTGGACTGGTATCTACACCGTATAGCAAAGTTATTTTTTCTATACCTTGTGCCAGTGCGCCAGATATATCCCATGATCCATCGTTGGCAGTCAGCATTCGCTTGTGTAATTCAGGGACTCCACTGTTATCCACAATATGGTAGATGTAATGCTGATACTCCCATAACTGTCTATTTGGCATAGCAGTATTATCAGGAGGGGCTTCGTTGCCGCGAAATATAACAGCAGACTGAGGCGTCGTTGCCATATAGAACCTATTTGCAGAGAGTGCACTGTCTGCCAAGGGGAAACCTATCAACCGCTTGATGCTGATGATGTCTGAATTCGCAACCCTGTTGGCCGATGCAATACAGCTGAATGCATTGCCTGTGATCAGCTTGTTGGCATCAATATGTGTCGCCCATACACCACGTACTGGTGCGGATGCTGATGGGAAACTTCCTTCACCACGCTCATCCAAGCAATCTTTGCTGGAGGTAATAGCAGCACCAGATGTTTTCGTTACCCCAACGTTCAGCTGCATCGGCATACCGGTATAATCGCCCCAAAAACCGGCCCACTTGAGATCCTGGGCTATCAGACGCATCGCCAATCGCCCGTTTTCCTGCAACTCGCTCTGGTCAAACGCATCTTCAGAAGTCGTTCGAGAAGCAACGAACACACTCAGCACACCACCTAGCAGAAAAACACCGATCACCATAGCAATCAGCCATTCCACCAAGGTAAAGCCACGGTTGTTCATAAGGTGGTCGTCAATACGTATTGACGCCTCGTCAAGTCGACCCCGGATATGCCGCAAGCATTGGTTGTGGCTGATGCGATAGCACTTGAACCATCATGGGAGGCCTTGCGACCAGCCCAGAAAATGGCCACGGTCAGCGAGTCACTCGCCCCCTTGATGATGCAACCGACAGGATTGTTGAGCGTGGAGCCGGCGCCCGATGCGGCACTACCTATCAGGGACTGACGCCAGTAGTAGAGATCGAGCGCCAGCATATTGGCATCACTGCAGTTGCTCATGGTGCCATCAGCATTGGCACAGGATGGTAGCGATGATGTACTCGAACTGACGATCCAGGTATTACTGGCTTGCGCCTCCCAGATAGCTCGATTGACCTTGATCCGCTCCACCATGTCGTTTGCCAGCCAGCTGGCTATGGTGCGTTGCCTCGCCTCATATCCTGCGAATTTGGATTGCGCCTGCATGGCGACCAGCCCCAGCAGGCCAAAAGAGAGCACAACAGCAGCAATCATCACTTCAAGCAGGCTGAAACCGGAGGGCACACTATCAAAACCTGTGCGTTTCATGACCTAGTTCCAGCAATTATTGTTGGTTGCATTGCTGATATTTTTTGCGCTCTTGGTGCCATTTTGGTCGATAGAGAAAATAATGCAGTCTCGGTCAGAGCCCTGTGCACCAGAGGCTGTCGCAGTCAGGGTATAGGTATTAGCGGCAGCAGAAATAACCAGATGGTAAAAACCGGAATCTGAATTGTCAGAGATATTGAGTGCCGACGCCGAAGAGGCGTACTGATTGAAGTCCATAAAATAGCTCTCTTGCCGGTTGGCGGTATCAAGCAGCATCTTTTTCGCATCGACACGATGACTGGTCAGCAAATATTGCTGATAAGCGGGATAAGCGATGGTGCCAAGGATCGCCACAATGGCGACAACAACCATCAACTCAATAAGAGAAAAGCCACGAAAGTATCCAATCATATCCCATCCTTGGTGACAGACTGCTTCATAAGTTTAACGCCGAGCCTGTCACTAGAACAAACCCGGCGTCAATATCATTGCACTTTATTCTTAAGCCTTGCTGGCGTCACTCAAATAATTCTAAGTTCCGGCGGCACTTCAAACACCACGTTCTCTTCGCGACCGGGGTGCTCGGCAACCACCTTGCCACCCAACTCACGCAGGCGAGCGATGACGGATTGCACCAGCACCTCGGGGGCGGAGGCACCTGCGGTCACGCCAATCGCCTTGACCCCTGCCAGCCACTCGGCATCAATCATGGAGGCATCGTCGATGAGGTAGGCCTTGGCACCCACCTTCTCGGCCAACTCCCGTAAGCGGTTCGAGTTGGAGGAGTTGCGCGACCCCACCACCAGCATGGCTTCCACCAGCCCCGCCATTTCCCGCACCGCATCCTGACGGTTCTGGGTGGCGTAGCAGATGTCATCCTTGCGCGGCCCCTGAATGTTGGGGAAGTGCTTGCGCAGCGCATCGATGACATCCGAGGTCTCATCCACGCTCAGGGTGGTCTGGGTGACGAAACAGAGGTCATCCGGGTTCTTCACCTTGAGTTTGGCCACATCTTCCGGCGTCTCCACCAGATACATGCCACCCTCACGGTTCTCGTACTGACCCATGGTGCCGATCACCTCGGGGTGGCCGGCATGACCGATAAGCACGGCTTCGGAGCCCTTGCGACTGGCACGATGGACTTCCATATGCACCTTGGTCACCAGCGGACAGGTTGCATCGAATACCTTGAGGGCGCGGGACTTGGCCATCTCGCGCACCGCCTTGGAGACGCCGTGGGCGGAGAAGATAACAATGCTGTCATCCGGTACCTCGTCCAGCTCTTCGACGAAGACGGCACCCGCATCTTTCAGCTTGTTCACCACATAGCGGTTATGTACCACTTCGTGACGAACATAGATGGGAGCACCGAACTTCTCCAGCGCACTCTCGACGATGCTGATGGCACGGTCGACACCAGCGCAGAAGCCACGGGGGTTAGCCAGCAGAATATCCATCAGTGAACCTTCTCCTCGTCATCAACCCCCAGGATCTCCACCTCGAAGGTGACGGTGTGACCGGCCAGGGGGTGGTTGAAATCGACCGTGACCGACATCCCTTCCACCGCTCGGATGATCCCCGGCAGCTCGCTGCCGTTGGGCTGGTCGAACAGGATGATGGTGCCAACCTTGGGCTCCACATCGGCGCCAAACTTGGCGCGATCCAGATGGTAGATGTTGTCGGGGTTGGAGAGGCCAAAGGCCTCCTCCGGCGCCAGCGTAAAGCTCTTGCTCTCCCCTTCGCGCAGCCCCAACAGGCACTGCTCGAAGCTTGGCGTCAGACTGCCATCGCCCATCCGCAGACGGGCCGGTTTACCGTGCAGCGCCGTGCTGTCGGCCACCGAGTCATCTTCCAGCTTGATGGTGAAGTGAAACAGCACGCTGCTGTCAGCGGTGATCTGCTGGCTCATGCCTGCTCCTTTTTCTCGCCACGAAAGCCATCCAGCACGATCATGGCGGCACCGATGAAGATGAAGCTGTCGGCCAGGTTGAACGCAGGCCAGTGAGCGGAACCCCAGTAAAAATCGAGGAAGTCGACCACATGGCCCAGCACCAGTCGATCAAAGACGTTACCGAGGGCGCCGCCAATGATGAAGGAGTAGGCGATGCCGCTCCAGTACTGGGTCACCGACTGCTTGCGTAACCAGTGGATCAGCAGGCCACAGATGGCAAAAGCGAGCAGGGCAAAGAACCAGCGCTGCCAGCCACCCTGATCAGCCAGGAAGCTGAAAGCAGCACCCTTGTTGTAGACGTGAACCAGGTTGAAGAAGGGGGTGATCTCCACCCCCGGGTAACCAAATGGCAGCAACTTGACCACGGCGAGCTTGCTCGCCTGGTCCAGAACAAAGGCCAGCACCGCCAGCCACAGCCAACGCAGGCCGCTTTTATGTTGAGTCATGTTCATCAGGCAAATTGACGCGTTTCGCCGTCACCCTCGACGTTGGTGACGCAGCGGCCACAGATCTCTTCGTGACCGGCGATGGTGCCCACGTCTTCTACGTGGTGCCAGCAGCGGTCGCACTTGGCGGCGGCAGACTGGGCCACACTCAGCCACAGGTCATCGCGCTCGGTCGCCACGGCATCTGCCGGTGCGGCATCGACGCTGACTACCTTGGCCTTGGAGGTGAGCAACACGAAGCGCAGCTCATCAGCCAGTGCGTTCAGACGCACAGCCAGCTCCGGTTTAGCGAACAGGGTCAGCTCGGCCTGCAGGGAACCGCCGATGCGCTTCTCGCCACGAGCCACTTCCAGCGCCTTGTTCACTTCACCGCGCACGGTGAGGATCTCGGCCCAGAACTCGTCGTTCAGCACTTCGCCCGCTTCCAGCCCGAACAGGCCATCGTACCACTCCTCGGTGAAGACGAACTCACCGCGTTCGCCCGGCAGCAGAGCCCAGATCTCATCGGCGGTGAAGCTCATGATCGGCGCCATCCAGCGCACCATGGCCTCGGCGATGTGATAGAGGGCAGTCTGGCAGGAGCGACGGGCCAAGCTGTCGGCCTTGGCGGTGTACTGACGGTCCTTGATGACATCCAGATAGAAGGAGCCCATCTCGATGGAGCAGAACTGCATCAGCTTCTGGGTCACGCCGTGGAAGTTGTACTCGTCGAACGCAGCCACGATCTCGGCCTGTACCGCTTTGGCACGGCCCACAGCCCAGCGATCCACCACCACCATGTCGGCAGGCGCTACCATGTCGGTCGCCGGATTGAAGCCGTTCAGGTTGGCCAGCAGGAAGCGGGCAGTGTTGCGAATACGACGATAAGCATCGGCAGAGCGCTTGAGGATCTCGTCGGAGACGGTCATCTCGCCGGTGTAGTCAGTGCTCGCTACCCACAGACGCAGAATGTCGGCACCCAGCTTGTTCATTACGTCTTGCGGGCTTACCACGTTGCCGATGGACTTGGACATCTTGCGACCCTGACCATCCACGGTGAAGCCGTGAGTCAGCACCTGGTTGTAGGGAGCCTTGTCTTTCATCGCCACGCCGATCATCAGGGAGGACATGAACCAGCCACGGTGCTGGTCAGAACCTTCCAGATACATGTCGGCCGGCTTGCCGTTGAACTCGGGACGGGCATCGACCACGGAGGCGTGGGTAGAACCGGAGTCAAACCAGACGTCGAGGGTGTCAGGCACTTTCTCGTAGTTGTCGGCATCGGCGCCCAGCAGCTCGGCCTTGTCCAGATCCCACCAGGCCTGGATACCGGACTGCTCGACCCGCTTGGCCACCTCTTCCATCAGGCGTACAGATTCCGGATGCAGTGCCTGAGTCTCCTTGTGAACGAACAGGGAGATGGGCACGCCCCAGGTACGCTGACGGGAGATACACCAGTCAGGACGGTTCTCGACCATCGCCTGGATGCGGTTTTTACCCCAGGCCGGCACCCAGCCGCTCTGACCGTGCTGGGCAATGCCCTCTTTCTCGATACGCTCGATCTCTTCCAGTGCGCGCTTGCGCAGACCCTTCTGCTCCATGCTGATGAACCACTGCGGGGTGGCACGGAAGATGATCGGGGTCTTGTGACGCCAGCAGTGCGGATAGGAGTGGTTGAACACCTTGTGGTGCAGCAGGGCGCCACGCTCGGTCAACACCTCGACAACAGCTGCGTTGGCCTTGAATACGTGCTGGCCGGCAAACAGTTCGGTATCCGGCAGATAGACGCCGTTGCTGCCAACCGGGTTGGCCACTTCCAGACCGTACTTCTGACCGACTACGAAGTCTTCCTGACCGTGGCCAGGGGCGGTGTGAACGGCACCGGTACCGGCATCCAGAGTGACGTGATCGCCCAGTACCACCGGCACATCAAAGCTGTAGAAGGGGTGGTTAAAGCGCAGCAGCTCCAGAGCCGCACCTTTGGCGTAGCCCAAGTTGTGGTAGTGCTCGATACCGGCGCGATCCATCACATCCTTGACCAGCTCGGCGGCCAGGATCAGACGCTCGGGGTTCTCCCCTTCAACCTGAACCAGTGCGTAGTCCAGATCGGCGTGCATGGCGATGGCGCGGTTGGCCGGCAGGGTTCACGGGGTAGTGGTCCAGATCACGGCAGAGAGGGTGCCTTTGCCGGTGTGGCCTTCGGCGCAGTCAAACTTGGCGGCAACAGCGGCCTCGTCGACGGCCTTGAAGCGCACGTCGATGGAGGGGGAGTTCTTGTCGTAGTACTCAACCTCGGCTTCAGCCAGCGCGGAGCCGCAATCGGTACACCAGTGCACCGGCTTGGAGCCTTTGTGCAGGTGGCCGTTTTCAACAATCTTGGCCATGGAGCGGATGATGTTGGCTTCGGTGCCAAAATCCATGGTCAGGTAGGGATGTTCCCAGTCACCCAGCACGCCCAGACGGATGAAGTCGGTCTTCTGCGCTTCGATCTGGGTCTTGGCGTATTTGCGGCACTCGGCGCGGAATTCGGCAGCGGAAACCTTCTCGCCCGGCTTGCCGACCATGCCTTCTACTTTCAGTTCGATAGGCAGACCGTGGCAATCCCAACCCGGCACATAGGGGGAATCGAAGCCAGAGAGGCCCTTGGACTTGATGATGATGTCTTTGAGGATCTTGTTGACCGAGTGACCGATGTGAATGTTGCCGTTCGCATAGGGGGGGCCATCGTGCAGAATGAAAGAAGGCTTGCCCGCTTTGGCGCGGCGAATAGCGCCGTAGAGATCCTGATCGTACCAACGTTTCAGCATGTTGGGTTCGCGCTTGGCCAGATCGCCACGCATCGGAAACTCGGTTTCCGGAAGATTCAGGGTGTGTTTATAGTCGCTCATCAGTCCTGGGTTCCCTTCTTTTCTAAAAGAGTGCTGGGTAAATGAAATTGCGGCAGCCCGAACCAGGCTCGGGCCGCCAGGGCATCTCGTTCGATCTGCTCCTTCAAGGCAGAGAAAGAGTCAAATTTCTGCTCTTCGCGCAGCTTGTGGCGAAGCAGCACCTTGACCTGTTGACCGTAAAGGTCACCAGAAAAATCAAACAGATGTACTTCCAATCTGGCTTGTGTACCGCTCAAGGTCGGCCGTACACCCACATTGGCTACACCGGGGAAGGTCTTGCCGGAACATATCACTTCCACCGCAAACACGCCACCGACCGGGATTACCTGACGCTTGAGGGCCAGATTGGCGGTGGGAAAACCTATGGTGCGCCCCAGCTTGTCGCCGTGGGCCACCCGGCCGCTGATGGCATAAGGACGGCCGAGCATCAGCTCAACCTCCGCCATGCGGCCCGCCTTGAGCGCCTCACGCACCAGCGTGCTACTGACCCGCTGACGGGATAGCTGGAAGCTCTGGGTGCTGATCACCTCGAAACCGAAGCGCTGGCCCGCCGCCTCCAGCAGGTGGAAGTCCCCTTCCCGCCCCTTGCCGAAGCGAAAATCGTCGCCGACCACCAGATAGCGCACGCCAAGCTTCTCGACCAGCAGTTGCTCGATGAAGGTGGCAGCAGCCTGACTGGCAAAGCGGTGGCTGAAGCGTACGCAGAGCATGCGGTCGATCTGCAACTCCTTGAGCGCTTCATACTTCTCGCGCAAGCGGCTCAGGCGTGCCGGCGCCTCGCTACCGGCAAACAGCTCCAGCGGCTGCGGCTCGAACAGCATGACGCAGGCGGGCAATCCCAGCTGGGCCGCTTTCTCCCTGAGACGTGCCAGTACCGCATGGTGACCCTGATGAACCCCATCAAAGTTGCCAATGGTCAATACACATCCCCAGTGACGGGGCTTGAGATTGTGAATACCGCGAATAAGCTCCATCGCTGCCTTGTGCGTTGCTGCTGTCGAAATCGCCGGATTATATATCAGGCGGCCATCAGGGTCAGCCCTGTTGCGGCCCCGATTTCAGCTCTCGGGGCCGAAATACCAACTCACTTGACGCCTTCAAGCCTCGGACATGGATCAATCTTCACGACCCGATTTCAGATCTCTTGGCCGGATCCCCAGTGCCAGCAGGACTCCGGCATAGATGGCCCCCCCCAGCACCAGCAACATGGTCAGCTGCAGGCTCGCCTTGCCCATGCTCCATTCCCCCCATTGGGTCAGGTCTGGCGACAGGTAGAGGAGTACTCCCCCCATCAGCAGGCTCGCCGTCAGCAACTTGAGGCAAAAGATCCCGGTATGGCGGGAAGGCCGGTAGACGCTCTGCTGATGGAGCCCCTTGAACAGCAGGGCTGCGTTCAGCGTGCCCGAACAGGCGGTCGAGAGCGCCAGCCCCACGTAACCGAGCGGATAGATGAAGAGGAGGTTGCAGACCATGTTGGCGGCCATAGAGATCATCCCGATCCGTACCGGCGTTTTGGTGTCCTGACGGGCGTAGTAACCGGGCGCCAGCACCTTGATCAGCATCAGCGACAGCAAACCGGAGGTGGATGCCAGCAAGCTGGCGCTCGACATGGTCACCTCATGCAAGCCGAACTCGCCGCGCATGAACAGTACCCGCAGGATCGGCTCACGCAGCACGGCAATCCCCACCATGGCGGGCAAACCGAGCAGCATCACCATCCGAACCCCCCAGTCCATGGTGCGGGAGAAGTCGGCCGGATCGGCATCCACATGCTTCTTGGCCAATGCCGGTAGGATAACGGTACTGATGGCGACACCGAACATGCCGAGCGGGAACTCCAGCAAGCGATCCGAGTAGTAGAGGTAGCTGATGGCACCGGTCGCCAGAAACGAGGCAAGCATGGTGTTGACCAACAGGTTGATCTGGCTGACCGATACCCCGAACAGCGCCGGGATCATCAGGGTGCGGATCTTCACGACCCCCGGATGGTGCCAACCCCACTTGGGCCACACCAGCATGTTGATCTGGCGCAGGAACGGGAACTGGAACAGGAACTGTACCAGACCACCGAGGAAGACACCGATGGCCAGCGCCAGTTCGGGATCGTCCAGCCAGGGCGAGATCCACCAGGCGGCAGCGATCATGGTGATGTTGAGGAAGATCGGCGTGAAAGAGGAGACCCCGAAGCGACCGAAAGTATTGAGAATGGCCCCCGCCATGGCGGTAAAGGTAATGAACCAGAGGTAGGGGAAGGTGATTTTGAGCATCAGGCTCGCCATCTCGAACTTCTCGGCAGCCGGCCCGCCATGGAGCCAGTCCCAGAACCAGCCCCAGCCAAACAGGGCGGTCAGCACGCCGGAGCCCAGCACCCCGAGCAGGGTCACCACAGTCACTATCCCGCCGAGAGTCCCCGCCACCGCAGCCAGCAGTTCACGCACTTCACTCTCATCGCCCTTTTTCCGGTACTCGGTCATCACGGGGACAAAGGCCTGATTGAAGGCACCTTCTGCGAACAGACGACGCAGGAAGTTGGGAATGCGATTGGCAAAGAAGAAGACGTCTGCGGCAACCCCGGCACCGAGCAGATTGGCGATGACCACATCGCGCACCAAGCCCATCACACGGGATGCCAACGTCATTCCGGACACAATAATTCCGGATTTGATCAATTTCTTACTCAAGACGAGGCCTCTGGAACTGTCAGAATGAAAAGAATGCTGCTAGAATCGGCCGACAGTTTAACCGTCTCCCATCTGACACACCACCGGGGGGCGGTGTTTATTTGCACAAATCATTTGACAATATGTGGTTGGGAAGGCATATTTCCGGGCCTTTTCAATACACTCGCTAAGACAGTTTTAGGAGTTTTACCTTGGCTAACATCAAATCTGCTAAGAAGCGCGCTCTTCAGTCAGAGAAACGCCGTCAGCACAACGCCAGCCGTCGTTCCATGACCCGTACCTACCTGAAGAAAGTCATCGCTGCTATCGCCTCTGGCGACAAAGCTGCCGCGACTGCCGCTTTCGCTGTTGCTCAGCCGATCATGGATCGTATGGCGACCAAAGGCCTGATCCACAAGAACAAAGCTGCTCGTCACAAGAGCCGCCTGTCTGCCCAGATCAAAGCTATGGCTTAATCAGCTTCTGCTGATAAAAGCTGAAAAAACCGGCCTAGTGCCGGTTTTTTATTTATCTGCGCTGCAGTAAAGCCGATGCAGCAAGGAGATCATCTCGCGCACCTCGTGGCTGCGCAGCGAATAGTAGACCGTCTGGGCCTCTTTTCGCGTGTTGACCAGCTCATCGCGCCGCAGCAATGCCAGATGCTGTGACAACGCAGACTGGCTCAATCCCAACCGCTCGTTGAGTTCCCCCACCGACAGCTCCCGCTCCAGCAAATGGCACAGGATAAAGAGCCGCCGCTCATTGGCCAACGCCTTGAGCAGGGCGACCGCCTGACCCGCACTGGCTTCCATCTCTTCAAGTTGCATCACACCTCTCCTCTGCCACTCATCGCCGATGATACGTGGTGACGGGTCGTTTTAAAACGACAGTGATGCTGGCTGGATGGCGGAGAAGTTCTCCTCCCCGGCAAAGAGGAAGGTGAAATCACTCTCGCACACCCGTTTTACCGCCGGATGCTGGATCATCCGCTCGGCGAAGATGACGTAGTACTCCTCCATCAGATCCTGGGTCTCGCCCAGCAACATCACCCCCTCCCCCTCAAGGATCTCCTCCCGATAGATGGTGGGGGCCATAAAGATACCCTGATTGAAGAAGCCAAACGCCTTCATCAGCGCCGCATCGTCAAACTCGCCAAGGATGCTGGGGGAGACCCCCTGCTGTTCAAACCACTGGGTAAGCTGGCGCCCCATGGCTGTTCGGCGCCCCGGGATTAGCAGCTTGCGCTCCTCAAGGCAGGCCGGAAAAGGGAGCGATGGCAGCGGCGCCTTACAGAAGAAGCTGACACCACAGCCACCAAGCCGCTTGGAGAGCAGGCCCGCATGCTGGCTGGAATCCACCGGACAGTCGGAGAGGATCATGTCGAGCTTGTGCTCGCTCAGCTGCTCCAGCAGCAGTTCGTGGGTCGATTCGAAGCAACGCAGGTGGATGGAGCCATCGTTGGGGATGACTGAGAGCAGCACACGACTGGCAAGGCGCTTGGAGAGGGCATCGGCGATGCCGACGTCGAACAGGATCTGGCTCTCCTTGCGGTAGTTGACGATATCGAGCATCTCGTAGGAGAGGCTGAACATCTTGTCGGCGTAGCGAAACACCAGCTGACCCAGCTCGGTTGCCTCAAGGGTGCGCCCCTTGCGCTTGAGCAACTTGCCGCCCAAACGCTGCTCCAGCAGCTTGATCTGGCCGGTCACCGTCTGCGGAGTCAAAAAAAGGGCTTCTGCCGCCTGAGTGACAGAGCCCTTCTTCTGCGTCATCCAGAAATAGTAGAGATGGTTGTAGTTAAGGTGTGACATCCGATGGGGTTCCCGCCTGGCGCGGGCTCCGGTAGCAGCTGAGTTCAACCGCCAGAATGTCATACATGTCGCTGACCGAGTCAACCTTGTTCGCACCGAACTGCGCCATCAGGTCGGCCTTGAGCCGCGCCTTGTCGGGCTGGCGATCACCGCAGTAGCGCTTGTTGGAACGCTTGACCATCTCCCCTGCCCGGCTGCTCAGCGCCCGCTCGGAGAAGGTTTCGCCAAAGCGGGCCTTGGCCTGCTTGTCCCCCAGCAGCACGGCGCTATCCACCACACCGTTGAGATAGGCAGAGCAGCTTGCCGAAGCGGCATCCTGCCTGCAATCCTCAAACCCGCCCGCCCATGTCAGCGGGCTTAGCAACATTACTGCCAGCCATGCCTGTTTTTTCATAGTCCCTCCGCACTCTGATCCCCGTCACACTTGGGAAGAGCCAATCGCAAGGCCAGATAACCGACTACCGCCGCCAGGGTGGAGCCCACCAGAATACCGAGGCGAGAGTAGCTGCCGTAATCCAGCCCACCATGCTCGAATGCCAGCGATGCGATAAACATCGACATGGTGAAACCAATGCCACAAAGGATGCTGACCGCAAAGATCTGCTTGAAGTTGACTCCCGGTGGCAACTGCGCCACACCCAGCTTGACCGACAGCCAGCTGATGGTGAATACCCCGAGCGGCTTGCCGATAAACAGCCCCAACATGATGCCCATAGGCACCGGGCTCAGCAGGGATGAGAGACCGATCCCCTCCAGCGATACCCCCGCGTTGGCAAAGGCAAACAGCGGCAGGATCAGGTAGGCACTCCAGGGGTGCAGGGCATGCTCCAGATGCTTGAGCGGCGAGGCATAGCGCTTGCCGTTAAGCGGGATCATGAAACCAACCACCACGCCAGCCAGGGTCGCATGGACACCGGATTTCAGCACCGCCACCCAGAGCACCAGCCCGACCAGCATGTAGAGGCTGATCCGATCCTCGCCGCGGCGGTTCATCCAGAACAGCGTCAGGGTCGCCAGAATACCGACCGTCAATGCCGCCAGCGACAGCTGCTGGGTGTAGAACAGCGCGATGATGATGATGACACCCAGATCATCCATGATGGCAAGCGCCAACAGGAACACCTTGAGGCTCACCGGCACCCGCTTGCCGAGCAGCGCCATCACCCCGAGGGCAAAGGCAATATCGGTCGCGGCCGGAATCGCCCAGCCAGCGCGCGCCACTTCGTCCGAGTAGTTGAAGAAGGCGTAGATCAGGGCCGGAGCCAGCATACCGCCCACCGCAGCAATGGCCGGGAAGGTCGCCTGCACCCGGGATGAGAGCGCACCTTCCAGCATCTCGCGCTTCACTTCGAGCCCGACCAGCAGGAAGAAGATCGCCATGAAGCCATCGTTGATCCAGAGCAGCAACGGCTTGTCGATATCCAGTGCCGCAATGCGTACCTGCACCGGCGTATCGAGGAAGGCCTGGTAGCTTCCAGAGAGGCCGGAATTGGCCAATATCATTGCCAGCATGGCCGCCATGATCAGAATAATTCCGGAGGCGGCCTCCAGCTTCAGGAACTTTTTGATTACGTCGCTCATGGTTAAAATATCCACAGAATTACTTTACGTTGAGTCTATAACCGATAACAACTCTTGGAAAATCGTTTCTTACTGCTCAATACAACGAAAAAACCGAAATAAAACCAAAACAGCTCCGCCAAAGGCATCTTTCATAGCGGTGTGGCCAGTTCTCGATTTTCAATCACAAAAATGAATATCTAACTGTTTTTAAGCATAAAAAAGGCGCCCTGGGGCGCCTTGCAATCAGATGGCGACGGGCGCCTTGATGCCGGGATGGGGGTCATAACCCTCTATCTCGAAATCCTCGAACTTGTAATCGAAGATGGAGTCCGGCTTGCGCTTGATCACCAGAGTTGGCAGCGGACGCGGCTCACGGGTGAGCTGCAGTGCAGTCTGCTCCATGTGGTTGGAGTAGAGGTGCACATCGCCGCCGGTCCAGACAAAGTCACCCACTTCCAGACCACACTGCTGGGCCATCATATGGGTCAGCAAAGCATAGCTGGCAATGTTGAACGGCAAGCCGAGGAACACGTCACAGCTGCGCTGGTAGAGCTGGCAGGAGAGCTTGCCGTCCGCCACGTAGAACTGGAAGAAGGCATGGCAGGGAGCCAGCGCCATCTTGTCCAGCTCGCCCACGTTCCAGGCGGAGACGATGATGCGGCGCGAATCCGGGTTGTGCTTGATGTCATCCACCGCTTTCTGGATCTGATCCACCACGCCACCGTCGGCGGTCGGCCAGGAGCGCCACTGGGCGCCATAAACCGGTCCCAGATCGCCGTTCTCGTCGGCCCACTCATCCCAGATGCTGACGCCGTTCTCTTTCAGATAGGCGGTGTTGGTATCGCCATTGAGGAACCAGAGCAGCTCATGAATGATGGAGCGCAGGTGGCACTTCTTGGTGGTCACCAGCGGAAAACCCTCTGCCAGATTGAAGCGCATCTGATGACCAAACAGAGAGACGGTGCCGGTACCGGTGCGATCGGACTTGACGGTCCCCTCGTCCAGGATCTTCTGCATCAGGTCGAGATAGGCTCTCATTGCTTTGCCTCCTTCACGGCGTTACCGAACAACTGCGGGCGCTTGTAGGCAGCCCAAATCATCAGGGCTCCGATGAAGATCATCGGGGTGGAGAGGATCTGGCCCATGCTGATCTCGTTGAAATAGAGGCCCAGCTGGCTGTCTGGCTGGCGGACAAACTCCACCAGGAAGCGGAACAGGCCGTAGAACAGCAGGAACATGCCGGAGATGGCACCGCGCGGCGGGTTCTTGCGCCAGAACAGATTGAGGATGATGAACAGCACCACCCCTTCCAGCGCGAACTGGTAGAGCTGGGAGGGATGACGCGGCTCGGGGCCGGCCTCCGGGAAGATGATGGCCCAGGGCACATCGGTGATCCGGCCCCACAGCTCGCCGTTGAGGAAGTTGCCAATGCGGCCGACGCCGAGGCCAAACGGAATGAGCGGAGCCACAAAGTCGGCCACGGTGAAGAAGTGGCGCTTGGTCTTGTGGGCAAACCAGATCATGGCAGTGATCACCCCGATCAGACCGCCGTGGAACGACATGCCGCCGGTCCAGATCTTGAACAGGTAGGTCGGATCCGCAAGGAAGAGATCGAAGTTGTAGAAAAGTACGTAACCGACACGGCCACCGAGGATCACCCCGAGGAAGCCGTAGAAGAGCAGGTCAGAGACCTCGTTGCGTGTCCAGCCGCTGTTCGGCGCATCGGCGCGACGGCCAGCCAGCCACATGGCAAACGCAAAACCGAACAGGTACATGAGACCATACCAGCGTACCGATAGTGGTCCCAAACTGAATGCTACGGGATCAATCTGCGAGAAAACCCAATATCCATCGTGCTGCATAAGCGGCCCCAGTCATAAGAAAAGCCGCATTTTCCGATCATTCGCCAGCAGGGACAAGGCATGTTTATCAATCAACCGATTTTCGGTTTGTGACCTGCACGCAACAAACCGCCCAAACCGTGCTCTTCCAGATAGCGGGCAAACAGGCCGCGCAGCACGTGGGGATTGTCGTGCTTGAGACCATCGGCCAGCAGTTCGGTCAGCTCGCTCAGGGTCGATTGGCGCAGGACATACTTGATCCGGGCGATGTTGTGGGTGTTCATACTGAAGCGGCGATAGCCCATGGCCAGCAACAGCAGCACGCCGACCGGATCGCCAGCCAGCTCGCCACAGACCGAGACCGGCTTCTGATAGCGGTTGGAGGCATCGACCAGCAGTTGCAACGCGCGGATCACCGCCGGATGGAACGCATCGTAGATGTTGGCGACGCGGGAGTTGTTGCGATCCACAGCCAGCAGGTACTGGGTCAGATCGTTGCTGCCCACCGACCAGAAGTCGATGAGCGGCGCCATCTCCGGCAGGATGTAGAGGGCGGAAGGCACCTCGATCATTACCCCGAGGCTGGGATAGCGGATCTCGGCATTGCGGCTGGCCGCCTCTTCCGATACTTCGCGCCATGCCTGATCCAGCAGACGGCGGGACGCCTTGATTTCACTGACACTGCTGATCATCGGCAGCATGATGGCCAGATTGTCGAGCCCTTCGCTGGCCCGCAACATCGCCTTGAGCTGCACCAGAAACAGTTCGGGGTGATCCAGTGTGAGCCGGATCCCCCGCCAGCCAAGGAAGGGATTTTCCTCGACGATGGGGAAATAGGGCAGTTGCTTGTCTCCGCCCACATCCAGCGTCCGCATGCAGACCGGGCGGTTGCGATAGGTCTCGAGAATGCCGCGATAGCGGGCAGTCTGCTCCCACTCGGAGGGGAAGCTGTCCTGCAGCATGAAGGGGATCTCGGTGCGATAGAGGCCCACCCCGTCCGCCAGATGATTGAGAGAGATCTCGGTATCGGCGCTGAGCCCTGCGTTAAGCAGCAGGGAGACCTTGGTACCGTCCGCCGTCTCCGAAGGCTGGTTGTCGACGCTGCGCACCAGACTGTCGAGTGCCCGCTCTTCGCTCAGCAACTGGCGATACTCGGTCAGGATCACCTGATTGGGTTCGATGAAGAGATCACCGCTATAGCCATCGACAACCAGCATGCGGCCACCGATATCACCGAGCGGCAGATCCACCCCCATGATGGCAGCCACCCCCATGGCGCGGGCCAAGATGGCGGCGTGGGAGTTGGTGCCCCCCTTGAGCGAGACCACCCCGGTCAGGTATTCGCGGGGGACTTCCGCCAGAATGGTGGCAGTCACCTCATCGGCGACCAGCACCACGGGCTCACCGATGGAAATATGTTCCGGCTCGTTCTGCACCAGGCGACTGATGAGGCGCTGGGCGATATCCTTCACATCGGTGGATCGCTCCTGCAGGTAGGGATCCTTCATCCCCTTGAACTGCTCGATGAGGCGATCGCTGACCAGCTTGACGGCGGAGACCGCGGTCCAGTGCTCCTTGCTCACCTTGTTGCGGATCGGCTTGATATAGCCGGGATCGGCGAGCAAATGGAGATAGATGTCGAAGATGGCGACAGAATCTTCGCTGTAACTCTCGCGAAAGCGCAGCGCCAGGCTCTCCAGATCGTGGCGAACCTCTTCTACCGCCAACTCCAGCCGTTCCAGCTGGCCGGCATGATCCTCATCCTTGCGCGGAGTGATGGAAGAGAGCGCCTTGCGCGGCCGCCACACCCAGGCCTTGGCCATAGCAATACCGCTGGCACCGGCAATGCCGCGCAGCGGCTTGCTCCAGTCAGTCTTCTGCAACCACCCCTTGGCCTGCGCCTGAGCGATATGCGCTGCCAGCTGGGCCGCCAGCGTGACCATGAAGGACTCTTCCCCCTCATCGAAACGGCGGCTCTCTTTTTGCTGCACCACCAGAATGCCGACCACCTGACGCTGGTGCATGATGGGGGCGCCCAGAAATGAGCGAAACGCCTCTTCGGCGACATCTGGCAGGAATTTAAAGCTGGGGTGTGCAGGGGCATCGGCCAGGTTGATCAGCTCTTCCCGCTGACCGACCAGACCGACGATACCCTGCTCGAAGGGCAGAGTGACCTTGCCGACCGCCGAAGGAGCAAGACCATCGGTCGCCGCCAGCCGGTAGCGGCGCATCTCGGGTTCCGAAACGTAGACAGAGCAGCAGTCCACCACCATGGCTTGCCGGGTCTGGCTCACCAGTGCCTGCAAGGCCTGTTCCAGGGTGTTGGCCCCGGCCATGCTCTCGACGATACGTCTCAGTTCCGTTAACAACTAATCTGTGCTCCTTAGCGAGCGCGGTTGCGCCGCCCATCCTTCTTGTTGACCTGCTGCACTGCCGGCGCCGGCATCGCCAGCGGAGCAAACTCCTTCATGACCCGGCGGTAAACCTCCCGCTTGAACGAGACGACCTGGCGTACCGGGTACCAGAAGCTGACCCAGCGCCAGTCGTCAAATTCGGGATGACCATGACAACCGAACTGGATCCGCGACTCTCGGCCCGAATTGAGCTGCAACAGGAACCATTTTTGTTTTTGGCCAATACAGACCGGTGAACTGTCCCAGCGGACAAGACGTTTGGGTAAACGGTATTTAAGCCAGTTACGACTGGTGGCCATGATGGTCACATCTTCGGGCTTGAGGCCTATCTCCTCATACAGCTCGCGATACATGGCCTGTTCCGGCGTTTCACCATCATCAACTCCCCCCTGCGGAAACTGCCAGGAGTGCTGCCCATAGCGTTTAGCCCACAACACCTGTCCTTCACGGTTACAGATCACGATACCGACATTGGGACGAAATCCGTCGCCATCAATCACGTGATCACCTTATAAAGGCTGAATCTATAAAGAGATTGTTCCACATTCACTTCGTGGCAGCAAACAAGGAGTGACTCCCGGCGTTCATGAATAACTTTCAATTTCACACATACTTATAAACAAACGGGAAGATCTGCTCTACCAAGTTGCCCACCCAGACTGTGCATAAGCCTGTGAGCAAGCTGGTATATACAGTACTTTTTAACTGTAAGTGAAAAGCAGACTATCACCTCACAGATCAGAGTTAAAACTAATTTTTATTTATTATACATGCAGTTAAACACAAACAACTGGATCTGGATCCATGGTTTTGCTCACGCAGGATCCGCGACAACGATTGTGAACAAGTTCTACTGCTCAAAGATCCACCAAGGCCAAATTATCCACAGGAGTGGCACAATATCTGCCCTGTTTCCTCGATGAAAATGGGGTCGGACTCACAATTTTTTGTAACATATCAGATACTCCTCCCACTTTATGCCACTTATCCAAGATTTCTGTGGATAACTGTGTGTAACATCATCCTCAAACCCTTGGACAACTATTTCGGACCCGGATCGGCTGAATATCCTTGCTCGATAAAAAAGACAAATATCTTTAAAATCATAATCATAAGACCTACATAGCCGAATTATCCCCATTTACCCTTATCTACTCAGGATCGGTTATAAAAACAGCGATCCTCCCGGGATCCTGCCCTGTTAGAATAGGTCGAGCAATATGGAGCCAAACATGCCAAACAATCCCCAATCCGAACAGGAGTTGCTGAGCCGTGCCTACGCCATGGCAGGCTTCACACTGGCTCAGCTGGCCGCCGAGGCAGGTGTGGCGGTGCCCAAAGATCTGCGCCGGGACAAGGGATGGGTGGGCCAGTTGATCGAGCTGCAGCTGGGGGCCAGTGCCGGCAGCAAGCCGGAGCAGGACTTTCCGGATCTCGGGATCGAGCTCAAGACGATCCCGGTCGATCCTCAAGGCCGACCGCTGGAAACCACCTTTGTCTGCGTTGCGCCGCTGATCGGCGTCAGCGGTCAGCGCTGGGAGGAGTCCAACGTGCGCAACAAGCTGTCACGAGTGCTCTGGATCCCGGTGGAAGGCAGCCGCGAGATCCCGGTTGGCGAGCGGCGGGTGGGGATGCCGCTGATGTGGAGCCCCAGCGAGGAGGAAGATCAGCTGCTGCGCCAGGACTGGGAAGAGCTGATGGACATGATAGTGCTGGGAGAGGTGGAGCAGATCAGCGCACGCCACGGCCAGGTGATGCAGTTGCGCCCCAAGGCCGCCAACAACAAGGCATTGACTCGCGCCATCGGGCGCGATGGTCAACCGATTATGACCCTGCCCCGCGGCTTTTATCTCAAGATCGATTTCACCCACAGCCTGCTGCAACGCTATTTTGCCCTGCCAGTTTGATCTGCTTTATCAACATCTTTGTCATAAGGTGGTATAAAAATAGGCAGGAGCCATTTTTAACTCACAGACAAGGAGGCGTCATGCCACTTACCAAGCAGTTTCTCAAGTCCAAACCAGAGGTGAAGGTGACCTTCGCCGTCGAGAAAGAAGCCGCAGCAGGCGCGCAGCAGGTGATGCTGATCGGCGAGTTCACCCAGTGGCAACCGGTCGAATTGAAGCGCATGAAGAGCGGTGAGTTCAAGGCCACCCTCAACCTGCCGACCGACGGGCCGGAGAGTTTCGAGTATTGCTACCAGTTCATCACTTCGGAGGGAGAGACCCTGTACGAGAATGACTGGCAAGCCGACGCTTACGTACCCAGCCCCTACGGCCGCGATAACTCGGTGGTGCGAGTGATCCAATAACAACAACCTGATAGCCAATAGACGGATACAAAAAAGGCTCGCCATTGGCGAGCCTTTTCACTACCTGTCGAGCTTTTCGCCGACATACCGACACCAATTCGAATCGAATTAGTTGAGCTTCTCTTTGATACGAGCAGCTTTACCGGACAGGTTGCGCAGGTAGTACAGTTTGGCGCGGCGAACATCACCACGACGCTTCAGTTCTACACTGTGGATCAGCGGAGAGTGAGTCTGGAATACACGCTCAACACCTTCGCCGTTGGAGATCTTGCGAACGGTGAAAGCAGAGTGCAGACCGCGGTTACGCTTGGCAATTACGATGCCTTCGAAAGCCTGCAGACGCTCTTTACCACCTTCTTTAACACGAACTTGAACACGTACGGTGTCGCCCTGGGCAAAAGCCGGGATGTCGGTACGCATTTGCTCTTGTTCAAGCTGCTGAATAATCTTGCTCATTGTCTTTCCTTACCTAGGATAAACTGAAAACTCTACTTAACGCTGTCACGCACTTCGCGGACATACTCGGCAAGAAGTGATTCTTGCTCGTCAGTCAGAGCTAGGTTGTTAATAAGTTCCGGCCTTCTTTGCCAGGTTCGTCCGAGCGATTGCTTGAGACGCCAGCGTCGAATCACTTCGTGATTGCCGCTTGTCAGCGCCTCGGGCACTGCCAGCCCATCCAACACCTCCGGCCGAGTATAGTGGGGATGATCCAGCAAGCCATCCGTAAAGGAGTCCTGCTCGGCACTGGCCTGATCACCCAAGACTCCTGGAACCAGACGCGAAACCGCATCGATCAGGGTCATGGCAGGCAACTCGCCACCACTTAACACGTAATCCCCGATAGACCACTCTTCGTCGACTTCGGTTTGTATCACGCGTTCATCGATACCTTCGTATCGACCGGCTACCAGAATCAGTTTCTGATTCGTCGCCAACTCGGTTACGCCCGCTTGAGTCAGCTTGCGTCCCTGAGGGGAGAGATAGATGACTTTCGCCCCGTCTCCCGCCGCTTGCTTGGCTGCATGAATCGCGTCACGCAGCGGCTGAACCATCATTAACATGCCGGGCCCACCACCATAAGGACGATCATCGACCGTACGGTGTTTGTCGTGGGTAAAGTCCCGGGGGTTCCAGCACTCAATCTGCAGCAGGCCACTCTTGACGGCCCGACCCGTTACCCCGTGCTCGGTAATGGCTCGGAACATTTCAGGGAAGAGGCTAATCACCCCAATCCACATAAGAAACCTCCGGCACTCGTGTTACCGCGGGAAACTAGAAACCAGGATCCCAATCAACTTCGATTGTTCGAGCAGTCAGATCAATATTCTTGATCACCTGCTCTTCCAGGAACGGAATCAACCGCTCCTTTGCACCAAAGGCATCTTTTACATTGGCCTCAACCACCAACACATCATTGGAGCCGGTTTCCATCAATTCGGTCACCTTGCCCAGGTCGTATCCCTTGGTGGTCACTACCGAGCAACCAATCAGGTCACGCCAGTAGAACTCGCCCTCGGGCAACGCAGGCAACAGATCGGCGGCTACGCCAATCTCGACATTGGTCAATGCCAGGGCATCCTCGCGCACATCGATACCATCGAGTTTGCAGATCAGACCCTTGTTGTGACGTTTCCAGGATGAAACCCGAATTTCACGCCACGCCCCGTTC
The DNA here is from genome assembly GCF_037890695.1 of Aeromonas jandaei. NCBI lineage: Bacteria > Pseudomonadati > Pseudomonadota > Gammaproteobacteria > Aeromonadales > Aeromonadaceae > Aeromonas > Aeromonas jandaei. Next base: position 1,473,379 of record NZ_CP149571.1, on the reverse strand, counting down.
TGATTAATCAGCCAGGGGTTGTAATCGAAAATCGCTTCGGCAACATCGGTGAAGGAGTTCACTTTAAGCCACCCCTTGATGCCGTATACGGTACCCAGGGTGCCCAGAACTACAGGTTTTTCCACCTTAACTCCTTACCGTTTGACTGATTAAGCAGCTTTGGCAGCGTCTTTGATCAGCTTGGCAACGCGCTCAGAAACAGCGGCACCAGTAGCAACCCAATGCTCGATACGAGCCAGGTTCAGGTTCAGCTTTTCAGCTTGACCAGCAGCAACCGGGTTGAAGAAACCAACGCGCTCGATGAAACGACCGTCGCGGGCGTTACGGCTGTCAGCAACTACTACCTGGTAGAACGGACGCTTTTTCGCGCCACCACGTTGTAAACGAATGGTTACCATATCGTCCTCATTAACATCTAATGAACAAGGCCCGCAAACACGCGGACCCTAGCTTAAAATAAGCCGCATAATTCTACTTGGATTCGTAATAAATGCAACCAAGCCAGCCATTTTTTGCGCAGAGCAGCAATGAAAAGGGTCTGCCACCGGCAGACCCTCATGCAATACGTCAACCCGGATAATCAGAACGGGCCGCGACCGCCACCAAATCCCGGTGGCAGCATGTTCTTCATCTGGCTCATCATTTTGCGCATGCCGCCCTTGCCGGACATCTTCTTCATCATGCGCTGCATCTCGGTGAACTGCTTGAGCAGCTTGTTCACGTCCTGCACCTGCATGCCGGAGCCTGCGGCGATACGGCGCTTGCGAGAGCCTTTGATCAGGTCGGGATGGGCACGCTCCTTCGGCGTCATCGAGCTGATGATGGCCTCCATCCGCACAGTGAGCTTGTCATCCATCTGATCCTTGATATTGTCCGGCAAACCGGACATGCCGGGCAGCTTGTCGAGCATGCCCATCATGCCGCCCATGTTGCGCATCTGGGCCAGCTGCTCGCGGAAATCCTCAAGGTCAAAGCCCTTGCCGCTCTTGACCTTGCTAGCCAGCTTGGCAGCCTTCTCTTTATCGACGTTGCGCTCCACCTCTTCGATAAGAGAGAGCACATCGCCCATGCCGAGGATGCGGGAGGCGAGACGATCCGGATGGAACGGCTCCAGCGCGTCGGTCTTTTCACCCATACCGATGAACTTGACCGGCTTGCCGGTGATATGACGTACCGACAGGGCGGCACCGCCGCGGGCGTCGCCGTCCGCCTTGGTGAGGATCACGCCGGTGAGCGGCAGCGCTTCGTTGAACGCCTTGGCGGTGTTGGCGGCATCCTGACCGGTCATGGCATCCACCACGAACAGGGTCTCGACCGGCTTGATGGTGGCGTGCAGATCCTGGATCTCGGCCATCATCTCGCTATCGACGTGCAGACGACCGGCGGTATCGACGATCACCACGTCATAGAATTTCTTGCGCGCCTGATCGATGGCGGCAGTCGCGATGGCGACCGGCTTCTGGCTGGCATCGCTCGGGAAGAAGTCGACGCCGATATCGCCCGCCAGGGTTTCCAGCTGCTTGATCGCCGCAGGGCGGTAAACGTCGGCACTGACGACCAGCACCTTCTTCTTGCTGCGCTCTTTGAGCAGCTTGGCCAGTTTGCCGACCGTGGTGGTTTTACCGGCACCCTGCAGACCGGCCATCAGGATGATGGCGGGCGGCTGGGCAGCCAGATTGAGCTGCTCGTTGGCCTCACCCATGACGGTGACCAGTTCGCCGTGCACAATCTTGATGAACGCCTGACCCGGGCTCAGGGATTTGGCCACTTCCTGGCCGACAGCACGCTCTTTGACGCGCGCCACGAAATCACGCACGACCGGCAGGGCGACGTCCGCCTCGAGCAGCGCCATGCGGACTTCGCGCAGGGTTTCCTTGATGTTCTCTTCGGTCAGGCGGCCGCGGCCGCTGACATTGCGCAAGGTGCGCGAGAGTCGTTCTGTCAAATTCTCAAACATGACGCATTCCGGTTCTTGGCGTTGTAAATGGGGGGCATTATAACCCAGAGCAGCCGCGAGAACGATTATTCACCGCACTGCCGCTCATCAATGCTTCATACCTATATATGGGCGGATCGGCCATTGCACAACTGGCGAGCATTTCGCGTGCAAGGTATACTGCCGCTCTTACCCTCAAAAGCTTGTGCATCAACGACCTGGTTATGATCGTAATCTCTGTTCTGGCCCTGGCGTTTTATCTGCTGGCCATCATCGCCTCCCTGCATCTGTTACTGAGCGCCAAGCCGGTAGGACAGCGCTCCCTCTTTGCCTGCATCGGACTGGCCCTGATCGCCCACGCTACCGCTCTCGGAACCGAGGTGTTGCAGGGCTCCGGCCAGAACCTGAGCATGCTCAACGTAGCCTCGCTAGTGAGCCTTATCATCAGTACCTTCATGACCTGCATCACCCGCCGCTTCAACGGCTGGATCCTGCTGCCGGTGGTCTACAGCTTCTCGGCGCTGCTGCTGGCGGCCAGTGCCCTCATACCCGGGCGCTATATCACCCATCTTGAGGCCCATCCCCAGCTGTTGCTGCATATCGGTCTGGCACTGATGGCCTACTCGGTATTGATGATCGCCTGCCTTTTTGCCCTTCAGCTCGCCTGTCTGGACAAGCAGCTAAAGTCGAGAAAGATCAGCCAGTTGCCAGCCATGCCCCCCTTGATGACCGTCGAGAAGCGGCTGTTCCAGCTCATCTCAGCCGGCGTGCTGCTGCTGACCCTCTCCATCGCCTCGGGCCTGTTCTTCCTCGAAGACATGTTCGCCCAGGGCAAATCCCACAAGGCCGTGCTCTCCATCATCGCATGGTGCATCTACGTACTGCTCTTGTGGGGCCATCACACCTATGGCTGGCGTGGCCGCAAGGTGGTCACCCTGAGCCTGATCGGCAGCGTCATCCTGACCCTGGCCTATTTCGGCAGCCGCTTCGTCAAAGAAGTGCTGCTGAGCTGATAACCGTTAGTCACACCATCTACAGGAGCCCTTTTTGGACAGCATCTCAACGAGCACACTACTGATTGTTCTCGTTATCTTGATCCTTCTATCCGCCTTCTTCTCCAGTTCCGAAACCGGTCTGATGTCCATCAACCGCTACAAGCTGCGGCATCTGGCACAGACCAAACACAAGGCGGCCCGTCGGGTAGAGAAGCTGCTGTCACGCCCGGATCGGCTGCTCGGCCTGATCCTTATCGGCAACAACCTGGTCAATATCCTCGCCTCCGCCATTGCCACCATCGTCTGTATCAGGCTGTTCGGCGATCTCGGTGTCGCGGTGGCCACTTTTGGCCTGACCCTGGTAGTGCTGGTATTTGGTGAAGTGACACCCAAGACGCTGGCGGCCATGTTCCCCGAGAAGATTGCCTACCCCGCCTCCTGGATCCTCAAGGGGCTGATGGTGCCGCTCTCCCCGCTGGTCTGGCTGATCAACGGCATCACCAGCGGTCTGCTCAAGATGCTGAAGATCACGCCAAACAAGGATGACTCCCTCAACACCGAAGAGCTGCGTACCATAGTCAACGAGGCGGGCAGCCTGATCCCCCAGCGCCATCAGGAGATGCTGCTCAGCATCCTGGATCTCGACAAGATGCTGGTCGAGGACATCATGGTGCCCCGCAGCGACATCTACGCCATCGATATCAATGACGACTGGAAGAGCATCCAGCGCCAGCTGGCCCACTGCGCCCACACCAAGATCCTGCTCTATCGCGACAGCATCGACGACGTGGTGGGCTTTCTCCACGCCCGCGACGCTCTACGCTTGATGGCCCGGGATCAGTTCAACAAGTCGAGCCTGCTGCGGGAAGTGGACGAGATCTACTTCATTCCGGAAGGTACGCCGCTCAACGTGCAGCTGGCCAAATTCCAGCGCAACAAGGAGCGAATTGGCCTGATCGTCGACGAATATGGCGACATTCAGGGGCTGATCACCCTGGACGACATTCTGGAAGAGATAGTGGGCGACTTCACCACCTCCATGACGCCGACCCCGAGCGATGAGATCCATCCCCAGCCGGACGGTTCGTTTCTGGTGGAAGGCTCGGCCAGCGTGCGCGAACTGAACAAGGAGATGAACTGGCATCTGCCCATCGACGGGCCGCGCACCCTCAACGGGTTGATCCTCGAATATCTGGAGGAGATCCCCCAGCCCAATATCGGGATCCGGCTGGCGGGCTACCCCATCGAGATCCTCGAAGTCGAGAACAACATGGTCAAAATGGCGCGGATCATGCCGGCTTCCTACCGGGCTGCTACGGCACCGCAGAATTGAAAAAGGGCTGCCACTGGCAGCCCTTTTTCATTGCAGCTCTTTACTGTTCATCTTCGTCATCCGGCTCCAGCACCAGCGTCGGGATCAACTCGCCAAACACCCTCTGCAGCTCGTCGCGATTGGCCAGCAAGTCCTGCAGCGTATAACTGTCCATCACCGCCAGAAACGCATCCATCGCCTCTTTCAGCGCATTCTTGAGCAGACAGACAGAGACGATGTGACAGGCGGGCGAGCCGCAATCAATCCCGTCCAGATTCCCTTCCAGCGCCCGGATCACCTGCCCGATGTTGATGGTGGCGGGATCGCATGCCATGCGGATCCCCCCATTCTTGCCACGCTGGGATTGCAGATAGCCCAGCTTCACCAGCTGATTGACCACCTTCACCATGTGGTTGCGAGAAACGTCGTACAAGGCAGAGACCTTGGCTACGCTCGAGAGCTCCCCTTCCGGCAGGGTGGCAAGGTAGAGCAGGGCTCTCAATCCGAAATCTGTATAACTGGTTAGTCTCATAAAGCCTGATTAGCGCGATGCGAAAAGTGGAGTATTGATTCAAATCAAATAAACATCTAGGATGCCACTTATTAAATGGCATTTTAGATGTTCAATTAACGACAAGGCTCCCTATGCTAGACCAAACCACCATTGCCGTCATCAAAAGCACCATTCCTCTGCTTGAATCAGCTGGCCCCGCGCTCACCCAGCACTTCTACCAGCGGATGTTCAGCCATAACCCGGAGCTGAAAGATATCTTCAATCTGGCCCATCAGCGCAGCGGCGGTCAGCCACTGGCGCTGTTCAACGCCGTCGCTGCCTACGCCAAAAATATCGACAATCTGGGGGCGCTGGCCGGCGCGGTCGAGCGGATTGCCCACAAGCATACCGGATTCCTGATCCAGCCAGAACAATATCACATTGTAGGTAGTCATCTCTTAGCCACGCTCAAAGAATTGGGCGGAAGTGCGGTCACCGACGAGGTGCTGGAGGCATGGGGCAAGGCATATGGCGTGCTGGCCGACATTTTCATCGGCCGCGAGCGGGAGATCTATCAGGAGAAGGCGAGCCAGAGCGGTGGCTGGCAAGGGGCCCGCACCTTCATCATCAAGGAGAAGCGAGCCGAGAGCGAGCTTATCACCTCCTTCCTGCTGACACCGGAAGATGGCAAGCCGGTGCTGACCTTCCAGCCGGGCCAATACCTCAGCATCAAGCTGGTTCACCCCGAGCTCGAGCATCACGAAATCCGCCAGTATTCGCTCTCGGATGCACCGAACGGCCGCGACTATCGCATCAGCGTCAAACGCGAGCCGCAGGGTCAGGTCTCCAACCTGCTGCACGACCGGCTGCAAGCGGGCGACAAGATTGAAGTGATGCCACCCACCGGCGATTTCTACCTGAAAGCGGATAGCCAGACGCCGGTTGTGCTGCTCTCGGCCGGGGTCGGCCTCACCCCCATGATGAGCATGCTCAACCAGCTGCTAGCGAGTGACCATCAGGCCGACATCACCTGGCTGCACGCCTGCAAGCATGGTCGTGTCCACGCCTTCCGGGAAGATATCCGCAGCAAAATCAGCCAGCACACCAATCTGGTCAGTCGGGTCTGGTATCGGGAGCCCGCAGAGAGCGACAAGCAGGGAGAGGATTACGACTTCACCGGCACCATGGATCTGAACGCGGTGAAGGCGCGCATCACACCAGAGGCCCACTACTACTTCTGCGGCCCGCTCGGCTTCATGCAGGAGGTGAAGCGCCAGCTGACTGAGGCCGGGATCCCCGCAAGCCAGCTCAATTACGAAGTTTTTGGCCCCCACCAAGATCTATAACCGCCGGGTAGCCATATAACGAAAGGAGGTTCCAGCCTGTCATGGCACGGCGGCAGGAACCGGACCCACAGGTGCAGACCTGTGGGTCATTTTTTGGATCAGTGCATCGCCTTGGCGCGGGCCACCACGTTGGCCGGCATCCGGTTGCCAAGCCGGCTCAGCAGACTGGCCGCCTTCTGGTGCAGGGTTTTGTCACCGATAACGGAGCCGTGCAGCCAACGGTAGGCATCCTCGTAATCGAGCGGGCTCCCCATCCCCTGCAGCAGCATCTCGACCCACTCCATGCGAGCCCGCAGAAAACCGAGGCTGGCCGCTTCACGCATCAGCGTCTCGGCGCGAACCAGATCCTTCTGTACCAGCGTCCCTTTCCAGTAGTAGCGGCCCAGCTGCTCGAGCGCGGGAGCCAGCCCCTGATTGGCCGCCTCCCACATATACTGCACCCCCAGCTCTGCGTTGGACTTGGTACAGACGCCCCAGGCCAGCATATCCCCCCAGAGGAACTGGTAGGCAGGGATCTTCATCACCGACGCCCGCGCCTCGATATCCTGAGTCAACTGGCAGCGATCCTGTTTCACCTGAGTGAGGTGGCGTCCCTGCTCGATCCAGTTGAGCAGCTCGTCCTGACGATAGATGGCCACCGCCTGCAGGTCGCCGGCATTCAGCGGTGCCACCGAAGGCGCAGGTTCGGCAGGTGGCGCGGCTGGCACGGGGGCTGAAGCGGGCTCTGCGGCCGGAGCAGGCGCTACCGGATCAGCTGGCAACAACACAGGCGCAGGGGCCGCAGTCACCGCCGCCGACGGAGCCGCCTCACCGGTAGCCGCGGGAGCTGGGGCAGCCGCTTCAGCTGGCAACAACACGGGGGCCGGAGTAGCTGTCGCCGCTGATGCTGGCGCGGTTTCACCAGCGGTGGCGGGAGCAGCCGAGGCAGCTGGCACCGACTCGGCGGCATAAAGGGGCGCGCCAGCCAGACAGATAAGGGAGAGAAGGGTAAGGGGTTTCATCATAAGGGATCTCCTGCTGCTCTCTGTTATCGGCCACAACCCCCATCTTCTTAAGCTGGCGGGAGCCCAACAACGCAAAAGGGAGCCGAAGCTCCCTTTTCATGCGGTCATGCCGCTTATTTGACGAAGTCGACACCCAGCTGGATATCGGCTTTCAGGGTGGCCAGCATCCCTTCCATCGCTTCCTGCTCGAAGGCGCTCAGCTTGCCGTAGTCCAGCACGGTTTCGACACCGTTCTTGCCCAGCAGGATCGGCTGTGCAAAGAAGGTAGCGTGCTCGCCGTTGCCTTCAACGTAGGCACACTCGATGACGTTGGCTTCGCCCTGCAGGCCCTTGATGAGCGACAGACCGAAACGGCAGGCAGCCTGACCCATGGAGAGAGTGGCGGAACCGCCACCGGCCTTGGCTTCCACCACTTCGGTACCAGCGTTCTGGATGCGCTTGGTCATGGCAGCCACTTCTTCGGCAGTGAAGGAGGCACCTTCAATCTGGGAGAGCAGCGGCAGAATGGTCACGCCACTGTGGCCACCGATCACGTTGACGCGAACCTTGTCCACGTTCAGCCCTTTGGCGGCGGCAACGAAGGTCTCGGCGCGGATCACGTCCAGAGTGGTGACACCGAACAGGCGACGCTTGTCATAGACACCGGCTTTCTTCAGCACTTCGGCGGCGATGGCGACGGTGGTGTTGACCGGGTTGGTGATGATGCCGATCAGCGCTTTCGGGCAGGCTGCCGCGCACTTCTCGACCAGATTCTTGACGATGCCGGCGTTGATGTTGAACAGGTCGGAGCGATCCATACCCGGCTTGCGCGCCACACCGGCAGAGATCAGCACCACGTCGGCACCAACCAGTGCAGGAGTCGGATCTTCACCGCAGAAACCCTTGATGGCGACATCGGTAGGAATATGGCTGAGGTCTACGGCTACGCCCGGTGTGACCGGGGCAATGTCATACAAGCTCAGCTCGGAGCCGGCCGGCAGACGGTTTTTCAACAGCAGAGCAAGGGCTTGACCGATGCCACCAGCGGCACCCAGAACGGCAACTTTCATGATCAACTCCATGTTTAAGCGTAGGTTTAAGGTTATTTGTTCTTGTGCGCCCAACCTTAATGGATCCCCCCATAAAAAACAATCTGATAACAGTTGCAGTCACGGGTTCTGTGAGCCAAGAAACAGGCAGCGAATAAAAATGGGGAAAAATCCAAAAAATTGGAGGGGAAGCACAGTTTTTCTGCACTTCACCCTCCCATAAAGAGGTAGTTATGCCGACTCAAGCCTGGAATGCCAACGCCCGCTTTTCACACCAGCGAAAACCAATTGTTAACAATCCGTTCATGGTGAGGTAAAGGGCCCCCGCAACGCCGAAGACGGCAAGGGTGTCATAGGTCTGGGCATTGAGTCCCTGTGCAAGCCCCATGATGTCCATGATAGTGATGGTACTGGCGAGGGAGCTTCCCTTTAGCACCAGGATCACCTCGTTGGAGTAGGCTGGCACCAGATGACGGGCGGCGTGGCGCACCTTCATCCAGAGGGTCTGACGACCGTTAAAACCGAGCGCACGGCACGCCTCCACCTCACCGGCAGGAATGGCGTCGAGCGCCCCCTTGAACAACCGGGTGGAGTAAGCCGCAGTGTTGAGGCCCAGCGCCAGCACGGCACAGAACCAGGGTTGCTTGAGCAGCGGCCAGAGCGGGCTGGCTTTCAGCCACTCGAACTGACCCGGCCCGTAGTAGATGAGGAAGATCTGGATCAGCAGCGGTGTGCCGGTAAAGAGCAATACCCACAGCTGTACCAGCTGGGTCGCCACCGGCAGCCGCAACTCCAGCACCCAGGTCATCAGGGCCGCCAGCACGAAGCCGAGCAGCAGGCTGAACAGGGTCAACTCCAGCGTGGTGAGCAGCCCACCCAGCAGGGTCACAAGATACTCTTGCATCGATTAGCCTCCGTAGCGACGGGTGTAGCGGGCCGCAAGGCCGAGGCCATACTCGCTCACCAGGCTGATGGCCAGATAGATGAGGGCGGCGGCGGCATACCAGGTGAAGGGCTGATAGGTACTGGCCGAGGCCATCTGGGCCTGACGCATCATCTCGTTCACCCCGATAAGCGACACCAGCGCGGTGTCTTTCAGCAGCACCAGCCACTGGTTGCCGAGGCCCGGCAGGGCGTGACGCCACGCCTGCGGCAACACGATGCGAAAGAAGATGTGACTCTTGCCAAGGCCGAGTGCCAGCGCCGCCAGCCGCTGCCCTGAGGGCACCGCATTGAGCGCCGCCCGCAGGGTCTGGGTCGCATAGCTGGCGAACAGCAGAGAGAGCGCCAGCACGCCGCAGGCGAACGGGCTGAACTCCACATACTCGCCGGTGATGAGGAACAGCACCTGGGTCGAGCCAAAGTAGATGAACAGCACCACCAGCAGCTCGGGCAACCCGCGGATCAGGGTCGTGAGGGTGGCCACCGGCCACACCAGAGCGCGCTGCTTGCTCAGCTCGGCCGCACTGAACGCCAGTGCCAGCACCATGCCCCCGACCAGGGATGCCAGGGCCAGCCCGAGGGTCATCCAGGCTGCATCCAACAACAGGCTCAACATGGCTTAGTGCGCGAAGTATTTGTCGAAGATCTTCTGATAGGTGCCGTTGGCCTTGATATCGGCCAGCCCCTTGTTCAGCTGGGTCAGCAACTCCTGATTGCCCTTGGCCACCGCGATGCCAAAGCCGGTACCGAAGTACTTGGCATCGGTCACCGGAGCACCCACCACGGCATACTCCTTGTGCTGCTTCAGCCAGTCGGCAGCGACGGCGGTATCGGCAAACACGCCGTCGGTGCGGCCGTTCATCATGTCGAGGAAGGCGCTCTGGTAGCTGGCGTAAGGCACGGTCAGCAGCCCCTTGCTCACCCAGTTATCCACCAGATAGGACTGGTGGGAGGTGCCGTTCTGCACGCCGACCGTCTTGTCTACCAGCCCTTCCGGCCCCTTGAAGGCGCCTTTCTTGGCAACGAATACCGCAGAGTTTTCGTAATAGATGTCGGAGAAATCGACCTGCGCAGCCCGCTCCGGGGTCACGTCCATGGCGGCGATGGCGGCGTCATAGCGACGGAATTTCAGGCTGGGGATCAGGCTGTCAAAGGCCTGGTTGTGGAAGCTGCACTCCAGCTTGGCCTGCTCGCAGATGGCGCGCGCCAGATCGATATCAAAACCCTGAAACTCGTTCTTGTCGTCCAGATATTCGAACGGTGCGTAGGTGGCCTCGGTGGCGAACTTGATCTCTTTGGCCAGTACGGAGGTGCTCAGCAGCCCCATGGCTGCGACCAGCAACAGACTCTTTTTCATGACAGCTTCCTTATCGATTCAGTATCAATGCATCAAGAATTCGGCAAACCGGCTGGTTTGCGGGGATTGGAAAATGGCGGCGGAGCCGGACTCGATGATCCGCCCTTTCTCCAGATAGATCACCTGACTAGCGACCTTGCGGGCGAAGTCGACCTCGTGGGTCACCACCACCTGGGTGATGCCGGTCTGGCTCAGGGTGCGGATGATCTCGGCCACCTCCTTGGTGATCTCGGGATCGAGGGCGGCGGTCGGCTCGTCAAACAGCAGCACTTCCGGATCCATCATCAGGGTGCGGGCAATGGCCACCCGCTGCTGCTGACCGCCGGAGAGGCGTGCCGGCCAGGCATCGCGCTTGTCGGCCAGTTGCAGCTGGGCCAGCAGGTAGGCGCCCTTCTCGATGGCCGCCTCCTTGCTCATGCCCAGCACCTTGACCGGTGCTTCGATGAGATTCTCCATCACGGTGAGGTGTGGCCAGAGATTGTACTGCTGGAACACCATACCCACCTTGCGGCGCAGCAGTTGGGACTGGCGGTTGAATTCGGCAGTGGAGAGGGAGCTCGGGAAAGAAAATTCATTTTCCCCTATACGCAGAACACCGGCATCCGGGGTGTCCAGCAGGTTCATCATGCGTAGCAGCGAGCTCTTGCCTGCACCGCTCGGGCCCAGCAGTACCAAGGTCTCACCGGGGGATGTCCGAAAGCTCACCTGTTGTAGTACCGGCACCTTGTGCCAGGACTTCTCGATACCTATTAATTCAATACCCATACAGCCCAATTGAATAAGTTTTCAAAATTTCGTCCCGATTCTATCCCTTATAAAGGTTGATGCAAGCCATTTTTGAATCAATATGCAGAACAAGCGCCGCTTCCTTGCAAAAAACGGCATATGAATGCAAAATAGCCACGCTGTTCGTATCTGCCGCCTGGCTCTGAAACAGGCCGCCACACCTCCTCATTCGTGAGACCAAGATGAAACATAACGACAAGCAAGAAAAACTGGCCAAGGCCTTTAAAGCCTTGCTGAAAGAAGAGCGCTTTGGCTCCCAGGCAGAGATCGTCACTGCCCTGCAAGAACTGGGCTTCGAGAACATCAACCAGTCCAAGGTATCGCGCATGCTGAGCCGCTTCGGCGCCGTTCGCACCCGCAATGCCAAGATGGAGATGGTCTACTGCCTGCCGGTGGAACTGGGCGTGCCCACCACCTCCAGCCCGCTCAAGAATCTGGTGCTGGATGTCGACCATAACGGCGCACTGGTGGTGATCCACACCAGCCCGGGCGCAGCCCAGCTGATCGCCCGCCTGCTCGACTCCCTCGGCAAGGCAGAGGGGATCCTCGGTACCATCGCCGGTGACGACACCATCTTCATCACCCCGACCAGCGACACCGATATCGAAGAGCTCTACCTCTCCGCCCTCGAGCTGTTCGAACAGACCCCGTAATGGTCTACCGCGTCATCGCGGTCACGCCAGAACGAAAAATCCCGGCCAAGGCCGGGATTTTTGTTTGGTGAGCCAGCAGATCGGGAGCCTGCTCTGCCCCCTATCTCTACACCCCCACTTGCGATGTTGATCGAGATTGTTGCGCTTATCACTGGCGGAAATTGATTTTCGTTGCACCAGTGAAACAATCTAGTCAGCAGCGTCAGCCGCACCCGGAGCATGACAAGCCACCCCAACCGCCCGATCTCTTGGCAACCGGGCGCTCTCTGCGCACTTGGCGGCACGAGGGGGAAGGTGGCGCTGTCACATCCGCTATTACTTGCCCTGCGCCATCAGAAAACCTTCCGATGGGGCGAAGAAGGCGGCGCCGGTCACTGCCCTGGTGAAGCGCAGCAGGTGATCGAAGTGGCTGCCCTCCCCCTTGTACATGCTGGCCAGCATGGCGTTGAAGTGCTGCTGAGTGCGGCAGCAGGAGATGAAGTAGAGCCCCTGCTCGGTCATGGTGCCCCAGGGCATGCTCTGGCGCAGGATCTCCATGGACTCCCCTTTCGGGGTCTTGAGGTTGACCCGCTTGATGTGGGCGGTCAGCGGCTTGGCGGCAGATTCATACTCGATGTTGTCGGGCTTGGTGCGACCGATGATGTCTTCCTGCTCTTTTTGCGCCAGCTTCTCCCAGTCGCTCATGGCGTGGACCCAGCGCTGGACGTGGATGTAGGAGCCACCGGCAAACTCGCCCTCGGCCAGCAGTGCCACTTCGGCGCGGTGCTCATCCTGCGGGTTCTCGGTGCCATCGACGAAACCGGTCAGGTCGCGGCAATCCAGATTGCGGAAACCGCGCACCTCTTCAGCCAACTCTACCACTCCGGCCAGCAGCGCCATCACGCGGTGACCGGCGTGGTGCAGCACGTCCACCCGATCGGCACGCAGCTGAATGAAGAGATCAAACGGAGTGTTGGGGGCTTCCTGACCGTTGGCGGATTGCGCCATAAAGCTGCGGAACTGGGGCGGACGGGCAGCAGGGTAGAGACCATCCCAGGCATCGGCGCCGACGGCGACCAGACCGCTGAAACCGGCCTCGGGGAAATCGGCGGCAACCGCCTGCCACAGGGCGGGCAGTTTGGCCAGACGGCCGACCAGTTCGGCGGCATCGCCAGTGCGATTGAACATCAGATAGAGGGCGTGCAGATTCGGCTCTGCGCAGATCCCGGCTTGGGCTTTCATATATCTCTCCCCTGAGTAGGCGTTAGCGTTATGGGCTATTAGCGTTGCGCGATTATAAACCAGAGCAGCTCCAGTTCTTTGATTTCACGACGATATCACGCGTTCAGGGTAAAGGGTCAAACAACACCAGCGTATGAGGCGCCACCCGGATGCGGGCCCGCATCCCCTCAAGAGGCTCGCCAATGCTCGCCTCCACCTGCAGATCGCCACACTCGAACAGCACCCGGCAGTGATGGCCGAGGAACTGCTGCTCCACCACCTTGAGCTCCCCATCTGCGGCGCTCTCCAGCAGCAGTTGCTGGGGTCTGAGCATCAGCTGCAACTGCTCGCCCACCGCGCGGCCATGGGGCTCGCTGCCACAGATGACCCCGAGCGCCGTCTGCACGCAGTGGCTGTCCACCACCTCGGCGGCCAGATAGTTGACCCCGCCGAGAAACTCCGCCACGAAGCGGTTTTGCGGGCGGCGATAGAGCTGCTCCGGCTGGCCCACCTGCTCGATGTGACCGGCGCGAAACAGCGCCAGTCGGTCGGCGAAGGCGAACGCCTCCTCCTTGCTGTGGCTGACGAAGATGGCGCCGATCCCCTGCTGCTTGAGCAGGGCGCGGATCTCGAGGATCAGCTTCATCCGCACCTGGGTATCGATGTTGGAGAAGGGTTCATCCAGCAGCATCAGCCGCGGCTTGCACACCAGCGCCCGGGCGATGGCCACCCGCTGCTGCTGGCCACCGGAGAGCTGGTGCGGATAGCGATCCCCCAGCCCCTGCAGATTGACCAGCGCCAGCGCCTCGTCCACCTGCTGCTGGCGGGCACGGCGATCGAGTTTGGTCAGGCCGAAGCCGATGTTGTCGGCCACCGTCAGGTGGGGAAAGAGAGCGTAATCCTGAAAGATCATGCCGATATTGCGCGCTTCGGGCGGCACGCTGGCACCCGCCCCGTCGAGCAGGGTATCGCCGAGGCGGATCGAGCCCTCCGCCAGCGGCAGCAGGCCGGCGATGGCCTTGAGCAGCGTGGTTTTGCCGCAGCCGCTTGCTCCCAGCAGGCAGACGATCTCGTTGTCTGCCACCGTCAGGGAGAGCTGCTCCAGCACATTGCGGCCGTTGTAACGGCAGCTGATATTTTCAACCTGCAAACAGGACAAGGCTGACTTCCTCTCGTTTCTGGCGGTGCGCGGCCTTTTTCAGCGCACCGCATGCAATTTCATTGGCCGACGTGGCGACTCAGTGGCCCGGACTGTCCAGAGTGCGGTTGACCCAGATCAGCGGCAACAGCCCCACCAGCACGATGACGATGGCGCCGAGCGCGCCGCGCTCCAGCATCTCGTCCGAGACGAACTGGTAGACGTGGGTCGCCAGGGTATCGAAGTTGAACGGCCGCAACAGCAGGGCGGCGGGCAGCTCCTTCATGGATTCGATAAACACCAGCATGGCGCCGGCAAACAGACCGCGGCGCACCAGCGGCAGATGGACCCGCCGCAGCATGGTCCCATCTCCCTGCCCCAGAGAGCGGGCCGCCATATCGAGACTGGGAGAGATCTTGCCCATGCTGCTCTCCACCGAGCCGATGGCGATGGCCACGAAGCGCACCAGATAGCCGAACACGATGGCGGTGATGGTGCCGGTCAGCAGCAGCCCCGGCCCCTGACGCCCCAACCACTCGGCCAGATCATTGATGGCAAAATCAAGGGCGGTGAGCGGCACCAGCACCCCGATGGCGAGCACGGTGCCCGGCATGGCGTAACCCATGGCGGCGATGCGCAGCGGCAGCAGACTCTTGATCCCGCCATCGAGGCGGCGGCAGAAGCCGAGCAGCAGGGCAATCCCCATCGCCAGCAGGGCGGTCAGCGCCGAGATAAGCAGACTGTTGCCGGCGAAGCGGATGAACTCCGGCGTCCACGACAACTCGAAGTAGCGCACCCCGTAGTCCAGCAGGATGACGAACGGCAGGCCGAAACCGGCCAGCACCAGTCCCCAGCACCAGAAACCGGCCAGAGCGCGACTCATCCCCCTGAGCGGATAGCGCAGCGGCTGCTCATGGCCCATCGACTTCTGGAACACCTGCTGCCGACTGCGCGAGCGGCGCTCCAGCGCGATCAAGAGCACCACCGCCAGCAGCATCAGGCAGGAGAGTTTGGCCGCGGTGGCCAGACTGCCGTAGCCGAGCCAGGTGTCGTAGACCGCCGTGGTCAGGGTGTTGATGGCAAAGAAGTGAACGGTGGCAAAATCGGCCAACGTCTCCATCGCCACCAGCGACACCGCCACCATGATGGCGGGGCGCGCCAGCGGCAGACTGAGGCGGCGAAAGCTCTGCCACGGGGTACAGCCGAGCAGGCGGCTGGAGTGAATGAGGCTGACCGACTGCTCCAGAAAGGAGGCGCGGGTCAGCAGATAGACGTAGGGGAACAGCACCAGTGCCAGCACCCAGGCGGCGCCGCCAAGGGAGCGAATGGCCGGAAACCAGTAATCGGCCGGACTGTTCCAGCCAAAGAGGGCGCGCAACCCGGCCTGCAACGGGCCCGAGTAGTCAAGCAGGTCGGTATAGACGTAGGCGACGATATAGGAGGGCATCGCCATCGGCAGCATCAAGGCCCACTGCAGGGCACGACGCCCCGGCACCTGACACATGGCCACCAGCCAGGCGGTGGGCACGCCAAACAGCAGGCTGAGCAACACCACGCCGACCACCAGCCCCAGGGTATTGGCCAGATAATCGAGCAGCACGGTATCGGCGAGGTGGCGAAACAGCTCCCCCTCAGCCGAGAAGGCTGAGAAGAGCAGAGCGAGCACCGGCAAAGCCAGCAGCAGGGCTGTTGCCCAGCTGCCGGTAATCCATCCACAATTTTTCATGAGACCACAGAGGTTGATGGGGCCATTGGCCCCATCTGAATTACAAGTCAAACTTCACTTCATCCAGCAACTGCAAGGCGTCCTTGCGGTGCTTGGCGTAATCGCTGACCGGTAGCGCGTCAGACTTGAAACTGCCCCAGGACTTGACCATGGCGGAAGGCTCGACCCCGGCCTTGACCGGATACTCGGCATTCACGTCCGCATACATGTGCTGGGCGGTGTCGCCAGCCAGAAACTCCATCAGCTTCTGAGCGGCCTCTTTGTTCTTGGCATACTTGGTCATGGCCACGCCGCTCACGTTGACGTGGGCACCGCGGTCGGCCTGATTCGGGAAGTTGATGTAGACGGCATCAGCCCAGGCTTTCTGCGCCGGATCCTTCAACATGGCGCCCAGATAGTAGCTGTTGCCGAGCGACAGGTCACAGATGCCATCCTTGATCGCCTTGACCTGATCCCGGTCGTTGCCCTGCGGTTTGCGCGCCAGGTTGGCCTTGACCCCTTCCAGCCAGGTTTTGGTCTCGGCCATGCCGTGATGGACAATCATCGAGGAGACCAGCGCCACATTGTACTCATGCTTGCCGCTGCGGGTGCAGATTTTCCCTTTGAATTCCGGCTTGGCCAGATCTTCGTAGCTGATGGTATCGAGCTTGCCGAGGCGATCCTTGCTGGAGTAGATGGCACGCACCCGGGTGGTCAGGGCGAACCAGCGGTTCTCCGGATCACGATAGCTGGCGGGGATGTTCTCCTGCAGGATCTTGCTCTCCACCGGCTGCACCAGCCCCTTGTCTACCAGATCGGTCAGACGGCTGATATCGGTTGTCAGCATCAGGTCGGCCGGAGAGAGCTTGCCTTCCCGCTCCAGACGCTCGTTCAGCCCCTCTTTGGCAAACACCACGTTCACCTTGATGCCCGATTCCTTCTCGAACTGCTGGATGATGGGCTTGATCAGCTCATCCTGCCGGTTGGAGTAGACATTCACCTCTCCTGCCGCCAACGCAGACTGGGCTGCCAATGCAGAGAAAGCCAGTGCCAGCATCTTCATTTTCATCATCCATTCCTTGAGTTGCTAAATCGAGTGAGAACAATTGCTGTTTGCATTCTGCATATTCCAATTGCGAGATCAAGGAGGAGTGGCGGGGGAAGTTCACATATTTAAACGCGGCATAAATAAAAGGGCCGGATAGAATCCCATCCAGCCCCAATCGGGTTTTGCTATGGCAAGTGAGGTGACAAACCGGCGATCAGAGCGCCTCTTCGTCGTTCTCGCCGGTACGAATCCGCACTGCCTGCAACAGGTCATACACGAAGATCTTGCCGTCACCGATCTTGCCGGTATAGGCCGCCTTGCAGATCGCCTCGATCACTCCTTCCACGTTGTCATCCGTGGTGGCGATCTCCAGCTTCACCTTGGGTAAAAAGTCGACCTGATACTCGGCCCCCCGGTATAATTCGGTGTGTCCCTTCTGGCGGCCAAATCCCTTGACCTCGGACACGGTCAACCCCTCCACCCCCAGGTTGGCAATGGCCTCGCGGACATCGTCCAGCTTGAACGGTTTGATAATCGCACTAATCAGCTTCATCTGGTTGCTCCCAATCCATGGTGTGTCATAAACCGGGAATCAATTCTTGTGCCAAGTATTTTTATTATTAAATTTCATGAAGATAGCGTCTAATTACGGAGCAACCCCCAAAGCGAGCCAGGATCGGCCTGCCACGCGCCCCATAATGAGGCACCACGCTGTGGCGGCCAGCGCCACTGCACCAAACAAGAGCACAGCAGTATGTTAGTCATCTCCAACAGCATTACCCTCCCCTGGCATGAGCTGCAATTCCAGACCATGCGGGCCCAGGGCAACGGTGGCCAGCACGTCAACAAGACCGACTCCGCCGTCTGGTTACGCTTCGATTACCGCAACTCTCCCAGCCTCACCCCGCTCTACAAGGAGGGGCTCGACAAGCTGAGCGACAGCCGGGTGCATGACGGTTTTATCCTGATCCGGGTCGAGAGCCACCGCAGTCAGGACATGAACCGCAAGGAGGCGATGAGCCGTCTGGTGGAACTGCTGAAAAAGGCGGCGTGGCGTCCCAAGGCCCGCCATGCCACCAAGCCGACCCGCAGCTCCCAGCGCAAACGGGTTGATGCCAAGAAGCGCAAGGGGGAGATCAAATCGACCCGCGGCAAGCTGGTACTGGACTAACCCTGGCCCGAGGATCACAGCATGAAATACAGTTTTTGCGACAGCGCCCGTGGCCCTCTGCTCATCGCCATCGATCGGGACGGGCTGCGTTATGTGGAGTTCGTGCGGGGGGAGCAGCCGGTAACGCCGACCGCAGAGTGGCAACGGGATGATCTGGCTCTTGCTCCCTTCGTCGAGCAGTTCGTCGCCTACTTCGCCGGTCGTCTGCAGCAATTCGACCTGCCGCTGGCTGCCCGTGGCACGCCATTCCAGCAAGCGGTATGGCGCGTCCTCTGTGACATTCCCTACGGTGAAACCGTCAGCTATCTCAAGATTGCCCACGCCATCGGCAATCCCAAATCGGTCAGAGCCGTGGGAGCCGCCAACGGGCGCAATCCGCTCAGCATCATAGTGCCCTGCCACCGGGTGATCGGCCGCAACGGCGAGCTGACCGGTTATGCCGGCGGCATTCCCATCAAACGCTGGCTACTGGAGCTGGAGCAGCGTCACGCGCCGTTTGTCCTGACCTCATAAACGCGGTGCGCTGAAGAATCATCGCAGCAGAGGCGAGCCTCGGTCACCTTGCTGAAAACGTGTCGAGAAGATGAACAGAGGATGAAGAATTGTCTCAGAACTACTTCAGATAGCAGCTGGCATGATGGCTCCATACTTGAGTGGCACGGCTCATTCACCACTCCAAGTAGCACCCATGTGACGCTTCCAATCTGTCTTTTTTCCCCAGCGCCTCCCTTGAGGCGCTTTTTTTGTGTCCGGAAGAATTCGTCTGTAAAGAGAAGGGGGAAGGCTGAAACGGCCTTCCCCCCTTGTTGCTACCAGACGATGACCGGATCAGGATTCTCGCGGGGCGACAAACTGCAGCTCCGGAGCCGAAGAGGTGAGTACGTCGGCGCAGTAATCCCAGGTCGAGATGCGATAGTGCTGCAAATCTTCGTCCAGATGCAGGCCATCAGACTCCTGATGGAACCAGCTGGCGAAACGGGATGGGGTGATGAGCTGGATCTGCTCTTCGATGGCGTGGCTATCCTTCCCCTCCGCCAGATCGCAATCTTCGATCACCCGCAGGGCGTAGATGTGGCGGAAATAGACCCGGCAGAGGATTTGCGGAGGCAGATCGATGCTGCGCGCCCGACCCAGCATGATGGTCAGGGAGTCGCTCCAGAGATCCTGATGCAGCTCGGCAACGACCAGTCCGGGCGGGAGCTGGCGGGACGGAGCCCAAGGTACGGCAACCTGCCGAATGGCATTTTTCTGTTCCATATAAACCTCGCGACGACTCACTCCCTGTCTTGAGTCTATCTGAACCACATAGTCCCCGCGAAGGCAATCGATGGACAATAAAAACGGCAATAAAAAAGCCGACGTATCAAACGTCGGCGAATAAAAAGTGCTTACAACAGAGGATTCACATATTCAGACCCGCGGGTCGAAAGATTGGTTCCCTCTTTTTGTAATTAATTTTCGGCGCGTTTAAACATCAGGGTATTGGCGTCCGACTCCTCCGGCACGAAGTAGTAGCCATCGGCGTTGAAACCGGTCAGCTGCTCCACCTCGGTCAGACGGTGCTTGATGATGTGGCGAGCCATCATGCCGCGCGCCTTCTTGGCGTAGAAGCTGATGATCTTGAACTGGCCATTCTTCTCATCCTTGAACACCGGGGTAACGATCCGCCCTTTCAGGCTCTTGGGTCGTACCGACTTGAAATACTCGTCGGAGGCCAGATTGATCAGCACCTCATCACCTTGGGCGGCCAGCGCGTCGTTGAGGTGGTGAGTGATCACCTCGCCCCAGAACTGGTAGAGATCCTTGCCACGGCTATTGTCGAGCCTGGTTCCCATCTCAAGCCGGTAGGGCATCATCAGATCGAGGGGGCGCAGTACGCCGTAGAGACCGGAGAGCATTCGCAGATGCACCTGAGCGAAGTCAAAATCGGCCTCGCTGAAATCTTCTACTGCCAGCCCGGTGTAGACATCCCCCTTGAAGGCCAGCAGCGCCTGACGGGCATTGGCCGGAGTGAAGTCGGGTTGCCACTCGGCAAAACGGGCGGCGTTGAGACCCGCCAGCTTGTCGCTGATCTTCATCAGGGTGGCAATTTGATCCGGGCTCAGTTGGCGAGCCCGCTTGATGAGTTCTGCAGAGTGATCCAACAGCTCGGGTCTGGTGAATCGGGTTGTCACCAGCGGTGACTCGTAATCCAGCGTCTTGGCCGGGGAGACCACAATCAGCATAAGGTTCCTTTATTGCGTGGGGCCGAGCCGCAGCCCGGCCCCATTGTTCATTCATCCAGCGTCACATTGTCCAGCGTACCAGTTCCAAGCTGATCACGGCCGGAAAGCTTGATCAGCAGCCGCAGGTCGTTGGCCGAGTCGGCATGGGCAAGGGCCTCACTGTAGCCAATCTGGCCGGAGCAGAACAGGTTGAAGAGCGATTGATCGAAGGTTTGCATGCCAAGCTCGGTCGATTTGGTCATCACCTCCTTGAGCCGGTGCATCTCCCCCTTGCGGATAATGTCGGTGATAAGCGGGGTGTTCAGCAGGATCTCGAACGCCGCACAGCGCCGCTTGCCATCCACACTCGGTACCAGTTGCTGGGCGACAATGGCCTTGAGGTTGAAGGAGAGATCGAACAGGAACTGGCGATGCTTCTCCTGCGGTACCAGATGGAGGATGCGATCCAGCGCCTGGTTGGCGTTGTTGGCATGCAGGGTCGCGAGGCAGAGGTGACCAGTCTCGGCGAATTGCAGGGCAAACTCCATGGTCTCAGAGCTTCTGATCTCGCCGATCAGAATGACGTCAGGCGCCTGACGCAGCGAGCTTTTCAACGCCACATCGAACGACTCGGTATCGATCCCCACCTCCCGCTGGGTGATCAGGCTGCGGCCATGCTGATGGACAAACTCTACCGGGTCCTCCACCGTCAGAATATGGCCGTCGGCATGCTGGTTGCGATAACCGATCATGGTCGCCTGGGTGGTCGATTTGCCCGCCCCGGTGGCGCCGACAAACAGCACCAGTCCACGCTTGGCCAATGCGACCTCCTGCAGGATCACGGGCAGTTGCAGATCATCGAAGGTAGGAATACGTGTCTCGATACGCCTAACCACCATGCCCGGCAGCTCCTGCTGCCAGAAAGCGCTGACCCGAAACCGGCCCAAGGTTTCGCGGTGAATGGCGTAGTTGGCCTCCCTGGTGCGGATATAGCGCTCGAAATGCTCGGGGCTCAGGGTCTCCCTCACCAGCGTAAGAGCAGCTTTTTTATCGAGCGCTTCGCCTCCCAAAGAGAGCAGATGGCCGTTCACCTTGAGGGTGGGGGACGTCCCCACCGTCACAAAGAGATCCGACCCTTTTTTCTCTACCAGCTGGCCCAGCAGTTCATCCAGATTCATCATCGATCCCTCCCTGGATCCGGCATCATCAGATGCTGTTGGGGTCAACCGCCTTGGCCTTGGCGTCGAGAGACGCCACCATGCCACGGCTGACCAGCTGCTTGAGGCTCTGATCCATGGTCTGCATGCCGTGGGTCATCCCGGTCTGGATCACCGAGTAGAGCTGGGCGATCTTGTCCTCCCGGATCAGGTTACGCACCGCCGGGATCCCCATCATGATCTCGTGAGCTGCCACCCGACCGCCGCCAATACGCTTGAGCAGGGTCTGGGAGATAACCGCCCGCAGGGATTCGGAGAGCATGGAGCGCACCATGTCCTTCTCTGCGCCGGGGAAGACGTCGATGATACGGTCGATGGTCTTGGCCGCCGACGAGGTGTGCAGGGTGCCAAATACCAGGTGGCCGGTTTCGGCTGCGGTCATGGCGAGGCGAATGGTTTCAAGATCGCGCATCTCGCCCACCAGAATGATGTCGGGGTCTTCCCGCAGTGCCGAGCGCAGGGCATTGCTGAAACTCTTGGTATCGCGGTGCACTTCCCGCTGGTTCACCAGACAGCGCTTGTTCTCGTGCACAAATTCGATGGGGTCTTCGATGGTGAGGATGTGGTGATGGAAGTTCTCGTTGATGTAGTTGACCATGGCCGCCAGCGTGGTCGACTTACCGGAACCGGTCGGCCCGGTCACCAGCACCAGACCACGCGGGAACTCGGCGATCTTGCGGAAGATCTCCGGCGCATCGAGATCTTCGAGGCTCAGCACAGTACTGGGGATGGTACGAAATACCGCGCCGGAACCGCGCGCTTGCTGGAAGGCGTTGACCCGGAAGCGGGCAAGATTGGGCACCTCGAACGAGAAGTCGACCTCGAAGTTCTCCTCCAGCTCCTTGCGCTGGTGATCGTTCATGATGTCGTAAATGAGGGCGTGCACTTCCCGATGTTCCAGGGCGGGCAAATTGATCTTGCGAACCTCGCCATCAACCCTGATCATCGGGGGAACCCCGGCGGACAGGTGTAGATCCGACGCTTTATGCTTTACACTGAAAGCCAATAACTCTGTGATATCCATAGATTTGTCATTCTCCCATCACAAGATCACTAACGAAACATGAACCAGATTGCCCAGCACCTGCTTCAGGTAAAAGAACGTATTGCCCAGGCAGCCAGAGGGGCGAGCCGCGATCCGGAGCAGGTCCGGTTGCTTGCGGTCAGCAAAACCAAACCCCTTGAGGCCCTGATGGCCGCTCACGCTGCCGGCCAGCGCTGCTTTGGCGAATCCTACGCTCAGGAAGCGGCCACCAAGATCGACACCCTGCGCCAGCAACCCGAATATAACGACATAGAGTGGCACTTTATCGGCCCTTTGCAATCGAACAAATCCAGGCTGGTTGCCGAACGGTTCGACTGGGTGCAAAGCGTGGACAGAGAGAAGCTGATCGAACGTCTGAACAATCAGCGCCCTGCCAGCATGGCGCCGCTAAATGTTTGTCTGCAAATCAATATTAGCGGAGAGAGCAGCAAATCCGGAACGTCGGAACAAGAGATTTTCCGCCTTGCCGAACTGGTTTCTCACAATGAACGGCTGGTGCTGCGCGGGCTGATGGCCATTCCCGAACACACCAGTGACGAGACCATATTGGCCGCCCAAATGGCCCGTATGCAGACTCTGTTCACCGAGCTTGCGCGACAATACCCGAGCGTCGATACCCTCTCGATGGGGATGACCGAGGATCTTGAACTGGCGATCGCCCATGGCAGCACCATGGTGCGGGTCGGCACCGCTATCTTCGGCGCCCGCGACTACTCATAAGCAGGTGCGCGAGCGCAGGCAACGCACGCCGCGTGCCAGCACCCCACCAAGCAACAGGAGCCTTTAATGCAACAGCACAGGACGCTCGCCTTCATCGGCGCAGGCAACATGAGCCGCAGCATCATCGCCGGTCTGGTCAAGGCGGGTTATCCGGCAACGCTTATCACTGCCGCCAACCCGAGCCAGCCCAAACTGGATGCGCTGGCCAACGACTACGGCATTTGCACCACCCGGTCCAATGCCGAGGCTGCCCGCCATGCCGAGGTGATCGTGCTGGCGGTCAAACCACAGCTGATGGCCGGCATGCTGGCAGCACTGGTTGCCGAGCTGGGCTCCCTTGCGGGCAAGCTGCTCGTCTCCATCGCGGCCGGCATCAAGGTTGCTCGCCTTGCCGAGATGGCCGGTGGTCACGACCGTATCATCCGCACCATGCCCAATACCCCGGCCCTGCTGGGTCTGGGCATGACTGGCCTCTATGCGCCCGAGCATATTGCCGCCGCAGATCGCGACTTTGCCGAGCAGATGATGCAGGCGGTCGGCAAGACTCTCTGGGTAGAGCAGGAGTCCGGCATCAACAGCGTCATCGCCGCTGCCGGCAGCGCCCCGGCCTACTTCTTCCTCTTTATGCAGGCGATCGCCGAAGAGGCAGAAGCGATGGGCTTCTCACCCGAGCAGGCACGCCAGCTGGTGCAGCAGACCGCCCTCGGTGCAGCCGCCATGGTGGAGCAAAATCCCGAACTGTCGCTGCAAACCCTGCGTGAACAGGTCACCAGCAAGGGCGGCACAACCGCCGAAGCCATCAAGACATTCCAGCAGCAGGGGCTGATGCCGCTGACTGCCAACGCCATGCAGGCAGCCGTAGCTCGCGCCGCCGAAATGGAAACTCTTTTCTGACAGGAGCCCAGATGAACACCGCTTACTTTCTGATCAACACCGTTTTCGATCTCTACCTGATGGTGGTGCTGCTGCGCGTCTGGCTGCAGTGGGCGCGTGCCGACTTCTACAACCCCATGAGCCAGATGGTGGTCAAGCTGACCAACCCGCTGGTAGTGCCGCTACGCCGGGTTATCCCGGGTCTGGGAGGGCTGGATCTCGCCTCCGTGGTGCTGGCACTGGCTGTCGCCTTCCTCAAGCTGGCCCTGCTCAAGAGCATGAACGTGCTGCTGGCCGACTGGCTCAGTCTCAGCCTGTTTGCCGTGCTGACCGTGCTGAAGAAGGCCGGTTCGATGATCTTCTGGGTACTGCTGATCCGCGCCATCCTGAGCTGGGTCAGCCAGGGCCGCAACCCCATCGAATATGTGATGTACCAGCTGACCGAGCCCTTCCTCTCTCCGATCCGCCGCGTGCTGCCGGCGCTGGGCGGGCTGGATCTCTCGGTGCTGGTTGCCTTTATCGGGCTGCAGGCCATCAACTATCTGCTGGGCGACCTGTTCGGCCAGCTGTGGTGGATGATTTGATGCCTGCCGTCCTGCTACAGGGGGATGAGCTGGTACTGCATCTGATGATCCAGCCCAAGGCGAGCCGGGATCAGATCGTCGGATTGCACGGAGAAGAGTTGAAAGTGGCCATCACGGCACCGCCCGTCGATGGCCAGGCCAACAGCCATTTGATCAAGTTTCTGGCCAAGCAGTTCAAGGTGGCCAAAGGGCAGGTCACCATAGTGCGGGGCGAGCTGGGGCGACACAAGACGGTCGCCATCGACAGCCCCAAACAGTTGCCACCGGAAGTGAGCGCTCTGCTGGACAATCCGGCCTGAGCCAACATTGATACGAGAGGGATGACACCATGAAAACAGCCTGGATGAGCTGCCTGTTGGCTCTGCTGATGACCCTGCCCCTGCGGGCTGAACAGATGAAGGAGCTGGGCCCCTGGCAGGTGCACTACAACGCCTTCAACTCCAGCTTCCTCACTCCCGAGGTGGCCAAAACCTACGGTCTGGAGCGCAGCCGCTACAACGGCATCATCAACATTGCGGTGCAGGACAAGCAGGGCAAGGCCCAGGCTGTTTCCGTCACCGGCGAGGCCAAGAACCTCACTGGCACCATCCGCAACCTCAGCTTCCAGGAGGTCAAGGAGGGGGATGCCATCTACTATCTGGCAACCCTCCCCTACCGCAATGAAGATACCTACCAGTTCACCTTGAAGATCATGGGGGGCGGTCAGCAGCAGGTCCTCACCTTCCAGCAAACCTTCTACGTTGACTGAATAGCGCAACAAAAAGCCCCGACTCAGGTCGGGGCTTTTTATTCGGGAAAACAGCAAGGGCGCCATGATGGCGCCCCTGTTTTACGAATGATCCAGGCCTGTTACAGGGCGAGGAAGATGCTTGCGAGGGAGGCGCTCATCAGGTTGGCCAGCACGCCGGAGAGGATGGCACGCATGCCGTAACGAGCGATAAAGCCTTTGCGCTCCGGCACCATGGCGCCCAGACCGCCGATCAGGATGGCCATGGAGGAGATATTGGCGAAGCCGCACAGGGCGAAGGTGACGATGGCCTTGCTCGACTCGCTCAGGGTCTGATCCTGCACCAGAGCGATGAAGGCGACGAACTCGTTGACCACGATCTTGGTACCGATCAGAGCACCGGCAGCCTGTGCCTGCTCCCAGGGTACACCGATCAACCAGGATACCGGGGCAAACAACCAACCCAGAATGATCTGGAAGCTCAGATCCAGCCCCACCAGACCGCCAGCCCAGCCGAGCAGACCGTTGAGCATGGCGATCACACCGACGAAGGCCAGCAGGGTCGCACCGACCGCCACGGCGATATTGAGGCCGGCCATGGCACCATCGGCAGCCGCTTCAATCACGTTGGTGGCGCGGGGGATCTCGACATCCTGATGGTGATCCACCTCTTCAACACTCGGCGGCACCAGGATCTTGGCCATCGCCAGACCGGCTGGCGCGGACATGAAGGCGGCCGCAATCAGGTATTTCAGCTCGACCCCGATGCTGGCGTAACCGACCAGAGTGCCGCCCGCGACAGAGGCGAGACCACAGCTCATCACCGCGAAGAACTGGGAGTCGGACATCTTGGAGAGATAGGGTTTGACCACCAGCGGCGCTTCTACCATGCCGACGAAGATGTTGGCAGTGGCGGAGAGGCTCTCGGCACGGCCTGTGCCCAGCAGCTTCTGCAGACCGCCGCCCAGCAGGGCGATGACCCGCGGCATGATGCCGATGTGATAGAGGATGGCGATCACCGCGGAGAAGAAGATGATGACCGGCAGCA
Source organism: Aeromonas jandaei (assembly GCF_037890695.1). Classification (NCBI taxonomy): domain Bacteria; kingdom Pseudomonadati; phylum Pseudomonadota; class Gammaproteobacteria; order Aeromonadales; family Aeromonadaceae; genus Aeromonas; species Aeromonas jandaei. The sequence goes on along the minus strand of NZ_CP149571.1, from coordinate 1,446,847 downwards.
CGTTGAAGGCAAAGATGAAGCCCAGCTTGAACTTGGCCAGATCGCCAAACAGGAAGGCGATCCCCTCCTGACCGTAGCCAATCACGCTGCTGACACTCTCGCTCACCCCGTTCAGCACGTGCTGACCAGCAGGCAGCCAGAGCACCAGCGCAGCAAACATGACCTGCAGGCAGAGGGCAAGGCCAACTGTTCGCAACGGGATACGACGACGATTATCAGAGCAGATCACGGCAAGCGCCAGGATACTCAGGATGCCGAGCAGGGCAATCATAGGGACTCCATCAGGTGGGGAAAAAGATGGGCGCGGATTCTGCGCCTCTCCCCCCGTCACTGCAAGTCCACTTGGTTACGGGCCTGTTAGAAAAAACGTTTGCACGATACCGGTTGCGCCAACTGGCTGATTTGGCTCGATTTTAGTATCAGAAGAAATCGAGTGTTTCCATTTAAAAACAATTATTCCTCACTGCCGGACAATCGACCACCGAGCCAGGGGGCCAGCCGCTGCTCCCAGTAGGGTTCCGGGCCAAAGCGGGCCTTGAGGAAATCGATAAAGAGACGGATCTTGGGATCCAGATGTTCGCGCCGGGCATAGACGGCGTGTACCGCCATCTGCTGATTCGGCCGCCACTCCGGCAGCAGCGGGATCAGCTTGCCGCTCTGTAACTCCTTGTCCAGCAAGTAGTTGGCGATATAGGCGATGCCAAGTCCGGCCAACGCCGCATCGCGCACCGCTTCCGCCATGTCGACCCGATAGTTGCCAGCAACCTGCACCGTCTGGCGCTCCTTGCCCTGACGGAACGACCACTGGTGATAGCGCCGCTCCCGGCTCTGATAGGTGATGCAGTTGTGCTGGGCCAGCTCTTTCGGGTGGAGCGGCGTGCCGTGGCTCAACAGGTAATCCGGCGAGGCCGCCAGCACGAAGCCGATATCGGCCAGCCGCTGCCCGACCAGCCCTTCCGGTTTGTCCTCATAGGTGGTCAGCCAGAGATCCAGCCCTTCGTCCACCAGATTGGTTTTGTGATCGAACAGGGAGACCTCCAGCTCAAGCTCGGGATAACGATCCTGAAACGCCTTGAGATGGGGAATGACATGCAGCCGCCCGAAAGATTGGCCCACCCCGAGATGGAGCACGCCACTCACCTTGCCGCGCCGCTCGGCGATCATCGAGTTCGCCTCCTGCGCCACCGCCACCAGCGCATGGCAGTGGCGGGCATACTCCTGACCCAGCTCGGTCAGGGCGAAGCGACGGGTAGTACGCTGTACCAGCTGGGCGCCAAGGGCGGTCTCCAGCAGCGCCAGCTGCTTGCTGATGTGAGATTTGGAGACGCCGAGACGACGGGCGGCAGCAGAGATCCCCTGCTCGCGCACCAGCGCATCGAAGATCACCATTTGCGGAAGACGTTGCAGCACAGGATAACCGGGTTGAAAGGGCGGGAGCCCATTATTCCAGAGCTCCTCGCCAAGGGGTAGGGTCAGCGCGCCAGCGCCCGGGTGATCTGCAACTTGAGGGGATCATCAGACGGATTCTGGTTGGCGCCGTAGCTGGCAATCAGCTTGCCATCGCGCCCCACCAGATACTTGTGGAAGTTCCAGCTCGGTTCATCGCCATCTGCGGCCGCCGCCAGCCCCTTGAACAGCGGCACGGCATCAGAACCACGCACAGCCACCCGGTTGAACATGGGGAAAGTCACGCCATAGTCGCGGCGGCACACCTCGGCGGTCTTGTTCTCGTTGCCCGCCTCCTGCCAGAAGTCGTTGGAGGGGAAACCGAGAATAATCAGCCCCTTGTCCTTGTAGCTCTGATAAAGCTTCTCCAGATCGCGAAACTGGCCGCTATAGCCGCAGTAGGAGGCGGTATTGACCACCAGCACCACCTTGCCCTCGGTCAGCTGACAGAGATTGTGGCGCTGGGTGCTATTGAGCTCGCGCATCTCCACATTGAAATAGTCGGGACAGGCGGCAGATGCCATGCCACTGCCAAGCAGCAACAACAGCGCTAACCATTTCATCGGCAACACTCCTTGTGGTTTTCTCTCTGATACGTCCCTTGCATCGGGGCGGTTCACTCTCAATGGAGAGGAATGCCGGTCAGCCAACCGTGGCCCCAGAAGATGAGCAGCGCCGTGGCCGCCAGCCCGGCCCCGACACTGATGCCGGTACCGGTCCAGTTGGCCTCGGGGCGTGGATACTTCTGCCAGTCCCGCACCGAAATCCAGACGATGCTCACCAGCGCCCACAGCCCGATACCGCCAAACAGCACCAGTGAACGCGCCTCGCTGTTGACCAGCAGGTGGGCAATGGCCCAGAACAGGGTGCCGAGCAGCTGCGGATGAACCAGCCAGCGGCGCAAATGGTTGGGGCCCTGCCCCGAAAAAAAGAGAATGAGGGAGATGGGCATCATCCCCATCATGGCCAGCGGCCCCCAATCCGGCAGGAAATAGAGCGGAAATGGCCGGACAGTGCGCCAGCCGGCAATGATGCAGGCGATGGCAACGAAAACCAGCAGGGAGAAGAGCCCCTTGTAGCGATTTTCCCCGAGCCGCTCGCGCAGCCGTGCCCGATGCGCCGCTGCAAAACAGGGATAGAGGTGGATCAGGGTAAACAGCGCGACGCCCAGAGTCAGCAGGATCATGGGTCTCTCCTTGTTCGTGTGGCTACCACTATGCCGGAAAGGGCGGAATGCGCCTATAGAAACCACGCAGCCCCATGGCGCCGAACATGGCTGTTAGACGATGCTGCAAGAAAAAAGCCGATCACAGAGGATCGGCAAAGAAGTGCTAGGGCAGCCAGACATCTCGCAGGATGGGAGATGCCCCAAACGGGGATATTGGGTGGCCGATGGCGCCCATCGGCCGAACCGGATCAGCCCTTGAGCTGATAGAGTGCCGCGACGTTGCGCGCAGTCAGCTGAATGTTGGTGCTGGCGGTCTCCAGTGCTTCCGGCAGAGACATGGCACGGTTGACCACGGCGAATACCGCATCCAGCCCGTGCTCGTGCACCACGCCGCAATCGTCGGTCAGACAGCCGGAGATACCGATCACCGGCTTGCCGAACTGCTTGGCACAGCGTGCGACACCGATTGGCGTCTTGCCGTGGATGGTCTGGCTGTCGATACGACCTTCACCGGTAATGACCAGATCCGCATCGGCCACTTCATCAGCCAGTTTCAGGGCTTCGATGACGATCTGGATACCGGGCTTGAGCTCGGCACCGAGCAGACCGACCAGCGCGGCCCCCATACCACCGGCAGCGCCCGCCCCCGGAATATCCTTCACCTGTTTGCCAAGGGCCTGCTCGATGCAGTCGGCATAACGGGAAAGGTTGGCATCAAGCTGCTGCACCATCTCCGGGGTCGCCCCCTTCTGCGGGCCAAACACCGCGGAGGCGCCTTTCGGGCCGCACAGCGGGTTGTTCACATCGCACGCCACCTCGATAACCAGCTCGCCCAGACGCGGGTCCAGACCGCTCAGATCGATGGTCGCAAGCCCGGCGAGACCGGCGCCACCCAGCTCGATGGCTGAGCCATCGGCTTTGAGCAACTTGCCGCCGAGCGCCTGGATCATACCGGCACCGCCGTCATTGGTGGCACTACCACCGATACCGAGGATGAGGTGCTTCACTCCCATCTTCAGCGCGGCCAGGATCAGCTCACCGGTCCCGAAGCTGGAGGTGAGCAGCGGATTGCGCTGCTCGGGAGCGACCAGATGGATACCGGAGGCGGCGGCCATCTCGATAACAGCGCGCTGGCCATCGCCCAGCAAGCCGACAAAACCCTGTACCTTGTTGCCAAGGGGGGCAGTCACTTCGACCGGCAGAATGCGGCCTCCGGTGGCATCGACCAGTGACTGCACCGTGCCCTCGCCGCCATCGGCCATCGGCAATTTGACGTAGGTGGCGTTCGGCAACACCTGTTTGAAACCGGCCTCGATGGCATCAGCCACCGCCATGGCGCTCAGGCTCTCCTTGAATGAATCGGGGGCAATAACAATTTTCATATCAATTCCTTAGGCGAGGCCAAACACGCCAAACATCAGGGTAGAGACAGCTGCAATGGTCAGACCGACCGCGGTTTCGTAGGGGATAAGCTTGAGTCGCTCACCCACGCCCATGTGGACGCTGCCGCCAGTAGCATGAAAGAAGGAGCCGTGGGGCATATGGTCAAACACGGTGGCACCGGCATGGATCATGGCGGCACCCGCCAGCGCGCTGACGCCCAGTTCAAGCAGGGTGGAGCTGAATACGTTGGAAGCCACTACAGTACCGGCGGTAGTCGAGGCGGTTGCCAGCGACATCAGGGCACCGGAGATGGGGGCCAGCAGGTAGGAGGGCAGACCGGAGGCGGTCAGGCCGCTGATCAGCACATCCTTCAGGCCGGAGTTGGCAATGATGCCCGCCAGAGTACCGGTACCCAGCAGCATGATGGCCACCGGTGCCATGCGGGAGAGACCGGAGACCGCAAACTGGTTCACCTTGCTGAACTTGCCCATCATCAGGGCACCGACCAGACCACCGAGCGGCAGCGCAATCAGCGGATCCACCACGATACCGGCGACCGGGCGCAGGGCCAGCAGCAGGATGGCAACCAGCGGCGCACTGATGGCGGCGGCAAAGCCTGGCAGTTTGGTGCCCTCGAAGCTCACCACCTCGTCAGCGGCAACCTTGCTGCCCTTGTTGTTCAGACGCTTGGCCAGCCAGTAAGCCATCACCAGACCAAACAGGCCCGGGATGATGCCGGCCGCCATGACCGAGGTCAGGGGCAGGTGGAAGGCATCAGCCGCGGCAATAGCGTTAGGGTTGGGGGACATGACGTTACCCGCCTTGCCGCCGCCGATCATCGCCAGCAGGATGGCCGCCTTGGAGAGGTCGGCACGGCGGGCGATGGCCAGCGCGATGGGCGCCACCGTGATGACTGCCACGTCCACGAATACACCTACCGCGGTCAGGATCATGGTCGCCAGCGCCAGCGCCAGCAGGGCGCGGGTCTCACCCAGTTTCTTGACAATGGTCTCGGCGATGGTGGTAGCCGCACCCGATTCGATCAGCACGCCGGCCAGTACGCCGGCCGCCAGGATCCGCATCACCGCAGTGGTGATCCCCTGGGCGCCGCCGATCATCAGGGCGACGGTCTGGCTGAGATCGGCGCCGCCGATCAGGCCGCCAGCGAGCGCGCCGACGATCATGCCGTAAGCGGGCGGAACCTTCTTCAGAATGAGGAAGATGGCGATGGAGAGCGCCGCGATGGCGCCAAGGGCAGTAACCGGGATCATGACGGACACCTTCAATGGGAGTGAATGGCCGCCATTATGGAGATCTGCAATCAGAATGCTTTGGCCAAATGGCCAAATATTGCATCCTTAAACAGGGTTTATTTGTCTATCTGAACAATCACAAGTCGAGGTTAAGGCCGAGATAGAGCAAAAATTTGTCGTCTAACTTGTTGAAATTCAATCCGGTTATCTGCTCGATCCGGCTTAGCCGGTAACGCAGGGTATTGGGGTGAATGAACAAGGCCTCGGCACAGCGATGCAGATCACAATCCTGCAAGAAATATTGGCGCAGGGTCTTCTGCAGCGCCCCCTTGCCATCTTCCCTGGCCAGTTTCTGCAGCGGTGTGCGCAGCTGATCCGCCTGCCAGGAGTCCGCCAGACTGCCGAGCAGCACCGGCAAGCGGTAATCCTCGAAGAAGTAGACCTGCTTGCGCGGCGCTTGGCGCATGCCGTGGCGCAATGTATCGCGCGCAGTCTGGTAGGAGCGCGCCAGCCCGTCGATCCCGGCGAAGTAATCCCCCACCCCGATCCGCACCTTGAAGTGGGGGATGCGCGCCAGCAGCTGCCTGATGCGGCTGCGCTCCTGCGCCGATTGCCAGAGGCCGTCGCTGAGCTGGGCCGGTTTTAGCACCACTATCTCGTCAAGACCGTTGATGGCCACCAGATTGTCCCGCTCAGGGTTCTCCAGCAGATGTACCAGCTCTCGCAGTCGGGCCGGATCGCTCTCCTCCAGTGCCAGCACCGCCACCACCCGCGGCTGGCCGAGATCGAGCCCGAGGAAGCGGGCCGCCTGCTGCAGCTGATCGACCCGCCCCTCACCACGAATGAGCTGCAGCACCAGCTCCTCCTTGTGGCGCTTGTCCCACTGCAGCTGTTCGGTGAGCGCCGCCTGCTCCAGGATCAGCTCGGCAGTCATTCGTACCAGCTCGGCGTAAGCTCGAACGATGTCCGGATCTCCGGAGATACCGATGACCCCCAGCAGCTCCCCCTGATAGGCGATGGGCAAATTGATGCCGGGACGCACCCCCTTGAGCTCGCGGGCGGTCGCTTCGCTGATCTCCACCACCCGGTTTTCGGTCAGCGCCAGCACGGCCCCCTCGTGACGCTGATGGAGCCGCTCCGGATTGCCGGACGCAATGATGAGACCGTGTTCGTCCATCACGTTGACCGAGAACGACAGGATCTTCATCGCCCGGCTCACAATCTGGCGCGCCAGGGTATCGTTTAGCTGCATAACATCTCCAAAGAAGGGACTCGGCAACCCGCAGGAAAGCGCCTGCTGCGGGGCAAAGATGCCACATCATCAAGACAAGCGAGAGGGGGATCGCTAGAATAGGCCACTTTACCCGATGTGAGCCCGCCATGGAGCAGGATTTGGTGCTGCCACCACGGCTTCGTGCAGGCCCATCCCCCCGATTTGGAGTGCGCTATGGATTATGAATTTCGCCGCGACCCGTTCGGTGGTTATCGCGCCCGCTTCTCCATGGGCCATGAAGCCATCGGCCAGTGGCTGATCGACGAAGTGGGCAAAGATGAGGAGAAGATCGACGAGCTCTTCACCATCATCGACCAGCTATCCAGTCGGAGTCGCACCGAATACCGGCTCACCGGCGGGGATTACTCTCTGCTGCTGACCCACGAAGAGGCGGAGGTGAAAGCCAACGTCCTCAATATCGAACTGGGCGAGGATCTCGACGATCTCGCCTACTACGATGATGAACAGCTGGCCATGTGCGGGCTGGAAGACTTTGCCCAGGTGCTCACCTCCTGGCGCGCCTTTATCCGCAACGAGGATATGGGCTGATTGACCCCGTTTCGCTTATTCTGGTCGGCCACTGCGGTCGACCATCCAAACCAACAGGATTGACTATGTCTATTTACGATTTTGATGACGAGCTGCCGGAAGACGAGCAGGATCAACCGAAGAAACCCGCCCAACCCAAGAAGAAGGGCAAGCAGGTGCTGAACACTCAGGTCAACCTGAGCCCGCGCGATGCCAGCCGTCTGAACGGCATGCACGTTGAAGCGATCACCACCCTGGATGATGTCAGCCTGCCGAAGAACGTCATCTTCAAGGCTGGCCTGATCGCGTTGGGTGAGCTGGATGCCAACCAGCGCGCCGACATCATCGCCCGCGTCATCGCCGAATCAGGCCGCTAATCGCGTCCCCTGAATGAACAAAGCCGGAGCCACTGCTCCGGCTTTGTTGTTTCTGCCCCTGCCACCTTAGTGACAATCAATGCCTTCTCCCGTGCGGGAAACCAGCTGATCATAACGCCCGTCGGCACGGGCTGCAGCCAGAGCATAATTGAAACGCTCGAGCAGACGGGCCGCATCCGGATAATGCCGTGAAATGATCAGGTAGAAGGTGTCGCTCTGGCGAAAATAGGGTAATGCCTGCAAATGACAGGGTTCCCCAAACAGCTTACGGCTGGCATCCCGGGTCACTGTCTCGTTCATCGGCAACAGATCAACCCGCTTGCGATCCAGCAGTTGCAGACACTGATCCAGCGTCTTGGGACGCTGCAAAGCCATGCCAAAGTGCTTGATCACCCCGTCGGCGTGGCTGGTACTCCACCCCAATGGGATACAGACCCGCAGCCCTTGCCAACGACCAGCCTGAATAGCCCCACCACGTCCTCGATAGGTGAACCAGGAGAGGCGATCTATATGAATGGGGGCGCTGTAGTAGAAGAGATTTGCCCGCTCGGCGGCTCAGGCATAAGGGAACGTTGCCGCAACCAGACCGTTGAGGGTCAGCTGATAGCCGCGGGGCCAGGGTAGGTAGTCAATCTTGACCTCCTGATAACCAGCTTCTTGCAGTAGAGTGGTCACCAGCCGGGTAGTCTCGCCCCCTGCAGCCAGCTCCTTGCCGCTATAGGGAGCAAACTCCCCGGTCGCCAGCAGCACGGGGGCTGCCTGCAACAAGGTGCACCAACAACAGAACAACCACAGATAGTGCTTCATCACCAACTCCCCCTTCACCCTGTGATGAGTATAGAGAAGGGGCCCGACCACCTGCTGCGCGGTTGTTCTCGCGGCGGCCCCTTGTTAAGGTGGCCGTTTGCCTCGACCAAGGAGATCCAATGTTACCCCTGCCCGATTCGCTTATCTGGGGCGCGCTGGCGCTGGCCGTGCTGTTTGCCCTGCTGCGCCAGCGCCTTCCCGCGTTTGGCCTGCTAGGCCTCTCTCTGCTGCTGGCCCTCTGGCTTGGCCGCATCACGCCGCCTGCGCTGGTCATCACGCTGGCGGGATTGCTGCTGGCGTGGCGCACGCCCACCCTGCCCCCCCGCTGGGCGACCATGGCCAGAGTTGCACTGATTGTCTGGTCGCTTGCGCTGACCCTGCACTTCATCCACGGCTTCAGCAATCTCAAGGTGCTGGACAAGGTGCTCGCTGGCCCCAGCAGCGTGCCGTTCAACATGTACCTCAATCTGGACAAGCCGCTGCTAATCTTCGCCCTGCTGCTCGCCTTCCCTACCCTGCTCGGCAAAGGAGGGAGCATTCGCTGGCGTCCGCTGGCTCTGCTGATCCTGCCGCTGGCGGCGCTATTCGGCATTGCCTGGCAACTGGGAGCACTGCGCCCCGAGGTGGGGCTGCCCCACTGGTGGTGGCTGTTTGCCCTCAACAATCTGCTGTTCACCTGTGTGGCGGAAGAGGCGCTGTTTCGCGGCGCGATCCAGCAGGAGCTGGCAAGCCGCAGCAAACCCTGGTTTGCCATTGTGACCAGCGCCCTGCTGTTTGGCGCCATCCACCTGCCGGGCGGAGCCTGCTGGCGCTCTTCGCTGCCCTTGCGGGCTGCTGTTATGGTCTGGCCTTCCAGCTAAGCGGCCGCCTCAGCGTCGCCATCGCAGTGCACTTCGCCTTCAACTTCGCGCATCTGGCGCTCTTCACCTATCCGCTGGCCCACCACTAACGCCTGCAGGCGCCCGACACGGGCGCCTTCCCTCGCTCCTCCCCCTCTCTCTTTAAGCGTGCTGCCTTGCTCGCTTTACAGCTCCACAAAGCTCCAAACAAAACCAATTCATTTACTTGTAACCAAAATGTAAACAAGCTGACCTCTGCATTCGCCATAACAGTCACTTTCCATTGCCCTGCAACCAAAAGGATCCTGTGATGCAGAAACCCCTCAGTTATGCCGCCCTGCTGCTGGTCAGCCAGTTCCCGCAACTGGCACTGGCCGATACCGATGTCTATCTCACCAACAACAGCCCTGAACCGCTCCAGATCGACATCCGCCAAAGCGGTACCGGCCAGCTGCAACCCGGCAGTCAGTGGCTTCAGCACCGCACCGAGCTGGGCCCATGGGAGAGTGCCATGGTGCTCAGCTTCAATCGCTATGAGGGGGTCAAGGCGGGCAAGAGCTATCTGTTCGAAACCCGCGTGACTACAGCGAGTGGCGACGTCTATCGGCTCAACCAGCTGATGGAGGGAACCTGGTGGAACACCACCTTGCAGCACGGCGGCGAGACGCCGACCAGCGCATCCGGCTGGCAAAACGATAGGGAGATCCATCGCGTGGCGGGGCCACAAGAGCTGGCCTTTGCCGCCAAGTTCACCGGCCGCTACGACGATCTGCACTATATGATCACGCCCCCCCAAAAACGGGAGCAGCCGGAACCGGCAGAAAACAGGCTCAAGGTGGCCAGCTACAACGTCTGGGCGCTGCCGGTGATCGCCTCCAGCATCGGTGAGCGGCTGGCTCTGCTGCCAGAGCATCTCAAGGGCTATGACGCCCTGCTGCTGCAAGAGGTATTCGATGGCCGCCGCGAGGGCTTTTTGCAGGCGCTGGCGAAAGAGTATCCCTACCAGACCAGGGTGCTCGACAAACCCGGGGTCAACGTCCACGACGGCGGTGTAGTGATCGTCAGCCGCTATCCGATAGTGCGGGAGGCACAGCTGGTCTATCCCCAATGCACCGGCACCGACTGCTTCGCCGACAAGGGGGTGATGTACGCCGAGGTGATCAAGGGGGGCAAAGCGTGGCACCTGTTCGCTACCCACACCGCCAGCTTCGACACCGACGAGGCGCGCAAGCTGCGCCAGACCCAGTTCGGCCAGATCCGCGCTCTGGCTGCCAGCCTGAAGATCCCCGCCAGCGACACCGTCATCTACGGCGGCGACTTCAACGTCAACAAACGCAAGTTTGCCGACGATTACGCCGGCATGCTGGCCAACCTCAATGCCGATGAGCCAGCCTACGGCGGCTATACCGAAGCGACCTTCGATCCCAGGATCAACCCCTATGCCGGCGGGCCGCTCTCGGGCGGAGCCAACGTCGAGTATCTGGACTATCTGGTGGTGAGCCGGGAGTACGGCGCCGTACGCCACAACCTCAACACGGTCTGGATCCCGCGCAGCAGCGCCGCCAGCCTCTGGCCCGCCAGCAACCTCTCCGATCACTTCCCGGTCAAGGGAGAGATAAGCCGATGAAACGTTACCACGGCTTGCTGGCGTTGGCTGTGCCGGCACTGTTGCTGTTCAACCTGTTCGGCGAACAAACAACACCAGAGCAGCGGGCTCCGGCCAGCCAGCCGACCCGACCAGCCAACGTGGCGGCTCAGGTGCCGCTTTCTACGGTCGCCGGCTCGCAGGCCACCACAGCGTCGTCTGCTCGCAGCGAACCACTGCCCGCCAGCTGGCATGCTATGCCGGATGAGCTGAGCCAGCAGCTCGCCAGCGAGGTAAACGACAGCGATCTGCCGCTGGCCGAGCGGCTTGCCAATCTGGAAGGGGCAGAGGCCCGCTGGCTTGGCGAGGGAGAGAGCCTGTATCGGCTACAGGGGCGCTATGCGCTGGCGCTGGAGGAGCTGGCTCAGGAGAGTGAGCAGTTATCACTGGCCGAGCGACTGGACGCCCTCAGCCGCTTGCAGGATCAGTGGGCGGCAGCTCACCCGGATCTGGCGGGCGAACTGTTCAATCCGGATGCCCGTTTGCAGCAGGCTCGCCAGCTGTGGGGGGATGAGGAGCTGGCGACGCTGGCTCGCCACTTCCTGCCAGCAGATCGAGCAGAGGCGACCGTGCAGTTTGCCGCCAACCGCCAGCAACAGCTGGATCAGCGCAGCCGCTATCAGCAGCAGCTCGCAGCGTTGGAACAGCAGCTGGCCACCGCGCAGGGGGCTATGGCGCCTACCGCGTGGCAGCAGTACCGCGAAGAGCAGCTAAGCCGGTTCAGGCGCGATTTTTTCGCCAACGAACAGAGAGTTAGCGCCGGCCCTTGAACTGCTTGACGCTGCGTTTGGCCTGAGTGCGACGATTGGCCTGCTTGTCGCGGGGTGGGCGCTTGCCCTCCCCGCTGGCTGGCTGGTCGGTGACCGGGAAGCCGGCCAGCTCACTCACCGGCAACTCACGTCCGGTAAGGGTGCGGATCGCAGTCAGCATATCGGCTTCACCATGACAGGTGAGCGAGATGGCGAACCCGCTGCGCCCGGCCCGGGCGGTACGGCCGATGCGGTGCACATAGACGGGGGCGCTGGCGGGCAGATCCAGATTGATCACCACCGGCAGAGCCTCAACATGGATGCCGCGCGCCATCAGGTCGGTGGCCACCAGCACCCGAATGTTGCCCGCCTTGAAATCAGCAAGAGCCTGCTCGCGCACCGCCTGCTCCTTCTCGCCATGGAGTGCCGCCACCGCGATACCCGCCTTGGCCAGCTTTCTGGCGACGCCGTCGGCATCATCCCGCGCACTGATAAAGACCAATACCTGCGACCACGCCTGCTCCTTGAGCAGGCTGATGAGCGCTGGCACCTTGCTGCTCTTGTTGACCAGATAGAGCCGCTCTTCGATATCGTCGGCCACGCTGTTGCGGGGATCCGCCTCCACCCGCTCCGGTGCCTTCAGCAGGCTGGCTGCCAACTCATCGAGCTCGCCCGGCAGGGTGGCAGAGAATAGCAGGGTCTGGCGCCCGACCGGCATGCCATTCATCAGCCACTGGATATCGGGCCAGAAGCCCATCTCCAGCAGGCGATCCGCCTCATCCAGTACCAGGGTGCGCAACCCGGCCAGATTGAGCAGTTGCTGACCCAGCAGATCCCTCAATCGCCCCGGCGTCGCCACCAGCAGTTGCGGCCCCTGCGCCAGCTCAACCTGTTGCAGCTCCTGCGCTACCCCGCCACACAGGGTCACCAGCCGCACGCCCAGCGCATCGGCAAAGCCTTGCAGCGCACCGCTCACCTGAGCGGCCAGCTCGCGAGTCGGCACCAGCACCAGACCCTGTACCTCAGACATGGCGGGATCCAGCCGCTGCAGCAGCGGCAGACCGAACGCCAGCGTCTTGCCACTGCCAGTGCGGGCCAGCGCCAGCAGATCCCGTCCCGCCAGCACGGCAGGGATAGCCAGTTGCTGTACCCGGGTCGGGTGCTTGAGGTCGGTTGGCAGGGCTGCCAGCAGGGCGGGCGCGAGGGCGAGTTCGTTAAAGGTCATGGCGTTACGCAGATATCGGCTGAATGAAGAGGTGGAGGCGAAGTCTAGTGAGCAGGGAGAGATAAGTAAAACCCAATCCGTTATGGCACGGCAGAGAGAGGGGGATGGCTACACTTGTCCTGACCCTATGCAAAGAGTGAGAAGCCATGATCAGACACATCCCCCTCCTGCTGTTGGCTGCAGCCCTGACCGGCAGCGTCACCCTCGGCCTCTCCCGCAGCACGGCGAGTGACACTGCCACCACTCAGGCCAAACCGGTTCGCATCATCAATGCCCACCTTGGCGAGCTACCGGGGCTGATCAATGCCGACAAGACGGGCCCTTTCGTCGATCTGGTGCACGCCATCGACGATCTCTACCCCGATGTGACCATCAAGATCACTATCTATCCCATTGCGCGAGCCATGGTCGGGGTGATCGCCGGCAAAGCCGATCTCGGCCTGCCCGCCATCCGCAATCTAAAGGATGTCGACATGCTGCCCTACCGCTTCAGCACCCGCAGCTTTGGCAAGGTGACCCATGTGATTTACAGCAATACCGCCAATCCGGTCACCACTGACATGGCTTATGGCATAGTTCCCACCAAACGGGATCTGCTGATCGAAGCCGTGCCCGACTATATGCCCTTCCCGGTACAGCGTTCGATGAGTATCGAGCAGTCACTGCGCAAGCTATCTCGGGGTCGCATCGACGCCTTTGTCTGGGCCCAGGAAGAGGCAGATCTCATGCTGAAAAGTCTGAAACTGACCAATATTCACCGTGAATTCTTTGGCGATTTCGAGGATGTTTTCATCATCCAGAAAGGGGGAAACGGGGATGAAATGGACGAATTTATAAGTCGCGCCATCGAGCAACTCGCCGCCTCCGGCAAACTGGCCGAGATTTACGAGAAAATCCACCGACCCTATGTGGATTGGCAACCATCCCCGCTTGCCAGGGCTGAATCGGTAACCACCAAGTCCACCAAGCCCTGAACAGGTTCTCTCCCCATAAAAAAATCCCGCCAAGGCGGGATTTTTTACGCTCAGCCTCTTACAGCACGGCCAGCGCGGCGGCGTAGTTCGGCTCGTCGGCCACTTCGGCCACCAGCTCGCTGTGCAGCACCTTGTTCTCTTCATCCAGCACCACGATGGCACGGGCTGCCAGACCTACCAGCGGGCCGGAGGAGAAGGCCACGCCGTAATCCTGCAGGAAGGCGGCACCACGCAGGGTGGAGAGGGTCACCACCTTGTCCAGCCCTTCGGCGCCGCAGAAGCGGGACTGGGCGAACGGCAGATCGGCGGAGATGCAGAGCACGACGGTGTTGTTCAGAGCGCTGGCCTGCTCGTTGAACTTGCGCACAGAGGTAGCGCAGGTCGGGGTATCGACGCTCGGGAAGATGTTCAGGATCTTGCGCTGACCGGCGAAGCTCGCCAGGGTCAGGTCGGAAAGATCCTTGGCCACCAGAGCGAAAGGCTTGGCCTGCTCACCGGCAAGCGGGAAGTGGCCAGCGACGGAAACCGGGTTGCCTTGCAAAGTGACTGAGTTGCTCATGTGTCATGTCCTTTATTGGTGTTGTAAAAATCAGGCCTCCCAGTATAGGCGTGCCGGGGGTACACAAACACCCGCCAACCACAGGGATATAGCTGGAAAAATGGCGCCTCCCCGGCCGAACCACCAACGCGATAAAAAGGGGGTTGACCTTGGATATAACACCAAGGTTTACACTCGATTCAGTTATTCAGGATCCCGCAGGGGCGGGATCCAGCCAAGAGGAACACACCATGAGCAAATCCTGCTGCTCCACCCAGCATGCTGCGGCGCCCATCAAGGCTGTCAGCAAGGCCAGCTCCTCCACCGAGCACCAGCATAACAGTCACTGCTGCGACAATGCCGCGCCAGTCAGCTGCTGTGGCGGCGCCACCTCTCATGACCATCAGGATCTCGAGAAGTGCGACTCCCCGGGAGATGAAGAGCCCCCCCTAGGCGGCGCGCACTCCCGGAGCTGCTGCACAGCGAATTCATCCCATGACCATGACCATGACCATGACCATGACCATGACCATCATGATCATGACCACGATGCGCAGGCTCCTGTCGAGCCGCTGACCGCACCGGCGCAAGGCAACAGTCGCCACAGCTGGCAGGTGTTGGGGATGGATTGCCCCAGCTGCGCTCGCAAGATCGAGACAGCCGTCAGCCGCGTCAACGGTGTCCAGCAGGCACGAGTGTTGTTTGCCACCGAGAAGCTGGTGGTGGATCTGGCCCCCGGCCTCTCCCCTGATCCCGTGACTGCCGCCGTACTGGCCGCCGGCTTCCAGCTTAAGGGCGAGAGCAACGGCAAGCAGGAGCCCGGCCGTGAGCGCGGCCCGCTGCAGACCCTGCTCGCCAAATATTGGCAACCATTGTCGCTGGCTGGCCTGATGCTGGTGGCGGCCCTGCTGCCGAGCCAGATCGGTCAGCCGCTCTTTACCCTGGCCACCCTCTGGGGACTGTGGCCCATCTCCCGCAAGGCGTGGGCACTGACCAAGAGCGGCTCCCCCTTCGCCATCGAGACCCTGATGACGGTCGCCGCCGTGGGCGCCCTGTTCCTCGGCGAAACCGCCGAAGCAGCCATGGTGCTGCTGCTGTTCATGCTGGGTGAGCATCTGGAGGCCTACGCCGCCGGTCGCGCCCGGGCTGGGGTCACCGCCCTGATGGCGCTGGTGCCTGACAAGGCATTGCGGATCCGTACCACTGCCGAGGGCGAGGTGCGCGAAGAGGTCGGCGCCGATGAGCTGCGTCCCGGCGACATTATCGAAATCGCCCCGGGCGCCCGTCTCCCAGCCGATGCCCGCCTGCTCGACGCCCTCGGTGCGTTTGACGAAAGTGCCCTGACCGGTGAATCCATCCCGGTGGAACGCCGCCAGGGTGACAAGGTGCCGGCCGGCAGTCTGGCTGCCGATCGGGTACTGCGTCTTGAGGTGGTATCGGAACCGGGCAACAACGCCATCGACCGCATCCTGCACCTCATCGAGGAGGCCGAGAGCCAGCGCGCCCCTATCGAGCGCTTTATCGACCGCTTCAGCCGCTGGTATACCCCGGCCATGATGCTGGTTGCCCTGCTGGTGGTGCTGGTGCCGCCCCTTGTCTTCGGCCAGAGCTGGGATGAGTGGGTTTATCGTGGGCTGGCATTGCTGCTGATCGGTTGCCCCTGTGCGCTGGTCATCTCCACCCCGGCAGCGGTTACCTCCGCACTGGCCGCGGCAACCCGGCAGGGGGCCCTGATCAAGGGTGGTGCCGCACTGGAGCGATTGGCCCATATCGATACTGTGGCGTTTGACAAGACCGGCACCCTGACCCTGGGCAAGCCGCAGCTGACCGAGCTGGTGAGCCTCAATGGTCAGAGCAATGGCGAACTGCTGGCGCTGGCTGCCGCTATCGAGCAGGGCTCCCACCACCCGCTGGCCCGTGCCGTGGTGGCCGCCGCCAACGAGCAGGGGCTGGCACAGGTAGAAGCCCGCGATCTGCGAGCCCTGCCGGGCATGGGTGTTGAAGGGCGCATCAACGGCGAGCTGTGGCAACTGCTGGCACCGAGCCGGATAGCTACGCTGAGCAAAGATCAACAGGCCCAGATCGCCATGCTGGAGAAGCAGGGCAAGACGGTGGTCGTGCTCTGCCAGAGCAGCAGCGAACAGGCTCTGCCGGTGGCCCTGCTGGCCCTGCGGGATCAGATCCGGCCGGAAGCGGCAGAGGCGCTGCAAGAGCTCAACCGGCTCGGGCTGCAGAGCATCATGCTGACCGGCGACAACCCCCGCGCCGCCGAGGCCATCGCCGGTGAACTTGGGATGGGCTGGCGCGCCGGCCTGTTGCCGGAGGGAAAGGTCGATGAGATTGCCAAACTCGCCAGCTCGCAGAAAGTCGCGATGATCGGTGATGGCATCAACGATGCCCCGGCCATGAAGCGGGCCATTATCGGCATCGCCATGGGTGGCGGCACCGACGTGGCACTGGAGACAGCCGATGCGGCGCTGACTCACAACCAGCTCGGCGGTATCGCCGCGATGATCCGCCTCTCCCGCTCGGCGCTGGCCAATATTCACCAGAATATCGCGCTGGCACTGGGACTGAAGGCCATCTTCCTGGTCACCAGTCTGCTCGGCATCACCGGCCTGTGGATTGCGGTGCTGGCCGATACAGGTGCCACCGCACTGGTCACCGCCAACGCCCTGCGCCTGCTGCGCAAGCGTTAAGCCAGCCGATAACATCCCAACCAAAAGCCGTCCCCCAACCGGGACGGCTTTTCTTTTTCCTCTCATTTCTCTCACGGCACCCCGTAAAAGAAAAAGCGCGCCTGCCGGTCGGCAGTCGCGCTTTGCTTACTCTCTCGGATTATCCCACCCTTGGCGAGGTGGAATTCAACCCGGGGACGCCGAGCCATCCCCCGGGCTCAATGGGTTTGCCTAGGGTGTTGCATCCGCCACGCTGACGCTCAGGGTCGGCTTCTCCTTGTCCATGGCGGTAAAGACAAACTTGTAGTTACCCGCCTTGCTCAGGGTCATACCGACGTCACTCCCCCCTTTGCACAGGGTAAGAGGGGCTGAAACGGTCAGCACATCGCTCGGCGCACACTTGCCATAGTTGGCGATGTTCCAGCTGGCATCGGCGATCTTCAGGGTGGTCTGACCCAATTGGCCATCGGTGACCGGCACGGTCAGCCCGTACATGTAGTTGCCATCAAAGCTCATCTGGTTGACCGCATCCCACTGACCCAGGAAGCCACGCACAAAGATGCCCGTGTTGCCAAACGGTGGCAGGGTGCTCAGGTCGGTTTTCTTGCCAAGCGGCAGACCCGCTCCCTGCGCACCGGACTGCGGCTTGACGAACACAGCGGCCGACCAGGCCCCCAGGGTCAGGGTGCCGCCACTGACAGCGGCATCGCGGGCGATACTGTTGCCAGCGTGGTGAGCTGAGCTCAGTTGCAAACCGCTCAGGTCGATCGGCTGATCGTTGCCATCACGGAAATCGCCGATACTCTGGCTCTGGTTGGTGGCGTTGATCATCACCACCAGACCGTCGATGGCCGGATCCAGATCCGCTCCTGCATTGACGCCGTCATCCACCGTCATCACGATAAGCCCGGGCACCTGAGCCGGGCCGGTATTACGGAAATCGACCCGCTTGATCACCTCGGCGCCGCTGCCAAGACGCAGCAGACGCGATGATTTGCGCAGCTCCACCAGCTCCTGATAGAAGCCAACCATGGTCTCCATGTCGGTGCCATTTGGCTTGCCATTGAGCGTCAGCACCTTCTCGATCAGCGGATAGTTGTCGCCATCCTTATCCTTGCGCGGCAACCCCTTGTCGAAGTTGTTGTCAGCCAGGGTGTAGTCGACCTTGTTGTACCAGTCGCCCGAGTCGTAGCTGTCCCGTTCCATGGATTTGGATCTCAGCAGCTCGACACCGGCGTGGGTGAAGGGGATACCCTGCCCCAGCATGGCGGTGGCGAGCGATACCCCCTGCATCCGCACCAGATCGGCGCTGGCAGGTGCCTTGTAGCTCAGGTTGTCGAACAGGGTCTGGTTGTCGTGCTTGTCGACATAGTTCTGCACCTCCCCCGGATCCTTGGCATAACCGGCGCTCTGGCCGTTATAGTCGATCTCGGAGCCCTTCTTCGGCACCCCGTCCTTGTCGGTCAGGACGAAGTCCCTGAGGTTGCCCGCCATGCCAAGACGCACCAGATCCGCCAGATGGAGCGCCTGATCCCTGGTCACCTTGCTCGCTTCATTGGGATAGACAAAAGCACCGTTGCCAAAGCCCTGAGTCTCGCGAATGGTATCGCCACCGTCGAACGGACTGCCACCGCGCACCGCATCCCGCAAGCGGTCGGAGAAGGAGCCGATGCCGGTGCCGCCCAGATGCTTCTGGGTCGCCTGCACGAAGCGCTTGTCATCCTGCACCTCGCCGAAGTTCCACCCCTCGCCGTAGAAGTACATATCCGGGTTGACCTTCTTCACCGCGGCCAGCGCCTGCACCATCTGATCTTTCGGGTGGTGGCCCATCAGGTCGAAGCGGAAGGCATCGATCTTGTAGTCGCGAGCCCAGGTCACCAGCGAATCATCCATCAGCTTGGCGAACATGGCGTGCTCCGGCGCTGTGTTGGAGCAGCAGGTGGAGTTCTCCACCGAGCCGGTCTCCGGGTTGAGGCGCTGATAGTACCAGGGCACTATCTTGTCGAGCACCGACTTGGGGCCAAGTCCGGATTCGTTGGTGTGGTTGTAGACCACGTCCATCACCACGTTCATGCCGATATTCTGCTTGATGGCCTTGACCATCTCGCGGAACTCCAGGATGCGCTGGGTACCCTCGGCATTGGTAGCGTAGGAGCCTTCCGGCGTGGTGTAGTGGTAAGGGTCATAACCCCAGTTGAAGGAGTCGACGCCGCGCAGATAGCCGGAGAGCTCCTGCACCTGCGGGTTATCCTTGCTGTCGCCCGACTTGAGAGCATCCAGCACCTGGCCGACAGTCTGGCCACCGCCGCAGTAAGTGCCAAACTTGGATGTTTTCACCTCCGGATTGACCTGACAGAGCTTGCTGAAGTCATCGCCGATATTGGCCACCTTGGCCGGATCCTCGTTGACGGTAGCTATGTCGAACACCGGCAGCAGATGCAAATGACTGACGCCGCTCTTGGCCAGCGCCTGCAGGTGGGCGACCGGCTTGGTGCCATGATCGGTCAGGCCGAGGAACTTGCCGCGATGCTCCACCGGGGTGGAATCATCGTTGCCGGTGAGATCGCGGACATGGGCTTCATAGATGGTAATATCGGCTGGATTCTGCTGGCTGTGGGGTGCTTTCAGGCTATCCCACCCTTCCGGCTTGAGGGCCGGATCGTTGAGATCCACCACCTGACTGAACTCGGAGTTCATCGCGAGGCTCAGGGAGTAGGGGTCGGTCACCTCATAGTGCTCGACCTTGCGGCTCAGCGGGTGGTACACCTCCATGTCGTAGCGGTAGAACTTACCGATCAGCTCGCTACCCCCTTCGTAACTCCAGCTGCCGCTGGCGCTGTCAAAGGTCATCGCTACCTCGCCACTCTTCTGGTGGCTGGCGTTGTAGAGAGCCAACTTGACCGACTTGGCGGTCGGCGCCCAGAGACGGAAGGTGACCCGGTTGCCATCTACCACGGCACCATAGCTGAGCTTGGTCGCCTCGGTCGCATAGAGGGCATCGAGGGCGCCAGCGCTCTGCACCAGGGTCGCCCCCTGCAGGATACCGTCGGCATCGGTACCGATAGCCACCAGTTCCCCCTTGAGCAGGGGTTTGAGATCCTTGCCGCTGGGCAGGGCAAAGGCAGCCGCATCCTTGAGATGCGGATATTTGGCCTGCTGCTCGGCGGTCAGAGCGGTCGCGGTCAGGGTGATATAGGGGAAGTCAAATACCCCATCGGCATTGGCCTTGATAGTGCCGGAGTCGGTGTAATAGAGACGAACATGGGGCTTGTCCTTGCCCCCTTGCCAAATCAGGGTGTTGCCATCGATCAGATGAGCGCTGGCCCCTGCCACGCCAAACGCGGCGGTGAAGGCTTCGGCACGGCTGCCAAATACCTCCTTCTTGCCGGCCACGATGGCCACGGTGCGATCCGGATGATCCTGGAAGATCACCTTCATGTCGCTGCCGGTCAGGTTGGCCAGATCGCCGTTGCGAGCGATAAAGTTGATGCAACCTTCCAGCTTGCTGAGCGGCACCACCCAGGCCGGGCCAAAGCTGTCAGCCGCTGCTGGGCTCTTGCTCTTGTCATCCCAACCGCTGTTCAGACCGCTCGCCTCGGTGGCAGAGCAGGCCTCATTGTTCCAGAGATGGAGGCTGTAGCTGGCAAAGGGCCCTTCGGCACTTCTGGCTGCCGCGGTCTGGGTATCGACCAGGGCAATCACCGCCTGATTGTTACCGGCCATCAGCAGCTCTTTGGGAGGATCCATCTTGGGTAAACGGGCAACAGGCCCATCAGTCACTTCAGGGGTAGGTGGTGTGGGAGGGACAGGTTTCACACCGGAGGAGTCAGAACCATTGTCATTACAGCCAGACAAAAGCGCGAGCAGTGAGGCTGTTACCAGCGCCACTTTGGTCTTTTTCATATCCATATTTTTATAATTCCCGCTGTTTAGTTAGTCTCGATAATCGAGCACCCGGTCATTGCCAGGTGGTGCCATCTTAATCAGCGAAAATCGTTGCAAATGTGAGCAAGCAGGCAGAAAAGCCAAACTTTTTCAACAAGATAACGTTTTCAGATGGAAACTTGGATCCGGCTCACAGACCCCGCGGCAATTTGGCCTCATATCTGACTAACGGTGGTCACCGGGTCGGGAAAAACAATTTTCGATCAAGTGGATAGAGAAGGAGCAGGTGATGAAAAGGATTGAGGAACAGGCGCAACGGCTGGATCTGGAGTACCAGGCGATCGGTCAGCTGTTCGACCAGTTTTGCCAGCAGGCTGGCACCCTGGCCGAACAGTATCACTTCTTCAACTGGCCCGACTATGAGGACTCACCTCCCCTGAGCCGCGCCTTCACTCTGCTGGGAGAGGCCCGCGAATTGCGGCTACGCTGCCAGCCAGGTGAGCGCGGTGCCCTCAACGGTCTGCTCCAGGTGGTCGCCGAAGATGGCACCGTCGATGCGAGCCTTGGCTTTGGTGCCGACGGACAGCTGCTGCTGGAGTCCGGCAAACTGCTCGACAACCCACCGCAACTGCTGCTCAAGCTGCTGCTGGGCGCAGTCTGGCAACACAAGCCGCAGGAGGAGATCACCGGGCAACCGCACTGACATCAGAGCGCCAACGGCATTGAAACCGGGGGGCCAAGGCCCCCCTGTTTGCTTTTATTCGGTCGCAATCTCGATGGTGACATGTACCAGCTCTTCATGGATGGCGAGCCGCTCGCGGATCTGGTTGGCCGACAGGGGCGCCATCATCAGCAGGGAGAGCACGCAGGCATACTGCTGCTGCCCCACTCGCCAGACGTGGAGATCGCGGATCTCGGTCTCCGGCAGCTCGGCAATCACCTCGCGGATTTCCGTCACCAGCGGGGCATCCATCTCGGCATCCAGCAGCACCCGGCCGGAGTCGCGCAGCAGCCCCCAGGCCCATACAGCGACCAGTCCGGCACCCACTATGCCCATCAGCGGATCGAGCCAGTCAGCGCCCCACAGCATGCCACCCACCAGCGCCAGAATCGCCAGCACCGAGGTGGCTGCATCTGCCAGCACGTGGATGTAGGCGGCACGCAGGTTGAGATCCTGATGGCCGTGGTGATGATCGTGCGAGTGATCGTGGTCGTGATGATCATCATGGTGGCCATGCCCATGGCCGTGATGATGATGATGGTGGTGACCGTGATCATCCTTGAGCAGCCAGGCACAGGCGAGATTCACCAGCAGGCCGACGATGGCGATGGCAATAGCCTGCTGGTAGTGGATCGGGCTGGGATCCAGCAGCCGGAACACCGATTCGAACAGCATCATGCCGGCCACCCCCACCAGCAAGAGAGCACTGGTAAAGCCACCCAGCACCTCGATCTTCCAGGTGCCGAAGCTGAATCTGTGGTCACGGGCAAAGTGGCGGGCGGCGCGGTAGGCCAATACCGAGAGACCGAGCGCCAGTGCGTGGGAGCTCATGTGCCAGCCATCGGCCAACAGCGCCATGGAGTTGTAGAACCAGCCGCCGCCGATCTCCGCCACCATCATGATGACAGTGAGCAGCACGGCCCAGCGGGTCTTCTGTTCGGCCAGCGGATTGCCTTCGTGCACAACGGGTTGGTGGCAGTGGGATGAGGCGAGGGATGACATGAATTTCTCCTGAGAACGACAATGCAATATACTATACCCCAGTATAGTTTTATTGATCGAGAGGATCCTGCATGTCACACACCATCCACGACAAGAAGAAGCTGCTGGCACGGGTGCGCCGCATCAAGGGACAGGCCGGGGCGCTGGAGAGTGCGCTGGAGCAGGAGAGCGAGTGCGCCGCCATTTTGCAGCAGATCGCCGCCATCCGCGGCGCCGTCAACGGCCTGATGCTGGAGGTGCTGGAGGGGCACATGCGCGAACACCTGGGAGCCGAAGAGGCGACCCACGCCGAGCGGCTGGAGGATCTGGATCAGGTAGTGCGGGTCTTGCGATCCTATCTGAAGTAAGGCCTGAGAATGGGGCTGCGGGCAGCCCCACATCATCCCGTTTACAGCAGACCAGTGTCAGCCCGCCAGCCCTGCCCCTTTCTGACTTGAGCCCTCGCCGGCTTTACGCCATGATGAGCGCCGATCATTGATCGCCATACCCTGGATTCCATTTCGCAAGGACCCCCCATGTTTGAACACGTCGATGCCTATGCTGGCGACCCCATCCTGACCCTAGTCGAGACCTTCCACAAAGACACCCGCGAGCAGAAGGTGAACCTGGGGATCGGCCTCTATTACGATGAGCAGGGCCGCATTCCGCTGTTGCCGTCGGTGCAGCAGGCCGAAGCCCAGCGCGCAGCCGCCCCGGCCCCGCGCCCCTACCAGCCGATGGAAGGCGCCGCCAACTACCGCACCGTGGTGCAGCACCTGCTGTTTGGTGCCGACCATGAAGCGGTCAAGGCGGGACGTATCGCCACCATCCAGACTATCGGTGGCTCGGGCGCGCTCAAGATCGGCGCCGACCTGCTCAAGCGCTACTTCCCGACCTCCGAGGTATGGGTCAGCAATCCGACCTGGGACAACCACAAGGCGATGTTCGAGGGAGCCGGCATCAAGGTGCACGACTACCCCTACTACGATGCGGCCACTGGCGGCGTGCAGTTCGATGCGATGATCGACTGCCTGAGCACCCTGCCGGCCAAGAGCATCGTGCTGCTGCACCCCTGCTGCCACAACCCGACCGGGGTGGATCTCTCCCGCGCCCAGTGGGATCGGGTGATTGCGCTGGTGGTCGAGAAGAACCTGATCCCCTTTATGGACATCGCCTATCAGGGCTTCGGTGATGGACTGGAAGAGGACGCCTACGCCATCCGCGCCATGGTGGCCGCCGGTGTCAGCTTCTTCGTCAGCAACTCCTTCTCCAAGAACCTCTCCTTCTACGGCGAGCGCTGTGGTGGCCTGTCGGTCATCTGCAAAGATGCCGAAGAGGCGAGCCGGGTGCTGGGCCAGATGAAGGCCACCGTGCGTCGCAACTACTCCAGCCCTCCCACCCACGGTGGCCAGATCACCGCGGCGGTGATGAGCCAGCCCGAGCTACACGCCATGTGGGTCGATGAAGTGACCGAGATGCGCACCCGCATCAAGGCGATGCGCCAGAAGCTGTTCGAGGTGCTGAGCGCCAAGGTGCCGGGCCGCGATTTCGGCTACTTCATCAACCAGCGCGGCATGTTCAGCTACACCGGCTTCACCCCGGAGCAGGTAGACCGCCTGCGCGAGGAGTTCGCAGTCTATCTGGTGCGCTCCGGCCGCATGTGCGTGGCGGGCCTCAACAGCCGCAACGTCGACTATGTGGCTGACGCCATGGCCGCGGTGCTCAAGGGCTAATCCGCATCAGCCCCGCTTTGGCGGGGCTTTTTGTCTGTTTCATTCGCTTGTGGAGTCTTTATGGATCTGATCGCACTCTCGAGATTGGGCGGTCGCCATCTGGTCACCCTGCACCTGCTGCTCGATAACCAGAGCGTCACCCGCACCGCCGAGCGGCTCTGCACCACCCCCTCTACCGTCAGCAAGACCCTCAACCAGCTGCGTGAACAGCTCGGCGATCAGCTGCTCTACCGCCAGGGCAACCAGCTGCTGCTCACCCCCTTTGCCGAACGGCTGGCACCGACCCTGCACCGACTGCTGAGCGAACTGAGCGGACTGACCCGCCAGAACGCCTTCGACCCCCAACAGTGGCAAGGCACCTTGCGGCTGGGATTGCGCGAGAGCGTGATGAGCTGGCCGGTGGGGCCGATTTTGGGGCAACTGATGAGAGAGGTGCCCGGCATGGTGCCGGAGATCCGCAACAAGGATGAGCAGGGGCTGGAAGCGCTGGCGGCGGGCAAGCTCGACTTCGTCATTCTGCCCCACGATCAGAGCCAGCCACTGCCGCGGCAGCAGGGGCTGGTGTGGGAGACCCTCCGGGAGGAGCAGCTGGTCTGCCTGCTGCGTAAGGATCATCCGGCGCTGGCACAGCCATGGGATCTCGATGCTTACCTTAGCTGGCGCCACATCGCTATCCGCGACAGCGAGCTGGCCAACCCCTTCTTCGAGCAGAGCCTGGCCCAGCAGCAGGTACGCCGCCAGATTGGCGCCACCCTGCCCGATTTTGCCAGCGCCGCGGCCCTGCTACCTCACTGCGATCTCATTCTCACCGCCATCGGTGGCTGGGCGACACGCATGGCCAGCCAGCAGGATCTGGCGATCCGGCCGGTCCCGTTCGATTACGGCAAGGTGAGCCACAGTCTGGTCTGGTATGGCCCGGCCGGCGATGGTTCGGCTCGTCACTGGTTCCGCCAGCGGATCCTGCAACTGGGCCGGGAGTTGACGCCGCCCTGAACCGGGCGGCAGAGCCATCAGGGGCGTTTGGTGTAGATAGGGCTGGGGAAGGAGGCAACATTGTTGCCCAGCTCGGTAATGCGGGCCGCCCCCTGTTTTTGCACCTGATCGATGCGCAGCACCTGATGCATGGGGATCATGGTGTGGCGGACATCGGCAAATTCGTTTTTGAGCTTCTCGTGGCTGGGGTCGACGATAAGCGCCGTGTGGTTGTCCCACACGAAGTCGGCGATCTCGATAAAGCCGAACAGCTGACCCTGATTCACCTCGCGCACATACACTTCGTAGCGCTCGCTGTGGCAAATAAACTGAACCCGATATAACGCCTTGCTTTCACTCATGATTCTTTGTCATCGCGGGGAAAAGGATGGCCGATATTCTAGCTGTCCCCCTCGCCCCCTCCAATAGACAGAAATCACAGTTGTCCGCTTTGGCTGCGCCGTATGTCGTATTGTTGCATCACCCCGAAATCAGATTAGCGGCGGCAGCGTCACTGGCCCCAGCCCGGCCTCGCGCAAACGACTCGCCAGCTGTTCCAGCTCGTCACGGGTTGCCTCGGGCCAGCGGATCGCCTCACCCCTCACCCCGTGGTGGCGAAAACCGTTGAGCCGGATCGGCACGGCGCCGAGCTGGCGCAGAAAATCGGCAAGACCGCGATCAAGCAGCCCCTCTGCGTCCAGAAAATCGCTCCTGCCCGGCACATGGAGCAGCCGCAACTCGGCCAGCTTGCCGTGACTTGCCAGCAACCTGAGCGAAGCCAGCACCCGATCGCGGCCATAGCCGGTCAGGGAGAGGTGTACCGAGTCACGCCACCCCTTGAGGTCGATCATGGCGCCGTCGAGCTGCGGCAGCAGCCGCTGCCAGCCTGTCTCCGCGAGCGAGCCATTGCTGTCGAGCAGACAGCTGAGATGGGCCAGATCCGGCGCCTCCTTGATGGCGCGAAACAGGGCCACCACGAAAGGAAGCCGGGTGGTCGCCTCACCGCCCGAGACGGTAATGCCGCTCAGCAGCGGGCCGTAGCGGCGCAGCAGGGCCAGCACGTCGGCCACCGTCATGGTAGTGGTTTTGGGATTGGCGCTGCGCGGGCAGGCCTCCAGACAGGCATCACAATCGGTGCAGAGCGTCTCCTGCCAATGAACCTTGCCCTCGCTCATGGCGAGGGCGCCACTCGGGCAGACCGCAAGGCAGTCGCCGCAATCGTCGCACAGCCCGATAGTGTGGGGATTGTGACAACCAGGGCAGCTGAAGTTGCACCCTTGCAGGAAGAGCACCAGCCGGTTGCCCGGCCCATCAACACAGGAAAAAGGCAGCACCCTGCTCACCAGGGCGCTGCGCGTCAGCAGAGCCTCATCCATCGGACTTGGCTCAGTACTGGAAGATGGTCGACTCATTGGCCACCACTCGCGGTGCCCGCTGGCGAATGGCGGTCACTTCACTCGCCTCGGCACCAAGACAGGTGGTCTGCAACCGCGAGCCCTCCTCTGCGAAGCGGGCCACATCGCTCTTGCGGATCATATAGCCGGTCACCCGCACCAGATCGCTGTCGGCCACGTTGGCGGTGAACTCGCGCATGCCGATGGCGAGCGCCCCCTTGCAGAGCTGCAGCAGCGCCTGCGGATTCTGGCGGATGGTGGGATCCAGGGTCAGGATCTCGCTGATCCCCGAGTGGTAGTAGCCGTGGTGCGGCGCCAGCGCCAGCACATGACTGGCCGGATCCGGCTCCTGCCCGTAGGGAATCCGCACCCCCGGGGTCACCGCCACATCGATGCTGAGGCCGCCCTGTGAGTGCAGCAGAGCGTGCCCACCCCAGGCATGGGCCTGCGGCGTCGCAGTGACATATGCCGAAAGCTGGGCAGAGATGCGATAGCCAAGCTGGTTCGCCTCTTCGTCGTGACCGTAGCGGCCCGGCAGATTCTCTTTATCCATCAGGATGTTGACCGCTTCCGCCATGCCGTAGATGCCGAACATGGGGACGAAGCGATCCTCATCCAGCAGCCCCTCCTTGACCAGGAAGCTATCGAAGAAACCGGACTCCTCGTGCAGGAAGGCTGCGCGCACCGCGATCAGCTGGGACGTGAGGCGGCAGTAGTGGGGCAGCAGACAACCGAGGAAGTCATCGATCCCCTGTGCCTGCTCGGCGACCCGCTTGAGGGAGATGCGCACCAGGGTGTTG
This sequence comes from Aeromonas jandaei, assembly GCF_037890695.1. Taxonomy (NCBI): domain Bacteria; kingdom Pseudomonadati; phylum Pseudomonadota; class Gammaproteobacteria; order Aeromonadales; family Aeromonadaceae; genus Aeromonas; species Aeromonas jandaei. Next base: position 1,419,478 of record NZ_CP149571.1, on the reverse strand, counting down.
GCACCACCGGCCTGCGGCAGGGAGTTGTAGCAGCTGACGATGCCAAAACCACGCTGGTCGAAGGTATCGCGATGGATCGGGTAGTTGGCGATGTGCGGCTTGCTGCACTCGGCGATATTCTTCACCGCCAGCAGCAGCAGATCGTCGGGGGTCTGCTCCGGATCGTGGAAGAAGGTGAGGTTGGGGGCCACCTGCTTGAGCTCGTTGTCGATGCGCAGGATCAGGCGGCAGATCCGGTTGTCATCGGGGCCGATGTTGACGTGCATGAAGGCGTCCGGCAGCACCCGATCCAGATAGATCCAGAACCCTTTCAGCTTGCGGTAGAGAGTCTCGTCATCCAGCTCTCCGACAAAGGGGAGCAGCAGCTGATCGAGCCGTCCCAGCCAGACCGGCATGCCGGTGACGGAAGGAACATGGTGATAGAGGATGCGCAGGGCATCGAGCGCTTCATCGAAATCCCGCGGCGCTGCCAGCTCCAGCCAGGCGGAGCCCTGGGTCAGGAACTTCTCGTAGTCCGGCAGCACATAGCGCGGCTTGTAGGGGGCGTGGCCCTCGAACATGTCACAGACAAATCCCTGCGCCATCGCCTCGGCCACTGCGGCAGGCAGGTCGGGGTATGGCAGCGCATTCTCGGCGGCCAGCGCCAGCGCGTGGCTCTTCTGGGCAGGAGAGAGATGGGGATCGCGCACGATGCGCTGGCAGGTTTCGGTCAAAGACATGGGAAGCTCCTTCACTGGCTGAGCCCATATCCTCACCTTTTGCAGGCTTTTTTGGAATTGACATTCATAACATGGTGGATGTCCATACAAGACATCCGAAAGGCGGGATCACATCCGCGATAAACCAACGGGGCCCGCTCGATGGAGCGGGCCCCGTTCATCAATCAGGGTTCGATGATGATGGGCGTGCCGGGTTTGACGGCCTCCCACACCTCATCCAGATCGTGGTTGAGCATGGCGATACAGCCGTTGGTCCAGTTGGAGGGCTGTACCCTGCGGTTGCCAATGCTGTTGATCTGACCGTGGATCATGATCATGCCACCCGGGTTTACCCCCTTCTCGTTGGCCGCCTTGATGTCATCCAGATTGGGGTAGTTGATGTGGATCGCCTTGTAATAGCCGGAGTTGGTCTTCTTGTAGTCGAGGATGTAGCGACCTTCCGGAGTGCGCTGATCCCCCTCTCGCTGCTTGTGGCCCTTGGGCGCCGGGCCCAGCGCGATCCAGTAGCGTTTGACCTCTTTACCATCCTTCATCAGGGTCAGGCTATAGGTGGACTTCTTGACCACCACCATGTCGGCAGACAGGGTGGCAAAACTCAATGCGGGCCACAGCCCCAGTAAACACAGTAATACGGCTCTCATTCCATCCCTCGACAAGCCTCTGATACGGGCTTTGGTGTTGCCAAATCATCTGAATAATCTTCGCCTGCTGGCGAGCGAGCGCCATGATATTGGATCGCCATCAATACTCAATATGCGCGATAAAACATATCTTGGCACCGGTTTCGCCTAATCCCCGCACACATCGGTCAGAATTCAATAATTAACATTAAAAACAATAAGATAGCGTCAAACATCAGTTCTGGCGTATGACCCGATGATCGGCGATGATTACTTTTCAACCCATCGACAGGATCATGCCATGCGCTCTTCATGCCGCTTCGTCCACCTGCTGTTGTCACCCCTGCTGCTCTGGCTGCCCGCATCTTACGCAGCGGATGCGCTCTGGCTGCGCGATCCCGCCCTCTCCCCCGATGGCAAACAGCTTGCCTTCACCTGGCAGGGACGGATCTTCATCACCAGCGCACAAGGGGGGCCGGCCAGCGCCCTTACCGGCAATGACTACCTGAGCCAGCGCCCCATCTGGTCGCCGGATGGCAAGCTGATCGCCTTTGCCGCCAACCTCTATGGCAACGAGGATGTGTTCGTGGTGCCCGCCAGCGGCGGCAAGATGGTGCGGCTCACCCGCGACTCGCGCAACGACCTGCCGCAGGCATTCAGCCCCGATGGCAAACAACTGCTGCTGAGCAGCCAGCGGCTGACCGACCCCAATGCCGATCACTTCGTGGCCGAAGGGGTGCAGGTCAGCGCCCTCTACTGGGCACCGGTAACAGGAGGCAAGCTGCAGGCCGACCTGCCGCTGCCAGCGATCCTCGCCCGCCCGCACGGGCAGCAGCTCGCCTACCAGATGCCGTCGATGGATCAACCCTTTCGCAAGCACCAGCACTCGTTTGCCGTCTCCCGCCTCTGGCTGTTCGATGGCAAGCAGCACCGCCAGCTGACCGAGGATCGCATCGCCGCCACCGACCCGGTCTGGAGCGACAAGGGGGATACCCTCTTTTACCTGAGCGAGCGCAGCGGTGACTTCAACGTCTGGCGCCGCGATCTGGCCAGCGGCAAGGAGCAGCAGCTCACCCACTACAAGGGCAATCCGGTGCGGGGGCTGAGCGCCTCACGCAGCGGCGATCTGGTCTGGTCGTGGCTCGGGGAGATCTACCGCCTCGATGCCGGCAGTACCGAGCCGCGCAAACTCGCCATCACGCCGCAGGTGGTGAGCGAGCCGGACGAGCAGAGCCAGTCCAACAATCAGGCTGACGAGATCCTGGTCAGCGAGGAGGGCAAGGAGCTGATCCTGGTGAGCGAGGGGAGCCTGTTCGCCGTCGATCCCGAGCGGGAGCGGGTACGCCAGCTCACCGACTCCCCCAGCGAGCAGTCCAGCCCGCTCTTTGCCGAGAAGGAGCGCTCGCTTATCTACCTCTCCGAGCAGGATGGGCCGGCCGCCCTCTATCGCCTGCGCAAAGCGGATCCGGAGCGTCTCTTCAGCGATCCGGGCCCCTTGCAGGAGAGCCTGCTGCTGGCCATTCCCGGCAAGGGGATCAGCCGTCCGGTGCTCTCTCCCGATGGCAAGCTACTCGCCTTCGTGGTCGATGGTCAGGCCATCCATCTGCTCGATCTGGCGAGCAACAAAGAGCGCGAGCTGGTTCCCGCCAGCTTCAACCCCTCGCGCCACGAGGTGATGCTCGCCTTTGCTCCCGACTCCCGCCATCTGGCGCTCACCTTCCGTCCCGACTCGGCCCAGCAGGAGATCGCCGTGCTCGATACGGCCGATGCCAAAGCCAAGCCGGTTAACGTCAGCCTCAACGGCTATCAGGACGGGGCACCGGCCTGGAGTCAGGATGGCGGCATCCTCTACTGGCAATCGACCCGTTACGGGGTGCTGGATGCCGATGGAGAACCCCTTGGCAGCAACCTGCTCGGCATCTACAGCAGCCGGGCGGCCAAGGCAGACTTTCTGGCCGAAGTGGCGCCGCCCAAGGAAGGGTATGGCTTCGAGACCGATCGCCTCTCCCATCGGGAGGCGCTGCAACTCTTCCCCAGCGGCACGCTGCTCGCCAGCCGGGTCGTTCACGACCAGCTCGTCTATCTGGTGGAAGAGGGGGGCCCCAACAACGAGAGCGAGATCAAGGGTTACTCGCTCGACCTGCGCAAAGGGGAGACCCGCCAGCTGTTTGGCGATCAGCCGGGGCCGGCCATGGCCACCCTCAATCGGGAGGCGACCCAGGCCACTCTGGTGCGGGACGGAGAGATCACCCGCATTAACCTCGACTCCGGCGAGGCGCTCAGCTCCGCTTTCGAGCTGGTGCAGAGCAGGGGCCAGCACGCCCGGATGGTGGCCGCCTTTGACCAGATCGCCCGCCTCACCCGGGACGAGTTCTATCGCGACGACATGAACGGAGTGGACTGGAACGGCTATGTCGCCACCTATCGCCGGCTGCTTGCCGGCATCAACAACGGCCGCGACTTCGGTGACCTGCTGGCGGAGCTGGCGGGCGAGCTGAACGTCTCCCACACCTGGGGCTATGGCCCCACCCGCTATCCCGACATGGCAGATGAGACCGCCAGTCTCGGGGGCTACTGGCAGGATGGCAAAGAGGGGGTAGTGCTGACCCATCTGCTGCCCGGCGGGCCGCTGGATCAGGAGAGCGACATCGTTGCCGGTACCCGTCTGCTCGCCATCAACGGCAATCCGGTTGCCACCCGGACTGAGCTCGATCGCGCCCTCAACCACAAGGCAGGGGCACGGCTTGCCCTCACCTTCCAGCAGGTGGGGAACAAGGAGCCGGACGAGGTGGAGGTGACCGCCATCGATCAGCAGCAGGAGTACCGGCTGCAGCTCGACAGCTGGATCGCCAAGCGGCGGGATCTGGTGGCCAAGCTGAGCAAGGGCCGGGTCGGCTACGTCTATCTGCCCGAGATGAACAGCGCCGTCTATGAGGAGCTGGTGTCGGAGGCGCTCGGCCGCTTGCGCAGCAGCGAGGCGCTCATCGTCGACGTGCGCTTCAACAAGGGGGGCTATCTGGCCAATACCCTGGTCGGCTTCCTCACCGGCAGCAGCAGCGCACACGGCATGGCCATCTCGGATCCCAAAGCGGGACAAGGGGCCAGCGATGCCGCGACTCGCCAGTGGACCAAACCCTCGGTGGTGCTGGTCAACGCCGGCAGCTACTCGGAGGGCTCCGCCTTCCCCGAATACTACCGCGCGCTCAAGATCGGTCCCATCGTCGGCGAGCCGGTGCCCGGTACCGGCACCATGGTCTATGGCCATACTTCCCGCCTCGTGCCCGGCCTCTCCTACGGCATTCCGACTCTGGGGCTGCGCAAACCGGACGGCACCTTCTACGAGAATCAGGAGCTGATCCCGGACGTGCAGGTGCCGCTCACCCCCGCCGATATGGTGGCCGGGCGTGACCCCCAGCTGGAGGCCGCAGTACAAGCCGCCCTCAAGCAGTTGCCCGCCAGCGCCAAATAACGGCGCCCATCGAGTTCACCGAAAGCGAAACAGCTCGCGATGCAGATGCCCGTCCGGCAACAACCGGGTCAGGGCATCTGCCATCCCCTCCGGCCCGCAAAACCATACCTGCGCAGGTGCATCCTGGGCGATGCGGGCCAGATCCAGCCGCCCGGCCGCCTTGTCCAGATGCAGCTGATAACGCACACCGGTGCGATGACAGAGCTCGGCCAACCGCTGGTGGTAGACGGCCCCCGCCAGATCCGGCGCGCACTGGATCAGGGTGATCCCCTCGCCGCGCTCGCCACGGGCAGCCTGCCCCTCCAGCCAAGCCACAAACGGCGTGATACCGATCCCGGCCCCCAGCCAGAGGGCTCGCCCTCCCCCTTGCGGGGCGACAAAAGCGCCATAGGGGCCGGTCACCACCACCTCATCCCCGACGCGCGCCTCTGCCACCAGCTGACGGGTATGATCCCCGAGCGCCCGCACCGCGATCACCAGCTGGCGCCGATCCGCCGACACCCGCACCAGAGTAAAGGGGTGCGGCCCCTCCTTGGCGTCAAATTCGAAAAAGGCAAACTGACCCGGGCGGTAATGGGCGAGCGGCCGCTCCAGCTGCATGGTCAGCTCGCAGGTCTGATCCGCCAGCGTCCGCACCGCAACGACCCGGCCGGGATGGCGCTTGCGCGCCCCCACTTGCCCCAGCAGGGAGTAGAGGGCCCCGATAGCGCCGATCCCGCCGATCAACCAGATCGCTACCCCAACCGGCGTCATGGCTCCCACCTGAGGCAGCAGGCAGAGCCCGTGCCCCCAGCCCGCCAGATAGATGAGCGGTGCCAGCCGGTGGATCAGCCGAAAACGGCCATAACTCACCAGCGCCAGCAAGCTCACCACCACCAGTGCGATCAGCAGATAGAAACTCCACTCCCCCAGAGTATTGCCAAGGGCATGGAGCGAGATGCCACTGCCTGCTCCTGCACCAGCTGCGGCCGCGCTGGCCCCACGCCGGGCGGGGCGGCTCAGCCAACCCGCCGAGACCGCCCACTTGGGCGCCTCCACCAGCAGCCAGTGAGCGGTCAGTGCCAATGCGCCGCCGATGGCCGTCTGGCGGTGCAATCGCAACATCCGGTCCAGACCGCCACACCACACCTCCAGCTGCGGCAGGCGCAAGGCCAGCAACAGCGAAATGGCCATATAGGCCATCCCCAGCAGGCCCGTCAGCAGCAACATCTCATGGCGCCAGGGCCACACCCCGTTGGCCTCCCCCGCATAACCCAGCCACCAGACTCCGACCGCCAGCAGCGGCAACAGCCACCACACCCGTTTACTCGTCATAACATGCTCCCAGGTTCCATCGCGGCAGGGCCTCGCCCCTGCTCATGGTTCCATTACAACCCCGTCCGGTCACAAGACTTTGCCAGAGGGGGAAGCTTGTGTGGCAATGTGTGACAAACGGCAACAGCAGAGGGGCCCGCCAGCCCCTCTGGTCACCCTTGCTGACTGGCCCTCTCTTCATGAGGGATTGCGCAAAATCCACCTCTGCCGTGATTGACGACCCGCCTGCAAAAGGAATCAAATGGAGACGACATATATCTGCGGCGAACAACCTGCCGCCCACTCCCCCGGACGAGGAGCCTCCCCTTGCTTTCATCCACCGAACAACGCTACTGCTCAAGCTGTCAGCGCGAGACCAACCATGTCGTGGTGCTGGTCGACAAATCCTTTGGCCAGCAGCTGACACCGGAGCAAAAGCGCAAAGCCTTTATCAAGGACTTCATTACCGGCTGGGCCGCCGGCCCCTTTCTGGCCAACATGGATCGCTTTGAGCGCCACGCCATCTGTGAAAATTGTGGAAAAAAGGTCATCGATGAGTAGTAAACAATGAGCAAAAAGAATGGCAGGAAGGTTGCCCCGCCTGCCAATTGCCGTATCAAAGCAAGTTAACGCCTATTAGATTGCTCACTGCACGCAGCTCCGCCCCTCCCCGGCATCCCCCGCAAAGTAGTGCCGGGCAATCCACGCCTCGAAGTCGGCCAGCATGCGACTCTCCGACTCGCGGTTGTCGGCGATGAGCTCGGCGCCGTGCACCACCCGGATATGAGCGTCGAGGGGCGAGCACGCACCGGCAGTTGGCCGCTGCTGCGCGGCCGCCATGCAGGCTTGCGCTTGCAGCCACGCCTCGGCGGCGCTCAGGTTGCACGCCTCGGCCAGCGGCACGGCACTGAAGCCTTCACCGGTCAGGCTGCGCAATGTCTCATCGTGAGTCATGCCGTTGCCCGGCCCCCAGTAGTGGGCAGCCAGATCCGGCCCGATGCGCGGGTTGTCGGTAAGGTAGCCATCGCGCTTGAGGAAGTAAGTGCGGGTCTGCTCCACCGCCATCAGCGCCAGCAGGTAGCCGTGATAGGCGCAGGCCGACTCCTGATTAAGGAGGTGCGGAATGGCCAGCAACGGGCGCGGGCTCACGACCCCGAGGATCTTGCGCTCCCACTTGCGGGCCAGCGCCAGCACAGCCTCGGGAGTGCGATCGCTCTCTGCCATGGCGTAGAGATCCCGCTCGAAGTAGGCCACCAGCGCGATCTGGCGCTCATTGAAGGCCCGAAACGGCTGGCGGGCGGCGATCATTTCCTTGATGAGGGCATCGGGAACAGCCTCTCCCGCCGCATTTCTGGCATAGCGTTTGAGCCAGTCGGCATCGTCCAGCAGGCTGTCGCAGAACATCGACTGGGTCTCGGCATAAGCCATAGAGGTGGGCGGGAACTCCTGGGAGAAGCAGGGCGCATTGCCGGTAACATTGGCAAAGTGCGCGGCGTGGCCTCCCTCGTGGAACAGGGTATTGAGGCCACTCCAACCGCTGCCCACCTGCACCGGAGCGGCCAGGCTGGTGAAGTTGACCACCGCTGGTATCCACTCACCCTGCTGGAAGAAGCTCGGTACCGGGCCATGACAGAAGCCGTTCTCGTATTTCCCCTCCCGGGTCAGCAAGTCCAGGGTCAGGGTAGCCCCGCGATACTGGATGCCGAGACGACGGAAGCTCTCGACCCAGTCCCGCAGCGCCCGCGAGAAGGGCACATAGGGGTCGAGCTGGCGGGTCACGTCGCCACTGACGAAGTAACGCAGGTTGTGGGGCAACAGGGCCGCCTCCCCTTTGGCCGCTGTCAGTTCGACCAGACTTTGCTGCAACCGGGCGTCGGTGCGGGCGATGAAGTCATCGAGGATGGCGAACAGCTGATCTGGGCTCATCTGCTCGTTCTTGCGCACCTTGTAGGCGAAGTAGTCGCGATAGCCCATGGCGCGGGCAAAGCGGTTGCGCAGCGCCACCACCTCGAGGAAGCCGTTGTCGACCACCCACTGCTCCAGGGTGTGGAACATGGCGATGGCGCTTTGGCGCACCGCCTCGTTCGGGCTGGCGGCAAGGGAGGTGCTGGCGGCGGGCAGGCTGCCAGCCACCTGCTGGCCCTGCTCATCCAGCAGGGTCAGTTTCAGCCCTTTGCGGCGGGCAAACAGATCCGCCTCAGCAGCCACCAGCTGGTCCATCAGGGTGGCGGCAACGGGATCCTCGATGACGTTGCACTCGAAGAAGGCGATCCAGCCCGCCAGACCCCGTTTTAACTCTTCATCTTCGGCGAGGGCGTGCATCTTGCGCAGTTCCGGCAACCGCTCCGGATTGGCGCAAAAGGCCTTGTAGGCCTGCTCGGCTGCGGTAAACCCGGCCTGATCGTCGCTGGTGCCCATATAGGTGGCCCAGAACAGATCCTCCTTGCGTCTGTGAACCTGCAGATAGTCGCGATTGAGCTGGTCAAAATACTCTCTGGCAATCGAACTCATAAATTCCCTCTTGTCGCAGGAGCGCTCCGGATGGCCCCTATTCTGGTTGGTGAAATGCCAAGCTATTCACATTTTTCGGCAAATCGTGCGAAGAAACCCTTTTCAACATGCTACCCGAAAGCGGGCTGTAACCTCTGCTGACTATACTGATGTTAAAACGCTCATTTAAACAGGCTCGCCAAGCCACTGAAAGTAAATGAATTGTTAAATTAGACGTTCAGCAAGAGAGATAGAGGCTACCGCTGTATCGAGCCACCATAACATCAACGGGATAACGAGGGGTTAGTCATGTTCAAGCTCGGTGATATCACCGTGAGCCGCAAATTGATCTTGCTGCTCACGGTTGCGTTTGTCGGTTTCGTGTCACTGCTGCTCATCTCCGCCAACGCACTCCAGCGCAATCTGATGAGTGAACGGGAAGCGCGACTCAATGCCGTGCTGGGACAGGCCATGAGCCAGATCCAGTTTCTGGCCAGCACCCTGCCGGCAGAGCAGGCGCAGCAGGAAGCGCGCAAGCTGCTGACCAACATGCGCTTTGATGGCAACAACTATTTGTTCGTCATCGACGAGAGCCGCAAGATGCTGGTACATCCCATCCGGCCCGAACTGGTCGGCCAGACCATGGGAGAGGGTTCGGGTGCCACCGCAGGGCAGTTCTGGTTCCAGATGGTCGACATCGCCCGTGGCGGCAAGCAGGGAACCCTGCAATACATCTGGACCGGCCCGTCTGGGGAAACCGCTGACAAGCTCTCCATGGTCTCTGGCTATCAACCCTGGGGCTGGATCCTCGGCACCGGTATGCTGCTGCAGGACATCCACCAGACCATCTGGGCCCAATACATGAAGATGGGCAGCGCCACCGCCATCGTCATTGTGCTGATGGGGCTGCTGGGCTGGCGCATCACCCACTCCATCGTCTCCCCGCTCAACCAGATCAACCACGCCATGCAGCGGGTCGCCAGGGGCGATCTGGTGGTCACTATTCCGGTGCAGGGCAAGGATGAGCTGGGCATGGTGGCAAGCTGCACCAACCAGAGTCTCGATGCCATCCGCCACGCGCTGCTGGAGGCAAGTCAGGGGGCCCGCAACGTGGCCGATGCCGCCCTGCGCATCGCCGCCTCCGCCGAGCAGACCAATCAGGCGGTCACCAATCAGCGGGATCAGCTGGCCCAGCTCGCTACCGCCATGAACGAGATGAGTACCACCATCTCTGACGTAGCGGGCCATGCCGAGAACACGGCGCGCGATACCCAGGAGGCGACCGGCGAGGCTGGCCTCGGCAACCGGGATGTGCACGCCAGCGTGAACGGCATCAAGGCGCTCGCCAGCGAAGTGGAACAGGCGACCCAACAGGTCAATCAGCTCAAAGAGGGGGTCATGCAGATCGGCGAGGTGACGGCGGTCATCAGTGCCATCTCTGATCAGACCAACCTGCTGGCCCTCAACGCCGCCATCGAGGCAGCCCGAGCCGGCGAGCAGGGCCGTGGCTTTGCCGTGGTGGCCGACGAGGTGCGCCAACTGGCCAGCCGCACTCGCCAGTCCACCGAAGAGATCCAGAGCACCATTGCCCAGCTGCAACAACGGGCCGTCAGTGCAGCCAATGCTATGGATGCCAGCCGCAAGCTGGCGGAGAGCAGCGTCGATCAATCCCAGCAAGCGGGCCAGGATCTCACCCTGATCGTCAACCACATCCAGCATGTGAGCGACATGGCGACCCAGATCGCCACCGCCGCCGAGCAGCAGAGCATGGTGGCCGAGGATATGAACCGCAACGTCAGCGGCATCAACGACTCGGCGCTGGAGATGTCCCAGTCCGCCTCGCAACTGGCGCAGGAGAGCGAACTGCTGGCCGGTCTATCCCGCAGCCTGGATGAGCGGCTTGCTGTGTTCAAACTGGGCAAGGAGTCCTCCACTGCGCCAATGATGGCTCCCGTATCTCCCCCCTCCGGAGAGCAGCGCGCCCGTCATTGATGGCGTCAACCCGTGTCGCCTTGTCACCCGACCTGCCAGCCCAGCTGGCAGGTTTTTTTACGCCGACAACACGCAATCAGCATGCACCTTATCGGCATATTCAACGGTATTCGACGCCATTCACAAATTAGAGAACAATTTAAAAACAGTCAGTTAGAATGATCCATGTGCCGTTGAACGGTGCATTTAAACATTTAACTTCAAATAATTAATCAATGCGGTGCACAATGGTGATGGCCGAACATTTGGCCCATCACTAACCATCTAGTCATTTGGCAAACTGACCGAAAGGTCGGGACGCAAAGCCTCCGGTCTACAGACGTTTTGTCCAGGATAGCGGGGTTGCCACACGCAAGTGTGCATCGGGGATCTCCCCGGCCAACTGACTGCCCACATCTATCGAACAGAGGAATGTATGGCAGCAAAAATCCAACTCAATCACATCGCGGCGATGCTGGCCCTGCTGGCCCTGCTGGCCAGCGGCAGCGCCCTGGCCCACGGCTACATCAGCCAGCCCGAGAGCCGCAACTACCTGTGCAAAACCGGTGGCAACAGCCAGTGTGGCGGCGTGCAGTGGGAGCCCCAGAGCGTGGAGGGCCCATCAGGCTTCCCGCAAACCGGCCCGCAGGATGGTCAAATCGCCTCGGCGGGCAGCCCGCGCTGGAGCGAGCTGAACATCCAGACCAGCGACCGCTGGGCCAAGCGTGAAGTACAGCCCGGCCCCTTCGCCATCAGCTGGACCTTCACTGCCAACCACGTCACCCGCAACTGGCGCTACTACCTCACCAAGCAGGACTGGAACCCCAACCAGCCGCTCACCCGCGCCTCGTTCGACCTGACCCCCTTCTGCGTCATCGACGGCAACATGGTGCAGCCGCCCAAGCAGGTGACCCACAACTGTGTCCTGCCGGATCGCACCGGTTATCAGGTGATCCTCGGCGTGTGGGAAGTGGGCGACACCAGCAACAGTTTCTACAACATCATCGATGCCAAGTTCAAAGATGGCAGCCAGCCGCCGCTGGAGTGGAGCCAGGCAGGCACCATCTACCCCTCCATCGACCTCGCAGTGGGTGACAAGGCGATGACCCGGGTATTCGATGCCAACGGCGAGCGCCCCGAGCTGCAGACCGTACTGACCATCACCACCGCCGAGCAGGGCCAGAAGAACAGCTGGGCCCACGCCCTCGCCAGCAAGATCAACGCCGAGCAGAGCCTGATCCGCGCCGGTCAGCAAGGAGCCGATGGCCAGTTCAATCCGATCTACGGTATGAACCCCGTCTATCTGAAGCGAAACAGCAAACTGGAGCGAGTCGAGATTGATCTGCAACAGCTGCAGCCGCCGGTAGTGGACAGCATCAGCGTCAGCGGTCTGGCCAGCGACTATGTGCTGGACAACGGCAAGGCAACCCTCGATTTCACCGTCACCGCACAGGGCGATCTGGCCGTCACCAACACCCTCTATGACCACGGCGGCGTCGCCAAGGGTGAAAGCAGTGCCGACATCAAGGACAGCAGCCACACCTTTACCATGGCGCTGGAAGGGCTCAAGGCAGGTCACCACCAGCTGGTGATCAAGGCCACCCCGAAAGCGGGCGGCGAGACCATTCAGCAGACCATGGATCTGATGTTCAAGGAGCAGAGCAGCGGCGAATACGACTTCGTCTTCCCGAACTCGCTCAAATCCTATGCCGCCGGCACCAAGGTGCAGCAGCCGAAAAATGGCAAGGTCTATCAGTGCAAGCCCTTCCCCTACAGCGGCTACTGCCAGCAGTGGACCACCACAGCCACCCAGTACGAGCCGGGCATCGGCTCCCACTGGCAGATGGCCTGGGATGAAGTGCACTAACCCACGCTTGGCCACATAAAAAAAGGGCGTCCTCTCTAGCAGGGGACGCCCGGAAAAATCAAACCTTGCGGTTTGCATACCAACGGAACCAAGACCTCACTCTTCACTTACTTCACACACTCAACACACTCTTCAAAACAGGGTTTGTCCATTAACCCTGCCATTTTCCTCCTTCGACGATCACATCATTCGGATCGGTATCAGGGCTCAGCTTGTCACGCACATACTGGTCATAGAGTTTCAGCAGGTACTTCTCCTCACCCAGCTTGGCGAGACGGTCATTGACCCAGTCACGCAGCTCGATATTGCCCTTCTTCACCGCCGGGGCGATGGGATCTTCCGAGCCCAGTTTTTCGGGCAATACCCGATAGCCCGGATTCTCCTTGGCCCAGCTGAACAGCACCAGGTTGTCCTGGGCGTAGGCATCGCCACGGCCCTGCGCCAGCGCCTGCAAAGATTCGGTGTTCTTCTCGAACTTGAGTACCTTCCACTCCGGGTGGTTGCGGGTCAGCCAGATGTCGGCCGTGGTGCCGGTGGTCACGATCAGGGTCTTGCTGGCCAGATCATCGAGCTTCTTGGCCGGACTCCCTTCCGGCACCAGCACCTGTACCGCCACTCGCAGGTTCGGGTTGGTGAAATCCACCACCTCGCGCCGCTCCGGCGTCACCGTCATATTGGCGAGGATCAGATCCACCTTGTCGCTCTGCAGGAAGGGGATGCGGCTGGCTGGCTCCACCGCCACGAACTCGATCTTGTTCTCGTCCCCCAGCAGATCCTTGGCGAAGCGGCGGCCGAGATCGGTGTCAAAACCGACGTAGTTCCCCTTCTCGTCCACGTAGCCAAACGGCGGCTTGTCGGTGAATACGCCGACGATGAGCTTGTCCCGCGCCTTGATCTTGTCGAGGGAACCGTCCGCCGCATGGGCAGCGCCGCTGGCGATACCCAGTCCCAATAAGGCACTAAGCAGAACCGAGGTGATTTTTTTCATGCTGACTCCTTTCGTTTGATGACATTTGTATAAGAAAACTTGGCGAGGAACTGGCGCGCACGCTGGCTCCTCGGATTGTCGAAAAATTGGTGGGGGGCGGCCTGCTCCAGAATGTGGCCGCCATCCATGAAGACGATGCGATCCGCCACCGCCCGGGCGAAGGCCAGCTCGTGGGTGACGATGAGCAGGGTCATGCCGCTGCCGGCGAGATCGCGGATCACCTCCAGCACCTCCTGCACCATCTCGGGGTCGAGGGCGGCGGTTACCTCGTCAAACAGCATCACCTGCGGGTTCATGCACAGCGCCCGCACGATGGCGATGCGCTGCTGCTGGCCGCCGGAGAGCTGGCGCGGATAGTCATGGCGCCGCTCCCACAGGCCGATGCGGGTCAGCAGCTGCTCGGCTTGCAGCAGCGCTTCTGCCCGCTCCCGCTTTTGCACCTGCAGGGGGCCAAGCAGCACGTTTTCCAGCACCGTCAGGTTGGGGAAGAGGTGATAGCTCTGGAACACCATGCCGATCCGCTGGCGCACCCGCTGCCAGTCGGTGGCACCATCCAGCAACACACCATCGAAGCGGATCTCGCCCCCCTGAATGGGTTCGAGCCCGTTGAGAGTGCGCAACAAGGTGCTCTTGCCGCAGCCGCTCGGCCCCAGGATGACGATCACCTCCCCGGCGCGCACGCTGAGGCTGATCCGATCCAGCACCAGATTCGGGCCGAACTGTTTACTGACAGAACCGAGTTCAAGCAGAGGTGTCATACCGCATTACCCCATTGTTGCTCCAGCCGGCGCGAGGCGAGCGAGAGCGGATAGCAGACCAGAAAAAAGAACAGAAACAGCAGACCGTAAATAAGCAGTGAGCCATAGGTGCGCTCGATGATCTGCTGGCCCACCTTGATCACCTCCACCACCCCGATCAGCACCGCCAGCGAACTGGTCTTGATGATGCGGGTGTAGATGTTGATGGTCGGTGGCGTCAGCCGCTGCAACGCCTGCGGCAGCAACACGTGGCGATAGAGCTGCCAGGTCGAGAGCCCGAGCGCCAACCCGGCCTCCTGCTGACCACGGGCGAGGGAGTTGAGGCCACCGCGCACCACCTCTCCCACCTCGCTGGCGCCCCAGAGGGCGAGTACCAGCACGGCGCACCAGAAGGCCGGAATATCGAGGCCGAAAAAGATCGGCAACCCGAAGAAAAAGAGATAGAGCCACACCAGCACCGGCACCACCCGAAACAGCTCGAGATAAAGCCGCAGCAGCCCCCGAACCAACCGACCGCCCTGTTGTGCCAACACGCCGTAAGCAACACCGCCGAGGGTGGCAAACAGGATGGCCAGCAGCGAGATGGCGAGGGTCTGACCCGCGCCCACCACCAGCAGTGGCAGCGCCTGCGTCAACTGCTCAGAGATCGAACTGGCCATATTGAGCCCTCCTTTCCTGCGCCTCGGTGGCGAATGACTGCGGCAGCTGGAAGATAAGTGCCCACATCGGGATCCTCGCCTGCATTAGCGATTCAGTGACCGAACTGACCATGTTGCAGCCTCCTTTCAACGACTCGCAGAGCGAGGGAGAGCGGCAAAAAGATCAGCACGCACATCAAGGTCAGCACCGCCAGCATCTCGTAGGTCTTGTAGTAGAGGGCGATGTAATTCTTGGTGGTGTAGAGCAGCTCTGGCACCGCCACCGCCGAAGCCACCGTCGTCTCCTTGAGCAGGAAGATGAAGTTGGCAAACAGCGCGGGCAGGCTGGCGAGCCAGGCCTGGGGCAACTGCACGTGGCGCAGCAGTTGCCAGCGAGAAAGCCCGATAGCCCTGCCAGCCTCCAGCTGACTGGCGGGCACCGCCTGAATGCCTGCACGCAGCGCCTCGGTCAGATAACCACCGCCGAGGAAGGTCATGGCAATCACCGCAGTGGTAAAGCCCGACAGCGACAAGCCGAGCGCAGGCAGCCCGAAATAGAGGAAGAAGAGCTGGATCAGCAGTGGCGTGTTGCGGGCCAGCTCGACATATCCGCGGATCAGCGCGCTGAGCGGCCGCTTGTGCAGGCTCAACAAGGCGACGTTGAGCAGGGCGACCGCCAGCGAAGTGAGGATCACTATGGTTCCCAGCTGCAAGGTGACCCAGACCGCCTTGCCGAAGGCGGGCAGCGTCGTGAGGATGAAGGGCAGATCCAAATTCATGCAGGGATCCTCCCGTCACGCTGCAGACGCTGGGGCAGCACAGTGATCGCATCAGGGTACTTGATGCCGGCACCGGTATTGAGCACGACAACCTGCTCCTGCTCCCGGATCCAGCCCGCCTCGCGCAGTTGACGAGCGGCAGCAAACGCGGCGGCCCCTTCCGGGCAGACAAAGCTCCCTTCGCGAGAAGCAAGCAAGCGGATCTCGCTCTGGATCGCCTTGTCATCCACCGCGATGGCGCAACCCTCGGTGCGATAGAGGGCGTCCAGCACCAGAAAATCCCCCAGCGCCTTGGGCACATTGATACCGAATGCCAGCGTCCTGGAGTCGGGCCAGAAGCTCGACTCGGTGGCTCTCTGTTGCCACGCCTCTACGATGGGCGCGCAACCGCTCGCCTGCACGGCCACCAGCCGGGGCAGCTCACCCTTGACCCAGCCCAGCTCCTGCAGCTCGCGCAACCCCTTGTAGATACCGATAAGGCCGACCCCGCCACCGGTGGGATAGATGATCACATCCGGCAGGGTCACAACCCAGCTGTTCGGCAATCTCCAGCCCCATGGTTTTCTTGCCCTCAATCCGGTAGGGCTCCTTCAGGGTTGAGGCATCAAACAGGGCGTGCTCCGCCACCGCCTGCGCCACCTGACGACCGGCATCGCTGATCAGGCCATCCACCAGATAGAGACGGGAACCGGCGAGGGAGGTCTCCAGTCGGGTGATGGCGGGAGCTGCCTGCGGCATGACGATGGTGCTGCGCAGTCCGGCGCGGGCACCGTAGAGCGCCCATGCAGCCCCTGCGTTGCCGTTGGTCGGCATGGCGAAGTGAGTGACGCCGAGTTCACGCGCGCGGGAGATGCCCACCGCTGCACCACGAGCCTTGAAGGAGCCGGTGGGGATGACGCTCTCGTCCTTCATCCAGAGATCCGGAATACCGATCTGCTTGCCCAGCGTGGGCAGCCGTAGCAACGGGGTAAGCCCCTCACCCAACGTCACAACGTGGGCGGGATCCCGCACCGGCAGCAACTCGTGATAGCGCCACAGGCTGGCCGGGCGACCCGACAATGCCGCCGGGTGCCAGGCTCGCTTCAACGCATCGAGATCGTAGCTGGCCAGCAGTGGTGCACCTGCCCGGCTCAGTTGCCAGGGTTGGTCGGCATCATGGATCTCGCCACTCTTGCTGCAACGCAGATGTGATAGGTAGCTATACGGCATGCTTTATCCTGAATGGATCGACTTTGGTCAGTCACTTATTCCATCCTGCAATCCAAGTACCGGATAACAAACAAAATTAACTGGCAAACCTAAGTGAAAAAATTCATATGAAGCCGTCTGTTTTCGCTGGCAATCTCATCTGCCAGCAATAAAGAAGGGGAGCCAATGGCTCCCCTTCTGGTCTTCTCTTCCAATTCAAATCTGGAAGTCGATGGCAGGCTCGCTGCCCATGGCGCGGGCCTGAATATCCGCCAGCGCCAGCTCGGGGTTGCAGAGCTGGATAAACTGCCAGGCAAAGTTGTGCTGGAACTGCCCCTGCTTGAGGCCAATCCAGGCGGTGTGGGGGGCAAACAGATGGCTGCCGTCGAGCTGTACCAGCCCCTGATCGCGCTGCGCGTCGAACGCCATGTCGGCCAGTATGCCGACCCCCATCTCCAGCTCGACATAGGTCTTGATGACATCGGAGTCCTGCGCCGTCAGCAGGATCTGCGGCTCGATGCCAGCCGCAGCAAAGGCCTCATCCACCCGCACCCGCCCGGTCAACCCGGCTTGATAGGTGACGATGGGCCAGTTGGCCAGCGCCGCCAGCGTCAGATCCCGCTCGCCTGCCAGCGGATGTTGCTCGGGCACCACGATATTGTGGTGCCAGCGGTAGTAGGGAAATGCCACCACCCCTTCGCTCTTGTCGAGCTGCTCGCTGCTGATGCCGATATCCACCTCGCCGGTCTGCACCAGCCGCACTATCTCCTCCGGGCTGCCCTGACGCAGCTCCAGCTGCACCAGCGGGAACTGCTCGCGAAACGCCTTCACCACCCGCGGCAAGGCATAGCGCGCCTGGGTATGGGTGGTCGCCACCAGCAAACGGCCCGAGTCGCGGTTGGCAAAGGTGCTGGCCAGTTTGCGGATGTTGTTGGCGTCATTGAGAATGCGCTCGGCAATCACCAGCAGCTCCTTGCCAGGCTCGGTCATACCGAGCAGCCGCTTGCCGTAGCGGATGAACAACTCGATCCCCAGCTCCTCTTCCAGCTCGCGGATATGGCGACTCACCCCGGATTGCGAGGTAAAAAGGGCGTTGGCCACCTCGGTCAGGTTGTAATCCCGCCGCGCTGCCTCCCGGATAATTCGTAACTGCTGAAAATTCACCTTGTCGCCTCCTGCGAAGAGTGGGAGACACAAGCTGGTCACCCCCTCATTTTTGTTATTTGGCCGGATCATGCCCCGGCAGAGCGCCTGAACCCGGGCAGCCATGCCACCCGCAACAAAACATCAAATCTGGTAATCGGGATAGAACTGCGCCTGTCTGGCCACCAGCCGCACCCCCTGTCCCGGAGCAAACTGCTTGGCCGCCTCCTTGCTCAGCTCCGCCTCATAGTGGGCCCCTTTGGTCTCGCCATCGCCACGCAGCTCCACCCGAATGCGTGGCCCCATGGGCAGCAGACGGGTGATGGTGGCACGGATCCCGCCCGGCGCATCGGCTGGCAAGATCTCCAGCTCATGGGGACGGACATAGGCGATGGCGGCACTGCCGTGAGCCAGATGAGAAGCCGACGGCCCGCCGAGCAGCTGCTCGCCGATGCCGAATCCCTGCTCCGCCACCCGACCGCGGAACTGGTTCACACTGCCGAGGAAGCTGTGGACGAAGGAGCTGGCAGGCTGGTCGTAGACCTCGGCCGGGGTGCCGATCTGCTCGACCCGTCCGGCGTTCATCAGCACCACCCGATCCGCAACCTCCAGCGCCTCCTCCTGATCGTGAGTGACGAACAGGCTGGTGACATGCAGCTCGTCGTGCAGCTCGCGCAGCCAGCGGCGCAGCTCCTTGCGCACCTGCGCATCGAGGGCGCCGAAGGGCTCGTCCAAGAGCAGTACCTTGGGCTGTACCGCCAGCGCGCGGGCCAGCGCGACCCGCTGACGCTGACCGCCGGAGAGCTGGGTCGGATAGCGCTCGGCCACGTGGCTGAGTTGCACCAGATCCAGCAGCTCCTTGACCCGGGCGCGAATGGCCGCCTCGGCCGGGCGCTCACTGCGCGGCTTGACCCTAAGGCCAAATGCCACGTTCTCGAAGACTGTCATATGGCGAAACAGGGCATAGTGCTGGAACACGAAGCCGACATTGCGCTCGCGCACATGGAGATCCGAGGCATCCTCGCCACGGATGATGACGCTGCCACTGTCGGCCTGCTCCAGCCCGGCGATGATCCGCAGCAACGTGGTCTTGCCGCAACCGGAGGGGCCGAGCAGCGCCACCAGCTCACCGTCGTGAAAGTCGAGGTTGATGTCTGCCAGCGCCGCGTACTGATTGAAATGCTTGTTGAGTTGTTGAACCTGAATGCTCATGGCTGCCTCTTTAAAACGGTGATCAGTGAGATTTGGTGGGCTGGGCACGCAGCCGGGCCAACAGGGTTTCACCCAGCAGGGTGAAGATCCCGAACAGAGCCAAGAGGCTTGCCACTGCAAAGGCGGCGCCGGTCTGGTACTCGTTGTAGAGGATCTCGATATGCAGCGGCAGGGTATTGGTCTGGCCGCGAATATGACCGGAAACTACCGACACCGCGCCAAACTCCCCCACCGCGCGGGCGGTACAGAGCAGCAGGCCGTACATCAGGCTCCAGCGAATGCCGGGAAGGGTGACGCGCCAGAACATCTGCAGACCGCTCGCCCCCAGCATGATGGCCGCCTCTTCCTCTTCCGGGCCACGCGCCTCCATCTGGGGCAGCAGCTCGCGCACCACGAAGGGCACGGTAATGAAGGTGGTGGCCAGGATGATCCCCGGGGTGGCGAAGATGATCTTGATGTCGTGTTCGCTCAGCCAGTCACCGAACCAGCCGCGGCTGCCGAACATCAACACCAGCATCAGACCGGCGATCACCGGCGACACCGAGAAGGGCAGATCGATGATGGTGATGAGCAGCTGCCGACCGGGGAAGCGGAAACGGGCGATGGCCCAGGCCGCCGCGATCCCGAACAGCAGATTGAGGGGAACGGCGCAGAGGGTCACCAGTGCGGTGAGACCGAGGGCGCTCAGGGCATCCGGCTCGCTGATGGCGTGCCAGAAGAAGGCCAGCCCAGGGCTCAGCGCCTGAATAAAGACGGTGGCCAACGGCAGCAGCAACAGGGCGGCAAACCAGCCGAGACCCACCGTGATGAGCAGCCATTTGACCCACTGGGGCTCGCGGATCACGGTCGGAGCCTTGCGCACGGGAGCAACCTCCACAGGGGCGACTTCAAGGGCGAGTGTCGATGCGTTCATATCCGGCTCCCTCCGATACGAGACCAGCTCCAGGCCTGCAACTTGTTGATTAGCAGTAACAAAATGAATGAGATCAGCAGCATCACTACGGCAATGGCAGAGGCGCCGGCATAGTCGTACTCCTCCAGATGACTCATGATCATCAGCGGTGCGATTTCCGAGACCATCGGCAGGTTGCCGGCGATAAAGATGACGGAGCCGTACTCCCCCACTGCACGGGCAAAGGCCAACGCAAAGCCGGTGAGCAGGGCCGGGATCAGGGTCGGCCAGAGCACGTGGATAAAGGTCTGCCAGCGATCAGCGCCGAGGCTGGCGGCGGCCTCCTCCTGCTCGCTCTCAGCCTCTCGCAGCACCGGCTGCAGGGTGCGCACCACAAAAGGCAGCCCGATAAAGGTGAGGGCGATAACGACGCCGATGGGGTTGTAGGCGAGCTGGATGCCGAGCGGCGCCAGTAGATGGCCGATCCAGCCGTTGGGGGCGAAAATGGCGCACAGGGCGATGCCGGATACAGCGGTCGGCATGGCAAATGGCAGGTCGATCAACGCATCCACCAGTCGACGACCGGGGAAAGTGTAGCGCACCAGGATCCAGGCCAGGATCAGGCCAAACAGGCTGTTGAGCAGCGCCGCGACAAAGGCCGCCCCGAAACTCAGGCGAAAGGAGGCGAGCACCCGGGGTGAACCAATCACCTGCCAGAACTCGGCTGCCGTGAGGTTGTTCGCGGCAAACAGCACCAGCGCCGAGAGCGGCAACAGCACCAGCAGCCCCAGATAGAGCAGAGTAAAGCCGAGGGTCGGGCCAAATCCCGGCAGGACTGAGTAAGAACCAAATCGCATAACGATTCCATTTGTTATGAAAAACATCAGATGTAGCGATTCTGCTTACTCTCCTTTTAAGCAACAAACACCATTTGCGACTTTGCTAATTACTTTTTTGTCTAACAACGGTGCGACAAGGCTTTTAGAGCGATCCAAATAAAAAAAGGTCTTTTATATAAATAAAAGACCTAAGAAATGGAGCAATACGGAGCGCAACATTCAAAGAGCAGGGTTCGCAACAGCTCACCCGATAACATATCCCGCCATTGGTTAAGGGCCGATGGCAGAGACAACAACAGTTCTGATAGCCGAAGCCGCTTGCGGAGCAACCACCAGCTCGGCCCGGCGATAGAGAGAGCCAAGCAGTTCCAACCCCTGATGCCAGTCGCCATGACCGGACTGGGCATTGATATGGCCCGCGTTGCCGGCGTCGAACAGAGGCACCTGCCACTGACGACTCCAGTATTCGGCCCGCTCGAAGCTCATCCAGGGATCGTTGCGACTGGCCACCAGCTGGGCGGAGACTTGCAACGGCCCTTCCAACCGTTCATCGACAATCCCGAAACGGGCCGGGTCAGCCGGTGCCACCAGAAAGAGCGAGGCGACCTTCTCCGGCTGCAATCTGGCTGCCGCAATGGCGGTCAGGGCACCGAAAGAGTGGGCCACCAGATGGACCCGACTGCGGCGACTTCTCAACTTGCTCGCCAGCTTGGCACTCCAGACCGTGAGATCCGGTTTCTCCCATGGCAGACCCGCCATCCGTTGCCAGTAGGGAAAGTGCTCGTGCCAGCGACTTTGCCAGTGATCCGGCCCACTGTTGTGCAGACCGGGAACCAGGAGGATCTTGTTCATCTTGGTGCTCCTATCGGCTGGCACAGGGGCCAGTTCAAAGGGGTTATACGGAGTTACCTGCCTCAGCCACCGGGTTGGTAGATCTGGTCAAACAGACCGCCCTGTGCGAAGTGCTTCTTCTGGGCTTTATCCCAGTTCCCCTCGATATCCTTGACCGTAAAGAGTGCCAGCTTGGGGAACTGATCTGCGGTCTCTTTCAGGATCGCCGGATTGCTGGGGCGGTAGTGATACTTGGCGACTATGTGCTGTCCCTCGTCGGAGTAGAGGTAGTCGAGGTAGGCCTTGGCCACCGTTTCGGTGCCGTGCTTCTTGGCGACCTTGTCCACCACCGCGACCGGCGGCTCAGCCAGAATGGATACTGACGGCACCACCAGTTCGAACTTGTCGCTGGCACCGGGCTGACCAAGTACCAGCAGGGCTTCGTTCTCCCATGCCAGCAGCACATCGCCAAGGCCACGCTCGATAAAGCTGGTGGTGGCACCGCGGGCGCCGGAGTCCAGCACCTTCACGTTCTTGTAGAGATCGCCGACAAACTGTTTGGCCCCCTCTTCATTGCCACTCTTCTTCAGGGCATAACCCCAGGCGGCCAGATAGTTCCAGCGGGCACCGCCGGAGGTCTTGGGATTGGGGGTCACGATGGCCACATCCTTGCGCACCAGGTCGCCCCAATCCTTGATCTGCTTGGGATTGCCCTTGCGTACCAGGAAGACGATGGTCGAGGTATAAGGCGCTGCATTATTGGCCAGACGGTTCTGCCAATCCGCTGCGATAAGACCTTGCTTGGCAACGGCGTTTACGTCGTAGGCCAGCGCCAGCGAGACCACATCAGCTTCCAGCCCGTCCACAACGGCGCGAGCCTGCTTGCCGGAGCCACCGTGAGACTGGCTCACCACCACATCGTCACCGGTTTTGGCCTTCCACTCCTTGGCAAAAGCGGAGTTGTACTCCTGAAACAGCTCGCGGGTCGGATCGTAGGAGACGTTGAGCAGGTGCACTTCTGCGGCGTAGGCCTGGCCAAAGGCCAGCACGGAGAAGAGGGAGAGAGCGGTCATTCGCAGTTTCATGGTGATACTCCATATCGTTGGGTTGAGAGCAGCATGCCGCGGAGTTGTTATGCCGAGAAGAAAGAAATAACTCTTTGCTTATCTCTTTTGCTCATATCAGGCAGTCAGTCACACGCCACAAGGAGCCAGACGCAGACTCTGTGAGCCATGCCCCTCTGTGACCTCAAGCGCTGTGCCATCATGGGAACAAGGCAGGCAGATGACGAAAAGGAAGTCGTTATGTGGATCAATGCAGAACCCGTCAACGGTGCCCTGGTCTCGCTGGCCATCGGCCTCATCATCGGACTGGAGCGGGGCTGGCAGGTACGCCAACTGGGGGATAACCAGCGCATCGCCGGGATGCGTACCTACGGCCTCATCGGCCTGCTCGGCGGGGTCTGCGGTTTGCTGCTGCCGACCCTGGGCCCTTGGCTGCCGCTGCTCGGCCTGCTGGCGGTGGTGATCGGTTGCGGCCTCTCGGTCTGGCTGGCCCAGCGCTGGCAGGGAGAGTTCGGTCTCACCAGCTCGGTAGCCATGCTGCTCACCTATCTGCTGGGGCTGATGTCGGTGCTGCTGAGCCCGAGCGAGGCGGTGGCCTGCGCCGTGCTGGCGGCCCTGCTGATGGGGCTCAAGGGCAAGATCCAGCAGGGGATGCTGTTTCTGAGCGAAACCGAATTCCACGCCACCCTGCGCTTTCTGCTCATCTCGCTGGTACTGCTGCCGGTACTGCCCAACGAGGAGATGGGCCCCCTCGATGCCTTCAACCCCTTCAAGATCTGGCTGATGGTGGTGGTGATCGCCGGCATCTCGTTTTGTGGCCACTTCGCGGTACGCCTGCTCGGTACCCGCGCCGGACTGGTGCTCAC
This sequence comes from Aeromonas jandaei, assembly GCF_037890695.1. Taxonomy (NCBI): domain Bacteria; kingdom Pseudomonadati; phylum Pseudomonadota; class Gammaproteobacteria; order Aeromonadales; family Aeromonadaceae; genus Aeromonas; species Aeromonas jandaei. Next base: position 1,395,851 of record NZ_CP149571.1, on the reverse strand, counting down.
CAGCATACTGGCGGGATTGGCCTCCTCCACCGCCCTCACCCTGCAGTTCGCCCGCCTCAACAAGGAACAAGGGGGGCTGGAGCGGCTGCTGGCCACCGGCATCCTGCTGGCAGGGGCCACCATGTGGCTGCGGCTGCTGGTACTGGTACTGCTGATTCACAGCGAACTGGCGATGCGCCTCGCCGCCCCGCTCGTTCTGCTGGCTGCCACGGTGTACGGCTTTGCCTTCTGGTTCTGGCGCCAGCGCGAGGAGCTGACTGACGGCCCGGTGCAGCCGGAAACCAGCAACCCGCTCGATCTTGCCACCGCCATCAAGTTCGGCCTGCTGCTGGCGCTGATCGGCTTTATGGCAACTCTGCTGCAAGACAAGGTAGGCAACTCGGGGGTCTATCTGCTGTCGCTGGTGTCGGGGATCACCGACGTGGATGCCATCACCTTGTCGCTCTCCCAGCTATCCCACAAGGAGCTGGCACTGGAGGTGGCGGCCCGCGGCATCCTGCTTGCCGGTTTGATCAACTCGCTGGTGAAGGGGTTGCTGGCCCTCGGCATCGGTGGTCGCAGCCTGGGGCTGCGGGTGCTGCTCCCCTACTTCGTCTCGGCCCTGCTGATCCTCCCCCTCGTCTGGCCAGCAGGATGACGGGGATCACCTGCCAGAAGTGACAGACTGACGCCTCTCGCGCTTGTCACGTATACTGCCCCCTCTTGCAGCATGAGGAGGTAGCAATGGCGAGCGACTGGGACAAGGTACTGGCTGGCGGGGCACTGGATAGCCAGAGCGAGGAGATAGCCAACGACCGGATCCGCGGTCAGGCGCTGCTGGCCCGGCTCAATGGTTCATCGGCGGGCGATGGCCCTCTGCGCCAGCAGATTTGCCGCGAGCTGTTCGGCCACTGCCCCGACTCCTGCTGGATCAGCACGCCGTTTACCTGCGAGTTTGGCCGCAACATCCACATCGGCGAGAAGACCTTCTTCAACTTCAACGTCACCATTCTCGATCTGGGTGAAGTGCATATCGGCAGCCATGTGCTGCTGGCCCCCAACGTGCAGATCTACACCGCCACCCACACCATGAACTATCTGGAACGACGCAACTGGACTGCCTACAACAAGCCGGTACGGATCGGCGATGACTGCTGGATCGGCGGTGGCGCCATCATCTGCCCCGGCGTCACCATAGGGCCGCGCTCCATCATTGGCGCCGGCGCAGTGGTCACCCGCGACATCCCGGCCGACTCGGTGGCGGTGGGCAATCCGGCCAGGGTGATCCGCACCCTCAAGCAGGATGAGGAGCGCTGCTGGGAGCTGGCCCAATGATGGCGCTGGCGCTGCTGCCGCTGGGCTGGACCCTCTGGCTCGGCCTCGACAGCCAGCAGTGGTGGCCACTGGCCGCACTGCTGACCATGAGTCTGCTGACGCTGGCGGCCTACGCCTGGGACAAGCGGCAAGCGGTGCGGGGCGAGTGGCGCATTCCCGAATCGAGGCTCCATCTGCTGGAGCTGTGCGGCGGCTGGCCGGGCGCTCTGGTGGCCCGCCAGTGGCTGCGTCACAAGACCCAGAAGCGCAGCTACCGGCTGGTCTTCTGGTTTATCGTGCTGCTGCACCTCACCCTGTGGGCGCTCTGGGTCGCTCGGCCACTCTGGCAGCAATAGCTGTCTGCGTCACAAAGGGACAATGGGCCCCATTGCGGCCGCCCGGCAGCTATGAGAAAACAGAGCAGATCTCATCAGCGTTTTCGCCGTCTATAGACGACAAGGAGTCGTGACATGACCATGTGGACAGGCATAGTCCTGATCGTATTTATCAGCGTATTGTTCGGATATCTCGGCAAGCGGGCCCGCTACCAGATGGGGGATGCCCGCATCACCGACCGCCTCGGCAGGCAGGATATGATCATCAGAGAGCTACAGGAGCGGATCGCCAATCTGGAGGCGATTGTCATCGAGGAAGAGAAACGGCGCCCGTTCCGGGAGCTGTGATGTTTCACCACCAGGTTTCAGATACAGAGAGGGCTGCATGATGCAGCCCTCTCTTGTTTGAACTGATTCAGATTGCCAGCGGCAGCAACTCGGCATAGTCGCGGATCGCCGGAAAAGCGGTAATGCTCTGCTCCGGCTTGCAGCTGTCCGGATTCTGGATCGCCAGCTGATAGCCGATGCCATAGTCGGCGGCAGCCCGCAGGATCCGCGCGCTATCATCCACAAACAGGGTGCGGGCCGGATCGAACACCAGCCGCTGTGCCAGCGCCTGCCAGCAGTGCTGACTCTCCTTCGACCAGCCCAGCTCGTGGGTACTCACCATCAAATCCAGATGCTTGCTTAGTCCCAACTGAGCATCCTTCACCGACAGACTGGCGGGGTGGGCGTTGGTGAAAAGCACCAGCTGCTTGCCCGCGGCGCGCAGCGCGGCCAGAAAGGGGATGGCGTGGGGACGCCACTGGATCTTCGCCAGCAGCTCCTGCTTGAGGGCACGAATATCGAGCCCCAGGGTCTCGCTCCAGTAATCCACGCAGTACCAGTTGAGGGTGCCGTTGACGGCGTGATAGTGGACGTCGATCTGCGCTTTGGCTTCATCCAGTGGCAGCCCGAGCCGCTCGGCGTAACGCTCCGGCACCAGCTGCTGCCAGAGGTGGTTGTCAAAATGCAGATCGATCAGGGTGCCATCCATATCGAGCAAGACGGTATCTATCTGGTGCCATGGCAAGGTGTTTGAGCGGGAGTGTGGCATCGGGCCTCTTGATCGCGGATCTCGGAAAACGGGGCGGCAGTATAACGGATTTTTCCTCCCCCTTTCCCCTCCCTGCCCCGTGGTGTTCGGTGTGGGAGTCGTTTACTCTTGAAGCACGATTTTTTAACGAGCCGTCCCCCCTGATGAGTGAGCACCACAAAAGCCCCCCCGAACAGATTTCGATCGACCAGCTGGAGCAGGAGAAGAGCAAACCGGAGATCCTCAAGGCCGAGATCGTGGCCGAGAGCCGGCTGTTCAGAGTGGAATCCCTCCACCTCAAATTCTCCAACGGCGAGGAGCGGGTCTACGAGCGGATGCGCGGCGGCAATCGTGGCGCCGTCATGGTGGTGCCGCTGTTCGATGAGCAGACCCTGCTACTGGTGCGCGAATATGCCGCTGGCACCCACTCCTACGAGCTGGGCTTTCCCAAGGGGCTGATCGACCCGGGCGAAGATGCCTTCGAGGCAGGCAACCGGGAGCTGATGGAAGAGGCGGGCTTTGGCGCCAACAGCCTGACCCTGCTCAAACAGGTGTCACTGGCGCCCGGTTACTTCTCCAGCCGGATGGACATTTTGCTGGCGCGGGATCTCTTCCCCGAGCAGCGGATCGGCGACGAGCCCGAACCGCTGGAGGTAATCCCCTGGCCACTCAACCGGATCGACGAATTGCTGGCGCGGCCCGACTTCACCGAGTCGCGCAGCATCAGTGCCCTGCTCTTGGCCCAGAAGTGGCTGGCGGAGTAGGCAGAGTAGCCCGCAGACGGGCAGTTAACAGACAGAGGATAACGAGATGCAGGAGTTGTTGGCCTGGGTGCCGGGGGTCAAGGAGATTGCCCGCGAAGCCGGAAGGATCCTTCACGACATCTATCACGGCGGTCAGTTCGAGCGTCAGCTGAAGGAGGATGCGACCCCGGTCACCAGTGCCGATCTTGCTGCCGATGCCTACCTCAAACAGGCGCTCTCGGCGCTCACCCCCCATGTGCCGGTGCTGACCGAAGAGGCGGCCGACATCCCCTTCAGCCAGCGATCCAACTGGCGGCAATACTGGTTGGTGGATCCCCTTGACGGCACTGGCGAATTTATCGCAGGCAGCGGCGATTTCGCCACCCTGATCGCCCTGGTGCGGGACAATGTGCCGGTGCTCGGGGTCATCTACGCCCCCGAGTCTGACGTGCTCTACTGGGCGGTGCGCGGCTACGGCGCCTTCAAGGAAGTGAACGGCGAGGTGTTGCCCATCAGCGCCATGCACCACGAGCATGACCAGCCTGACTCGCTGGTGGTGGCCATCAGCCGCCGCCAGAAGCTGGAGAAGCTCACCCGCCGCCTCAACCCGGCCATCAACTACGAGCTGATCCCGCTCGGCTCCAGCTCCCTCAAATCCTGTCTGGTGGCGGAAGGGGCGGCCGATTGCTACGTGCGGCTCGGCCCCACCGGCGAGTGGGACACCGCCGCCGCCCAGTGCATCGTCGAGGCAGCCGGTGGCCGCATCCTCAGCCTGGCGTTGCAGCCACTCAGTTACAACGAAACCGAGTCGCTGGAGAACCCTGACTTTATCGTGATGGGGGATCCGGATCTCGCCTGGGGCAACATTCTGGCCCACTAAACGGATAGCGATATCATCACACCAGACAAGCAGGCGGCCCGATGGCCGCCTGCTTTGTCAGGGAAGTTGCCCCGAGTAATGGCCGGAGTGATCCGCTGGTCAAGGCGCTCTTGAACAGCGTGATACGCTGGCAAAGCGGCAAAATGACAGTGAAACATCACAGTCGGTCGGCGAGAAATGGTGCGATTTTTCACGTAATTCTAAAAACGCCTGATTAGTCAAAATAAAAAAACGAGCGCAGATCAAATTTTGGTTTTATATTTCACAAAAATCACCATTGTCAGTTTTGTTGCATTCTGTGACCCAGATTCCATTCCCAATCTCGCTGGCTAAACCCCGCAATGGCAGTGATATGTTTCAGTCTCGCCTTTTGAGAATTAAATCCCGATAAACCACAATAAACTCAGATTAAAACACTAACAAAAAGTGAATTAGTAATGAGTTTATCTGTAGAGGCTACCAAGGAGCTATCCGGTTCCTGCTCCACCACGGCCAGCACCACCCGCTGGCGCCGTCATGACACCCACTGGGTTATCAGCCTGTTTGGCACCGCCGTTGGCGCCGGTATCCTGTTCCTGCCCATCAATCTGGGTCTGGGCGGCATCTGGCCTCTCGTCATCGTCGCGGTACTGGCAGGCCCCATGACCTTCCTCGCCCACCGCGGGCTGGCGCGCTTCGTGCTCTCCTCTTCACGCCCCCACGCCGACTTCACCGAAGTCGCGGAGGAGCACTTCGGCAAGATGGCCGGTCGCCTCATCTCTGCGCTCTATTTCCTCTCCATCTTCCCGATCCTGCTCATCTACGGGGTAGGGCTGACCAACACGGTGGAGAGCTTTATGGTCAACCAGCTCGGCATGGCAACCCCGGATCGGGTGATGCTCTCCGGCATGCTGGTATTTGCCATGATCGCCGTGATGCTGGCGGGTGAGAAAGCGATGCTGCGCGCCTTCGCCTTTATGGTCTATCCGCTGGCGGCCATTCTGGCGGCCCTCTCCTGCTACCTGATCCCTCAGTGGCAGTGGCCGGAAGTGACGGCGTTTGAAGGGGTCAGCTTCCTCAACACCGTCTGGCTGGCGCTGCCGGTCACCGTATTCGCCTTCAGCCACGCCGCCGCCATCTCCGGCTTTGCCAACGTGCAGCGCCGTGAATATGGCGAGCAGGCGGAAGCCAAGAGCGGCCTGATCCTGCGCAACACCACAGTGATGCTGGTGGGCTTCGTGCTGTTCTTCGTCTTCTCCTGCGTGCTGAGCCTCTCGCCAGCCCAGCTGGCTGAAGCCAAGGCCCAGAACGTCTCTGTGCTCTCCTATCTCGCCAACATTACCGACAACCCGGTGATCGTGACTCTGGGGCCGCTCATCGCCTTTATCGCCATCAGCTCCTCCTTCCTCGGCCACTTCCTCGGTGCCCGCGAAAGCCTGAAAAGCCTGATCGCCAAGCCCACCGGCCTGCCGCTGGCCAAGGCGGACAAGGTCGGCATCGCCCTGATGTTCTTCTCTATCTGGGGTGCTGCAGTCATCAACCCGGGCATTCTGGGGCTGATGGAAACCCTCTCCGGCCCGGTGATCGCCATGATCCTGTTCATCATGCCGGTGATTGCCATCTATAAGGTGGAGGCGCTGGCCCGCTTCCGTCACGGCTGGACCAACGGCTTTATCCTGCTGACCGGCTCGCTGGCGGTATCGGCGCTGATCTTCAGCCTGTTGAAGTAACGACTCGCAGCAGATAACAAAAAGAGAGGCGACCCCGGGGTCGCCTCTCTTCTCTCTGTTCGGGTGTGCGCTCAGCCCAGCCTGGCGCCGTTCTCCACCGCCTGCTCGGGGATAGCCATCACTACAGCGCCATCCGGCCGATAGAAACCGGTCAGCAGAAATTCAGACTGAAACGGGCCGATCTGCTTGGTCGGGAAGTTGACTACGGCGATGATCTGGCGGCCCACCAGCTGCTCTGGCTGGTAGAGAGCGGTGATCTGGGCGCTGCTCTTGCGGATCCCCAGTTCAGGGCCAAAATCCGCCCACACCTTGTAGGCCGGTTTGCGCGCCTCGGGGAACGGCTCGACCCGCACCAGGGTGCCCACCCGGAGCTCCACCATCTCGAAATCCTGCCAGCTAATCGTCTCCATTTCGGCTCCTGTTTATCGTGCACCTTGCATGACCCGCAGCATGGCCCAAAGAGAGCATCCCGTCTTCGGCGATCAGCCGTTTCGTTATGGCAAGTGGCCGTTTTGCTGGCGCCAGAGGGACGGAGTGAGCCCGGTCTCACTCAAGAAGCGCTCGCTGAAGGCCCCCTGATTCTGGTAACCACAGCGGCTGGCAATCTCGCCGACGGGCAGCTGCGTGCTGGCAAGCAGGGTTCGCGCCAGTGCCATGCGCTGACTGCGAATGTAGTGGGAGACGCTCACCCCCAGCTGCTGGCGAAAGGCTAGCTTGAACTGGCTCTGGCCAAGGCAGGCGATGGCAGCGAGTTGCTGATTGGTCTGCGGGGCGGCGAGGTTGGCCTCGATATGGCGCTGCACCTTGAGGATGCGGGCGGCAAGGCGCGGCGTGGCAGCGCTCTGCATCCCCTGCCCTTCCGCCAGCAGGGTGCTCCATGCCCGCCACCTGCCGCCCTTCGGCCACCATCCGGTGCAAAAAGGCGAGGTAGTGACGCTGGGGTTCATCCAGCTCGATAAAAGGATGAGCTGCCAGATCCCCGGGCAGCCAGTCGCTCTCCTGCACCAGAAACGAAAGCGCCGGATCGGCGGCGTAGTCGTGCCGCTCGCCGGGAGCGATGATGCAGGCAGAACCGGGGGCAAGCCGGCGCCCCCGGCCCTGCACCTCGATCTCGAGGGGGCCGTCGAGGGGGATCACCAACTGGGCAAAGTCGTGACTATGGCTACAAACGTGGTGGTGATAGTGGCGCAGGCTGAAACGGGACATGGCAGATAGCAATGACGCGGCCAGGGCCGCGTCATTGGGGGTTATTCCTTGTCGAAATCTTCGATCTCTTTGCCCAGCGCTTCCATGATGGCGCGCGCTTCGGCAGGGACGCTGTCCGGATGATCCTTGCGCAAGTCTTCGTCGCAAGGGAGCGGCTGGCCGGTGAAAGCGTGCAGGAAGGCTTCACAGAGCAGCTCGCTGTTGGTCGCATGACGCAGGTTGTTCACCTGACGGCGGGTGCGCTCATCGGTCAACACTTTCAACACCTTGAGCGGGATCGAGACGGTAATCTTCTTGACCTGTTCGCTCTTCTTACCGTGTTCCGCGTAGGGGCTGACGTAGTCGCCGTTCCACTCTGTTCCCATGACTCACCTGTTCTCATTTAGCCGTGAGCGCGGATTTTAACCCTTAAGGAAATTAATGGCAATCCAACAGCAAAGCCATTTAGACGTCTGGAAGTGTTGACGGCCTTTTTAAGCTGGCGTAGTGTGGTTCATCATGATGCCAGCATTGGCACGATTGCGTGTGGCAAAAGCAGCGTGGCAGGAAGAGCGGCCACCGTCCAGAGAGATCAAGGAGAGAAACATGACCCACAAGGCCACCCTGGCGGTTCGCACCGGGATTGAGACAGACCAGCAACACGGTGCCGTGGTGCCGCCTATCTACCTCTCCAGCAACTACACCTTTGCCGACTTTGGCGAACCCCGTCAATACGATTATGCCCGTTCCGGCAACCCGACCCGCACCAATCTGGCGGACGCGCTGGCGGCACTGGAAGGGGGCGCTGGCGCTGTGGTCACCGGCACCGGCATGGGTGCTATCCATCTGGTCACCACAGCACTGCTCAAGGCTGGGGATCTGCTGATCGCCCCTCACGACTGCTACGGCGGCACCTGGCGCCTGTTCGAGTATCTGGCGGCCAAGGGCCACTACCGGGTGCAGTTTGTCGATCAGGGGGATGAGGCCGCACTGGCCGCCGCGCTGGCCCAGAAGCCCGCGCTGGTATGGGTCGAAACCCCCTCCAACCCGCTGCTGCGGGTGGTGGATATCAGCGCCATTGCCAGTGCAGCTCATGAGGTGGGTGCACAGGTAGTGGTGGACAACACCTTCCTCTCCCCCCTGCTGCAACAGCCGCTGGCCCTCGGTGCCGATGTGGTGGTGCACTCCACCACCAAGTACATCAACGGTCACTCAGACGTGGTGGGCGGAGTGGCAATTGCCAAGGAGGCCGAGCTGGCCGAGTCGCTGGTGTGGTGGGCCAACTGTCTGGGGCTCACCTCCGGGGCGTTCGACTCCTACCTCACCCTGCGCGGTCTGCGCACTCTGGCCCCCAGATTGCGCTCCCATCAGGAGAATACCGACCGCATCCTCGCCTTCCTGCAACAGCAGCCGCTGGTGAAACGCATCTATCACCCCAGCCTGCCGAGCCATCCGGGCCACGATATTGCGCGCCGTCAACAGTCCGGCTTCGGCGCCATGCTAAGTTTTGAACTCGATTGCAGCGAGGCGGGCATTCGCGCCTTCCTCGCGGCCCTCACCCTCTTCTCGGTAGCCGAGTCCCTCGGCGGAGTGGAGAGCCTGGTGGCCCATCCGGCCAGCATGACTCACAGGGCCATGACCCCGGTCGCGCAGCAGGCAGCAGGTATCAGCGCCCAGCTGCTGCGGTTGTCGGTCGGTATTGAACACGGTGAAGATCTGGTGGCCGATCTGGCACAGGCTTTTGCACAGGCGCAGCAGGCAGAACAGGTAGCGAAGTAATGGAACAGCAGCAACAAGGAGAGATCGCGGTGGCAACAGAAGCAGGCTTGAAGCGACGTCACGTCCACAAATTCGGTGGCAGCAGTCTGGCGGATCCGGTCTGTTATCGCCGGGTCGCCAGCATCGTTGAACAACAGGTGGGTGGCGACGAGCTGATCGTAGTCTCCGCCGCCGGCAAGACCACCAACCGACTGATCCAGCTGGTGGAGCTGGCCGAAGCGGGTGATGAAGCCGCTGGCGAAGCCATCTCCGCCCTCCACGCCTATCAGCAGGGGCTGATCGACGGCCTGCTGGAAGGTGAGCTGCAGCTTGATCTGAGCAAACAGCTGGCCGACGACATGCAGCTCATCGCCAAGACGCTTGAGGGGCAGTTTGACCGCTTCGCCCGCAACGGCCTGCTCGCCTTTGGCGAGGTGTGGTCGGCGCGCCTGCTAGCAGCCCTGCTCACCAGCCGCGGCGACAAGGCCATCTGGCTCGATGCCCGCAGCTTCCTGCGTGCCGAGGATGGCGCTCTGGTCAAGGTGGATACTGCGCTCTCCAGCGAACTGCTCAAGGCGCGACTGGCGGAGCATGCCGGTCGCATCGTGGTGACCGGCTTTATTGCCGCCGACATGGAAGGCCGCTCCCTGCTGCTCGGTCGCAACGGTTCCGACTACAGCGCCAGCCTGTTGGCTCTGCTGGCGGACGGCGAATCCACCACCATCTGGAGCGACGTGGCCGGGGTCTACAGCGCCGACCCGCGTCGGGTGAAGGAGGCACGCCTGCTGGAGCGCCTGAGCCTCGCCGAAGCCAACGAGCTGGCCCGTCTTGGCTCTTCGGTATTGCACTCCCGTACCCTGCAACCGGTGGCCGACAGTCGTCAGCGCCTCACCCTGCGCTGCAGCTACAACCCGGACGAGGGCTGCACCCACATCCTGCGCCGCGCCCCCCGCTCCGGCGGTGCCCGCATCGTCTCCTCGGTGGATCAGAATCGCCCTCATCGAGCTGAAGGTGCTGCCACAGACCAACTATGAGCAGACGGTAGCCACCATCGAGGCCCATCTGGCCCGTCACCGCCTCAATCCGCTCACCCTGCAGCGCCAGCCGGATCGCCGGGTATTGCGCCTCGCCTATACCCTCGAAGTGGCACAAGGGGCCTTCGAGCTGCTGCGCGACTTCCAGCTGCAAGGGAGCTTCACCGGCCTCATCCAGAAGGAGGGGTACAGTCTGGTTGCGCTGGTGGGGGCCGGCGTCACCGACAATGCCGAGCAGTGCCACCGCTTCTACCAGCTGCTGGCGGATCAGCCGCTGGAGTTCGTCCAGGTAGCCAAAGATGGCCTGAGTCTGGTGGCCGTGCTACGTCAGGTGGTACTGGAACCCCTGCTCATCGCCATGCACAGCGCCCTGTTCAGCCGCCCGAATCGGGTCGGACTGGTGGTGTTCGGCAAGGGCAATATCGGCGGCCACTGGCTGAGCCTCTATGCCCGCGAAAAGGCACGGCTCGAACATGAACTCAATCTGGCGCTCACCCTCTACGGCGTATTCAGCTCGGAAGGGGGCCTGCTCGATGAAGAGGGACTGGATCCGCTCAAGGTGCAGGACAACTTTGCCCCCAAAGCACTGATCTGGCCCGAACTGCTGGCCCAGCTGGAACAACACAGCTTCGACACCCTGATCGCCATCGATTTGACCGCCAGCGAAACGGTCAGCCGCTACTACCCCGACTTCGCCCAGCTCGGCATTCACATCATCGCCGCCAACAAGTTTGCCGGCGCCGCCGACAGCGAGTTCTACCAGCGCATCAAACAGACCTGCCGCGACCATCAGGTGCAGTGGCGCTACAACGCCACCGTGGGTGCCGGGTTGCCAATCCAGTCCAGCATCCAGATGCTGCGCCAGAGCGGCGACCGTATTCAGGGGGTCTCCGGCATCTTCTCCGGCACCCTCTCCTGGCTGTTCCAGCAGTATGACGGCAGCAGACCCTTCTCCGAGCTGGTGGACGAGGCGTGGCAGCACGGCCTGACCGAACCGGATCCCCGCGAAGATCTCTCCGGTCAGGATGTGCGTCGCAAGCTGCTTATTCTGGCGCGGGAGGCGGGCTTCGAGCTCGACTCCGCCGATATCGAGCTGGAGAATCTGGTGCCCGTCCCGCTGCGCAAGGTAACCCCGGATCAGTTCATGGACCGGCTGAAAGAGCTGGATGGCCCGATCCAGACCGCCTTCGAGGGTGCCAAGCGGCTTGGCAAGGTGCTGCGCTATGTGGCTCGTTTTGAACATGACGGCAAGGCACGAGTCGGGCTGGAGGCGCTGGAGCCGCACCACCCGTTTGCCAACCTGTTGCCGTGCGACAACATCTTCGCCATCGAGAGCGACAGCTACCGCACCAACCCGCTGGTGATTCAAGGGCCGGGAGCAGGTCGGGAAGTGACGGCCGCCGCCATCCAGTACGACCTCTGGCAGATCTGCGCGTCGCTCTAAGCGCAGGAAATAGCGGCAACAAAAAGCCCGAGTCAGTGACTCGGGCTTTTTGTTGCTGAGCGCAGCTTCTTAGGAGAAGCAGGCCTGCAGCACGTAGAAGATACCGATGGCCAGAATGGCACCTGCCGGCAGGGTGATGACCCAGGAGACCACGATGTTGCGCAGCACACCCAGGTTCAGCGCCGCGATACCGCGCGCCAGACCCACGCCCATGACAGCGCCAACCAGAGTCTGGGTGGTGGAGATGGGCAGACCGGTACCTGAGGCGATTACCACGGTAGCAGCAGTGGCCAGCTGGGCGGCGAAGCCACGGCTCGGGGTCAGGTGAGTAATGCCGGTGCCGACAGTCGCCATCACCTTCTCGCCCATGGTGGCCAGACCGATCACGATACCGATACCGCCGAGCGGCAGGATCCACCAGGCAATGGCAGCCTGACCGGAAATCTCGCCACCGGAAGCCACGATAGAGGCAACCGCAGAGAGCGGGCCGATGGCATTGGCCACATCGTTGGAGCCGTGGGCAAACGCCATGGCACAGGCGGTGATCACCATCAGGATGCCGAACACCTTCTCCACGTTGGCGAAGTGCATCTTGCTGTCATCCTGCGGGTTGTACTTCTGACCGCGAATATAGATCCAGCCGGCAAACGCGACGGCGATGGAGATGGCCACGGAGAGCATGACGCCTTCGCCATCGGTCAGGTGAAGACCAACGTGAGTCAGACCCTTCTTGATGGTCACCAGGCAGATGACCAGCGAGGTCAGGAACATGTAGAAGGGGACGTAGCGCTTGGCGTTGTTCAGGGGATCATCGGTGTTGAAGATGAGCTTCTGCACGCTGATGAACATGAAGTAGGCGATGACACCGGAGATGGCGGGGGTGATGACCCAGGAGCCGACGATGCCGCCAAACTTGTTCCACTGCACCGCTTCCGGGCCAATGCTCACCACGGCGAAACCGACGATGGCGCCGATGATGGAGTGAGTGGTGGAGACAGGCCAGCCGAAGTAGGAGGCGAGGATCAACCAGGCACCGGCAGCCAGCAGGGAAGCGATCATGCCGAGCACCAGCAGATCCGGGCTATCGACAAAGGCATTGCTGTCGATGATACCGCTACGGATGGTGGCGGTTACTTCACCACCGGCCAGATAGGCACCGGCAAATTCGAAGATCATGGCGATGATAATCGCCTGACGAATGGTCAGGGATTTGGTACCGACCGATGTGCCCATGGCGTTGGCTACGTCATTCGCGCCAATGCCCCAGGCCATCAAAAAGCCGAACAAGGCCGCCACGAGCACCAGAGTGGTGCCGTAATTCGCAATAATGTCCATTGATAGTGTTTACCCAGTCAGTCGATTACGAACGAGCCAGCATCAGCTCAAGACGGGCGCCTACGCGCTCGGCCTGATCAGCCAGGTCACCTACCCATTCGAGGATCTTGTAGAGGAACATCACGTCGATCGGGTTGTAGTTCTGCTCAACCGCTTGCAGCTGTTGGCGCAGACCGATCTGCATGGTGTCTGTATCGTCCTCGATCAGATCCAGCTGGTGGATCATCTCGGCAACCATTTCCACTTCCCGTCCTTTGAAGCCGGTCTCGAGCAGCTCGTCGAGCTCCCCGATCGCTTTCTCGGCCTGAGCGGTCGCATCAATACAACGTTTGAGGTAAGCCATGAAGCCTTCCCGCATTTCGGAAGGGAACTCCATGCGACGACCAAGCATGCGGCCGGAGATATCCTTGGCACGGTTGGCAATCTTGTCTTGCTGGGTCAACAACTCCAGCAGGTCGGTGCGTGCAACCGGCAGGAACAGACCGCGGGGCAGTTTCAGACGAATTTCACGCTTGAGGATATCCGCCTCTTTTTCCAGCTGGGAGATCTGCTGCCGGATCTTCTCGGCATCTTCCCAACGGTCTTCAGCAACGGCATCAAAGAAGGGAACCAGCTGCTGGGAGCACTGGTGAACCTTGACGATATGCTTCTGCAGCGGCTTGATGGGGGACTTGGCAAAAAGCCCCAAAATAGTATTTACTGGCATGGCCAAACCTGTGTCGGTGAAAAAACACTCGATACGATTTTATGAGGCGCGCATGTTAACCGAACTGCGCCCTCAATTAAACCGCGAATTAATCTAGTCGTTTCGCGGGCATTATATCCCCGCGACCCGATTCCTGCCCCCCAAAGTTGCCTGCCAGCCCGGAATGAGTATGCAAACTGAGATCGAGATAAAGTTTTTTGTCGCCCGCGACATTGCGGCAGATTTATCCAACCTGTTGAATTCTTTTGATATTAAAGAATCATCACAACAGCAGCTCGGCAACGTCTATTTCGACACGCCGACCCTCGACCTACGTCGTCTGGACATGGGGCTGCGCATTCGCCGCTGCGACGCCTACGCCGAACAGACCATCAAATGCCGCGGCCAGGCGGTGGGTGGCCTGCATGCCAGACCCGAATACAATGCGCCTATTGGTGGCGATCTGCCGATATTGAACGCCTTTCCCGCAGAAATCTGGCCCGATGTGACAGAACGTGACCGCATCCAGCAGCAGCTGGTTGCGCAATTCAGTACCGACTTCCTGCGCCGCCACTGGCTGATCGCGTTCGAGGGGGCCGAGATCGAGCTGGCCTGGGATCAGGGGGAGATAGTCGGCAGTCAGGGGCACGCAGCGATCAACGAGCTGGAACTGGAGTTCAAGTCGGGCGATACCATAGCGCTGTTTGCACTGGCGCAGCGCCTCGCCCGGCTGGGTGGCGTGCGTCTGGGGGCGCAATCCAAGGCGCAGCGAGGTTATCGGCTGGCCGGGCTCGGCAAACCGCTGGCCCTGCAATCGCTGGCCACCAGCGAAGCCATGGATGTGGCAACCGCCATCGCCGCAGGCCTGAGTCACTGGCAGCATCACGAGCAGCTCTGGCTGGAAAATCAGCAGAATGAAACCATTCGACAGCAAGCATTCACCGCCCTGTGTGAAGGGATTGCGCTGATTGAACGCCGGGCGGCCGAGCTGACGCAGCCGACCCTTTGGGGTTCAGAGCTGGCAAGCCTGCTCGCACATCTGCAAGCCGCACCGGTCTCTGATCGCCAGTGGCCCGCCGAGCTGGCTGACCTCTTCCTCTCAGCGGATTATGTCGCACTGCAGCTGGCTATCGCCGACTGGCTGCACAGCACACGCTGAGCGGCCAATCCGCTGCCACCGCAAACAGAACGGGTGAGCCTTGGCTCACCCGTTTTGCATTACAGCAGGTTGAGCTGCTGCATGGCGCTGCGAATGCGCTCGCGAGTCGCTTCCGACAGTGGCATCACCGGCAAGCGGCACTCTTCGCTGCAGAAGCCGAGCAGAGAGGCAGCATATTTGGCACCGGCCGGACTCGGCTCGGCAAACATCGCCTGATGGAGCGGAATCAACTTGTCTTGCAGTTCACGCGCTTCTTGCCACTTGCCAGCCAGCGCCAGATTTTGCACCTCGGCCACCAGCTTGGGCGCCACGTTGGCGGTCACCGAGATACAACCCTGACCACCGCCGATGTTGTAGGCAACAGCGGTGGCATCCTCACCGGAGAGCCAGGCAAAGGGCTTTTTGATCAGCTGGCGTTCGGTCCAGGGACGTGCCAGATCGCCAGTCGCGTCTTTCACCCCGGCAATCCGTGGCAGCTCGGCCAGACGGGCCAGAGTCGCGGGTTGCACGTCAACGATGGCGCGCGGCGGAATGTTGTAGACGATGATGGGTTTGGTGGTTGCGTCGTGCACTGCCTTGAAGTGGTGGTAGAGCCCCTCCTGATTGGGGCGGTTGTAGTAACCGGCCACATGCAGGGTGGCATCTGCACCGACCCGCTCGGCATACTGGGTATATTCGATCGCCTCGACCGGATTGTTGGAGCCCGCTCCGGCAATCACCGGAATACGGCCAGCGACCTGTTTGACCACCAGCTCCACCACCCGGCAGTGCTCGTCGTGGGTCAGGGTCGGGCTCTCACCCGTGGTACCGACCGGCACAATGCCGTGAGTACCCTGCTCGATATGCCACTCCACCAGACGCAGCAGCGCCTCTTCATCCAGCTTTCCCTGTCGAAACGGGGTAATCAACGCAACGATTGAACCTTGAAACATGGGATCTCCTTCTCCGGTTTGACGCTCATATGGCAATAAAAAACCCCGGTTCGATGTGCGCAACCGGGGTTTGAATCTTCTCAGAAATGAGAGGTTACGCGCGAACGTCAGCAGGCCCGAATTTCAGGCTTTTTTTATGCTTTCGTTTCAACCCATTGAACCGCATTGACTCATCTCTGCTCAAAAAATGGTGTCTGGGCATATTTCGGGAACACGGCATAAATGTCAAGGCGAAAGGGGCTATGTATAATGGCCGCCCAAAATTGCGTGGAGAGACCCGATGAGCAGCCCAATCAGTGCCGTCAGCCAGATGCTGGAACGAAACCAAGCCCTCTTTGTCGGCAAGCGGCTACTTGTCTGTGGCGCACTGGAGGATGACTACCCCCGCCAGCTGGCGAGTCTGGCCCAGAGCCTGACCGTCTTTACCACCGATTACTGCTACTACCGCAGCCAGCAGGCGGCCCTCGGCGATGCCATTCTGTTTGACCACCAGCTGGGCGGAGCACCCCGCTTCGATGCCCTGCTATTGTTGATGCCCAAGGCGAAAGCCGAGGCGCAATATCTGCTGGCCATGATGACCCCCCTGCTGGAGGCGGGCGCCGACCTGTTCCTGGCTGGCGAAAACCGTGGTGGCATCAATGGCGCAGACAAGCTGCTGGCCCCTTATGGCGACAAGCCGATCAAGCGCGATTCGGCTCGCCGCTGCTCTCTCTATCATGGCGAGCTCTGCAAACTGGTCGCCCCGTTCGATCTGGATAGCTGGTTTGGCCGCTATCAGTGCAAGGCGGGTGATACCGAGCTCACCGTGCTGGCGTTGCCCGGCGTTTTCAGCGCCGCCGAGCTGGACCTCGGCACCCAGATGTTGCTGGCCACCGTGCCAGCCATGAAGGGTTCACTGCTCGATTTCGGTTGCGGTGCCGGGGTGATTGGCTCCGTGCTGGCCAAGCGCAATCCCGAGCTCAAGGTCACCATGGTGGATATCAATGCGCTGGCGCTGGAGTCAAGCCGCCGCACTCTGGCTATCAACGATCTGCAAGGGGAGGTTCATGCCTCTGACGTCTACTCCGACATTACGGGAAGCTTTGACCAGATTGTCTCCAATCCCCCTTTCCATGCCGGGCTCAAGACCTTCTATACGGCGACCGAAACCTTCCTCGCCAGGGCGCCTGAATTTTTGCGTCCCCATGGCAGCCTGACCATAGTTGCCAACGCATTCCTGCGCTATCAGCCTATACTGGAAGCACACTTCAAACGGACGGAAGTGAGCAACAGCGACGCCAAATTCAAGGTCTATCTGAGCAAAGTGTAAATAAGTGTAAGCAGTACAATAAAACCGCTAGAGAGCGCCATCCGGAATCTGATAAGGTACTAGAAGCACAGCAAAAACACCCCTTTAGGGGTGTTTTTATGCCGAAGGTTGAAAACCTTTTCATACATGTTTATTCAGGGAGAGAAATACGATGGCTGGCATTTTGACCATGATCCTGGCCGGAGGTGAAGGTACTCGCCTGCAGCCTTTGACAACCACCCGCAGCAAGCCGTCGGTACCCTTTGGTGGCAGCTACCGGCTAATCGACTTTGTCCTCAACAATTTCGTCAACGCAGACTTTCTGCGCATCTACGTCCTCACCCAGTTCAAATCCCAGTCCCTCTATCTGCACATGAAGAAGGGCTGGAATATCGTCGGCATTACTGACCGCTTTATCGATCCCATTCCAGCCCAGATGCGGATGGGCAAGCGCTGGTATGACGGTACCGCCGACGCCATCTACCAGAACCTCGGCTTTATCGAGCGGGCCGAACCGGATCATGTCTGCATCTTCGGCTCCGACCACATCTACAAGATGGATGTGAGCCAGATGGTGAGCTTCCATAAGCAGAAAAATGCCGCCATGACAGTGGCAGCCCTGCGCATGCCGATTGCAGAAGCCAGCTCGTTCGGGGTGATCGAGGTGGATGCCGAAGGGCGGATGATCGGCTTTCAGGAGAAACCGAAACAGCCGAAACACATTCCCGGCGATCCCACCCAGGCCCTGGTCTCCATGGGCAACTACATCTTCGAGACCGAGGCACTCTGCCGCGAGTTGAAACGGGATGCCGCGGAGGAGAACTCCAGTCATGACTTTGGCAAGGATGTGATCCCCAGCCTCTACCCAAGGGCGCCGGTCTATGTCTACGACTACAGCACCAACGTGATTCCGGGCGAAAAACCCAACGTCTACTGGCGCGATGTGGGCACCCTGGACTCCTACTGGCAGGCGCACATGGATTTGGTGGCCGACAACCCTCTCTTCTCTCTCTACAACCGCAAGTGGCCGCTGCACACCCACTATCCGGCCCTGCCGCCAGCCACCTTCATCGACAGTGACGAGTGCAAGGTGAAGATCGCCAACTCGCTCATCTCCGCCGGTTGCTTCATTCAGGGCAGCCAGATCCAGCGCTCCATCCTCGGTTTTCGCTGCAACATCGGCGCCTGCAGCCACATCAGCGAGTCCGTCCTGCTGGGGGATGTGAAGATTGGCGAAGGGTGCTCCATCCGGCGCGCCATCATTGATAAAAACGTTGAAATTGCGCCAGGCACCGTTATCGGTGAAAATCTCGACCACGATAGAGAACGATTTACCGTATCCGAAGGCGGTATCGTGGTGGTACCTAAGGGAGCAAGAGTTGGCTATTAACCCACTGAAAATCCTGTTTGTTGCCTCGGAGGTCGAGGGGCTGGTCAAGACTGGTGGCCTGGCGGATGTCGCCAGAGCGCTACCAATGTATCTGGCCCAGAAGGGGCATGATGTCAGAATCATGCTCCCCTTCTACAAGACGATAAAACATCGGGATGAGGCAAAACTGGTGGCATCGCGCTGGCTGCCCACCCACCCGGGTCTGCCGGATATCGGTTATCGCATTTACCAGATGGAGCTGGATGGTGTTTGCATCTATCTCATCGACTGCCCGCAATATTTCGACCGCCCCCAGCTTTATGCTGAAAACAATCAGGCTTATCCGGACAACGGCGAGCGCTTTGCCTTCTTCTCGGCTGCTGCCCTCCATGCCTGCGAGCAACTTGGTTTCGCCCCGGACATAGCCCACTGCAACGACTGGCACACCGGTCTGTTGCCGCTGCTGTTGAAAACCCGTCATGCCCACAACCCCTTCTTCCAGCAGACCCGCAGCGTGATCAGCATTCACAACGCGGCGTTTCAGGGGGTATTCGGGCGGGAGCAGTTCTGGGCCATGCCCGAGATCGCCGACTACGAGCGCCGCATCAACTATGACTACGGCCACGTCAACCTGCTCAAGTGCGGGGTTCTGTATGCTGATAAGATCAATGCGGTCAGCCCCAACTATGCCCAGGAGCTGCTGACTCACCTCGGTGCCCACGGCATGGCACACATCTTCCAGCAACGGGCTGCCGACCTTTGCGGCATCCTCAATGGCTGCGACTACAAGGACTGGGATCCCGAATTCGACGAACTCCTGCCCGCAACCTATAGCGTCGACAATCTGACCGGCAAACAGGTCTGCAAAGAGAGCCTGCAACAAGAGGTGGGTCTGCCAGTCGCAAACCTGCCTATCTATGGCATGGTATGCCGCCTGACCGAACAGAAGGGTGTCCCCCTGCTGATCCCGGCGCTGGAGAAATTTCTCCACCATCAGGTACAAGTGGTGATCGTCGGCTCTGGCGATCCTGCGCTCGCCACGCAACTGCAAACCATGGCCCGGGATTACCCGGACAAACTCGCCTTCATCAATGCCTATGATGACCGACTGGCCCATCTGGTTGAAGCCGGAGCGGACTTCTTCCTGATGCCCTCTCTGTTCGAACCTTGTGGGCTCAACCAGATGTACAGCTTGGCCTATGGCACCCTGCCACTGGTGCGCGCCGTTGGTGGACTGAAAGATACCGTGGTTGACTGGGATGCCGATCCCGAGCATGCCACCGGCTTCTGCTTCAATGACCCGACCGCCGCCATTTTGCTCGATACCATGCGCCGCAGCCTGCTCTACTTCCTGCAAGACAGGGAAAAATTCGCCAAGGTGCAGCGCAACGCCATGAACACCCGCTTCAACTGGCCCGACTCGGTCACCCAGTACGAGCAGATGTATCTGAGCGCATTGGGTCGTTACTAAGCTAGCCACTCGGGCAGATTGCTGAAGTTTTGTCCCTTTGGCATGTCTTTAAGCGTCAACAGCGAAAAAAGTCCCCTTTGGCTGTTGACGCCCCCCCAAAACTCTATAGAATCCCCCTCCGCAGTGATGCGAAGGTGGCGGAATTGGTAGACGCGCTAGCTTCAGGTGTTAGTGTCCCACGGATGTGAGGGTTCGAGTCCCTCTCTTCGCACCATACTGCAGATGCTTTTATCAGACAGCATATAAATCCAGACTGATAACCCGATGTGCGAAGGTGGCGGAATTGGTAGACGCGCTAGCTTCAGGTGTTAGTGCCCCCCGGGTGTGAGGGTTCGAGTCCCTCTCTTCGCACCATGATTCTGACATGTAAAAACAGAGCGATGCGCTCCAACCGCATTTAAAAACCAGCTGGAAAAAAATCAGTGTGCGAAGGTGGCGGAATTGGTAGACGCGCTAGCTTCAGGTGTTAGTGCCCCCCGGGTGTGAGGGTTCGAGTCCCTCTCTTCGCACCATGCTTTTATCAGACAGCATGTAAATCCAGACTGATAACCCGATGTGCGAAGGTGGCGGAATTGGTAGACGCGCTAGCTTCAGGTGTTAGTGCCCCCCGGGTGTGAGGGTTCGAGTCCCTCTCTTCGCACCATGATTCTGACATGTAAAAACAGAGCGATGCGCTCCAACCGCATTTAAAAACCAGCTGGAAAAAAATCAGTGTGCGAAGGTGGCGGAATTGGTAGACGCGCTAGCTTCAGGTGTTAGTGTCCCACGGATGTGAGGGTTCGAGTCCCTCTCTTCGCACCATTCATTACGCAAAAGGCCCATCACGAAAGTGACGGGCCTTTTGTTTTTAATCCTTGTTATGGCTATGCTTTTGACGACTCACCGCCCATCGTCATGCCAAGGAACGCATATGATACTGGATACCGACATTCACAACTTCTACGAGCATCTGGTGCTCAAGGAGATTGAAAAGCAGGGTCTGCAGCAAAAACTCAGCAGCGACCAGATGGCCGATCTCTGCTGCCTCACCCTCAACCAGCTCCCCTCCCACTATATTCGCCACGATGTCGACATGATCTACTTCCTGACCGATGCCAAACGGAGCGAGATGGAGAAAAAAGTCGTTGAATCGCTCAAGCAGGCCCAACAGAAGATCAAGCAGGCCCCCGTCAAACACGCATAACGCCTACTAGCCGGTATGCTGCCAGAGCAGGGCCACCACGCCGGTCAGCCCTGCCACTGGCAACAGGATCAGTGCCGGTTTCAATCTGGGCTCAAGCATCATCCAGGCGGCCAGCAGAAAACCCAGACTCCAGATGCCATACTCTTGGTCATGGCCCCATACGAGCACAACCAACCCGGCTAGCAGCATCACTCCCCGCACTACCCAGTTCATCTTTTTCCTCCCCCACCGAGATAATGATAATAATTATCATATTCATAAATGAGAGATGCAACCCTCCTCCAGCGCAAGACTCAAAATAGGCTTTTATGCCAATAAAGCGCTCAAAAACGGGTTACGAGATCAACAATTCTGTGATTTTTTCAATCAAAAGTGCAATTTTGCCAATTTGGTTAGGCTTTAACCCTCCCACTTTGTGGTAGATTGCGGCCTCTTTTTGGGTTGGCCCCTCGGGATATGCGTATCCACAGGATGAGAGGAGCCAACCTTGGCGAGCAAGAGTTTAGGAAGTATCTATGCAAAACCAACACAACCACATCCGATTGCCGAGCATGTCGCAGGTGTTTGCCTGTCTGGCCATTTTTCTGGCTCTGGCATTCTCGTTCACCAGCGTGCTCGATCTGCCTATCCAGCTGGCACTGTTCATCGCCTGGTTCGTCATCATGGGGCTTGGCATCAAGCTCGGTCATGACTACAAATCCCTGGAGCAAGCCGCCGTTGATGGGGTATCCAAGGGAATGGGGGCCATCCTGATCCTGGTTTCCGTCGGCGCACTGGTCGGCACCTGGATCGCAGGCGGTATCGTGCCCAGCATCATCTACTTCGGCCTCAAGGTGATTCACCCCTCCATCTTCCTGCTGGCGACCCTGATCATCTGCTCGCTGACCTCGCTGGCCACCGGCACCTCCTGGGGTTCGGCCGCCACTGCCGGTATCGCCATGATGGGGATTGGCCACAGCCTCGGCGTACCTGCGCCTCTGGTTGCCGGTGCCGTGCTCTCCGGCGTTTATTTCGGTGACAAGCTCTCCCCGCTCTCCGACTCCGTGGTTCTGGCCTCTACCATGTCCAACGTCGACGTGGTGGAGCATATCAAGGGGATGCTGCCCATCAGCCTGCTCTCCTACATCATTACCGCTGTGCTGTTCACCGTGGTCGGCATGCAGTACTCAGGCAACGTCAGCCTGGAGCAGGTCAATCTGGTGATGGAGGCCCTCGACAAGCAGTTCAACATCACTCCGCTGGCCATCGTGCCGGTGGTGCTGGTGCTTGGCCTGCTGGCCAACCGCAAGCCCGCCTTCCCGGTGATCAGCTTCGGCGCCCTGCTGGGCCTGATCTGGGCCATCCTGTTCCAGGACATGGATCCGGTGAAAGCAATGCACTCTGCCTACAGCCCCTTTGCCATCACCTCCGGCATCGACTTTATCGACAACATCCTCGGTCGTGGCGGTATGGAGTCCATGCTGGGCTCGGTCGCTGTCATCATCTTCGGTCTGGGCTTTGGCGGCCTGCTGGAGAAAGTAGGTATCCTCTCCGTCATCGCCAGCGCCTTCGAGAAGCGCATCAACAGTGCCGGCAGCCTGACAACCCACACCATTGGCACCGCTTTCCTGGCCAACGTGTTCGGCTCCGCCATGTATGTATCGCTGATACTGACCCCCAAGATCATGGCCAAGAACTACGATCGGCTGGGACTGGCACGCAAGAACCTCTCTCGCAACGCCGAGTTTGGCGGCACCCTTACTTGCGGCATGGTGCCCTGGAGCGACAACGGCATCTTTATGGCCGGGGTACTGGGAGTGGCCACCCTCGACTACCTCCCCTACATGTGGCTGAGCTTCACCTGCATCATTGTGACCATCACCCTCGCCTACATGGGCAAGGCGGTGAACAGGGTTCCACTTGTGGCTGCAGCAAGCTCCCGCTAACTGTACCAATCAAAAAGGCGCCTCACCGGCGCCTTTTTATTTCCACTACAACGATCTGCATAAAGAAAAACGGCCCTCGTTGCCGAGAGCCGTTGCGTCTGATCGTCGGGCTCGATCAGATGGAGAAGCTGGAACCACAGCCACAGGTAGTGGTTGCATTGGGGTTGGTCACGGTAAAACGTGAACCTTCCAGCCCCTCGGTGTAATCCACACTGCCGCCAACCAGATATTGGAGACTCATCGGATCGATCACCATGGTGACGCCATTCTTCTCGACCACGGTATCGCCGTCGTTGATCTTCTCATCAAAGGTAAAGCCATACTGGAAACCAGAGCAGCCCCCACCCGTGATATAGACCCGCAGCTTGAGCTCCGGATTCTCTTCTTCGGTGATCAGGTTCTTCACCTTGTTGGCCGCCGCATCCGTCATCTGGATGGGCAGCGGGGCTTCTGCTACTGCACTCATTACTGACCTCACAACCATTAGATCCACAAACATGGAAACCGCGAAATTATCCAATACCCGACCATTCAGTTCAAGTATTCACCACGTTTAACCTGCAGCGGGCACCGGAGCAGGCGGTGCGGCGACTAGCGGCTTAAGCGCATCGGCCCACTCAACCAGCAGCTCCTGCGCCGGTTGCCGGCCATCCTTGTTGATGGTGACCCGGATCCGATCCGGCACAAACCCTTCCGGCAGTTGCCAGTTTCCCTCCAGCAGCTGGAAATAGCGCAGGGAGTAGCGCCACTCGCTCACCTTCATGCCCAGATCCCGCCCGGACAGCACTTTTGGCTTGTCGCCAAGGCTCCCCTCGACCCGGATCTGCACCTGACCGCGAAACAGCTCGCGCTTCTTGGCGGGCTGGGTTAAAGCCAGTCGATAGTGGTAGCGACCCGGAATGCTGCTCTCCTGCAGGGTCAGGTTGTCGATTACCACCCCAACCTGCTCGCCAGTCGGGCGCATGATCCGCTCGAAAAAGGCCAGCTGGCGCTTGAGCTCCTGCACCTGCGCCTCCTGACTCTTCAGGGTGGTCTGCAGCTGCTCGAAGGCGGCTCGCTGGGTGGCGAGCTGGGTATCCTTGAGACCGAGATCCGTCTTGAGCTGGCTGATGGCATTGCTCTGGCGATCCAGCGTCTCCTGCTGAACCCCCAGCAAGCTGCTTTGCGCCAGATCCTGATGGTTGCCGGCAAAATAACCGGCCAGACCACCTACTGCGAACACCACCAATAACTTCAATAGGTTGGACATAGCCCTCTTTCCCGTTATTTGCCTCACAGCGGCAACTGCGACCTCCTTTCACTATACCGCCCTAACCGAAGTCACAGGCGGTGATGGTGAAAATTAACTGGTGGCTACACTGCCATCACCCCGCTTTTGACGCGCGGCAAGCCGTAAAGTTCGCTCAAGGATCTGGGAATAGATAGGACGACCGCCCAGCGCTTGCGCCACAAGAGTGGCGCCCATGGTGGTGATCATCATCGGCAGGATCAGCTGGTAGTTGTCGGTCATCTCGGTGACCAGCACGATACCCGTGATGGGCGCTCGCACCGTCGCGGCAAACAACGCTCCCATGCCGGCAATGGCAAAGGCACCGGGCTCGATACCAAGCTCCGGAAAAGCCGCGTGGAACAGATGACCAAACACCACGCCAAACAGGGTGCCGAGGGCCAGGGTCGGCGCAAACACCCCGCCGGGCGCGCCGGAGCAGAAGCAGATCAGGGTTGCCACCAGACGGATGGAGAAGATAAGGAACAGGGTCGCCATCGCATACTCGCCCCCCATCAGATGAGGAATGAGCTCAGTGCCGCCACCGGTCACCGAGGGGGCAAACAGCGACAACACGCCGAAAGTACCGGCAACCAGCATACCGATGGCCACAAAACGGTGGCGCTTGTTCTGGTGCAGCGCCAGATAGCCATCCTGACAGGCCAGCACCAGCTTGTTGAAGACAAAGCCCAATACGCCGAAGGTGGCCCCCATAAAGAGGAACAACCAGAGCGCCTTGAGGGCTGGCGCATCGTAGTGCGGCAGAGTGATCACCGCCCCCTGCCCCTTCATGTTTTGCAGCATCAGGGTCGCCATGATGGCGGAGATACCCACCGCCTTGATAGCCAGGAAGGAGTAGCGAAACTGCGGCCGCATCTCCTCCATCACGAACAGGATCCCCGCCAGCGGTGCATTGAAGGCCGCCGCCAGACCGCCCGCCGCACCGGCTGCCAGCAAGGCGTGGCCATGCTCCTTGGGCAACCGGAAGATATCCGCCACCATCTTGCCGAGGTTGCCGCCTATCTGCACCGAAGGTCACTTCCCGTCCCAGCACCATGCCGGAGCTCAGGGTACACACGCCACCGAAGAACTTGACTGGCAACACCCGCCACCAACGTACCGGACGCAGGCTCATCCATCGCCCCCTCTATTTCGGGAATGCCCGAGCCTCCGGCCTCGGGGGCAAAAGTATGAGTCAGGAAGTAGCCGATACACCCCAGCATGGCGCTGAAGCCAAAGCCAAGCAGGCCGAGCTGCCACCATGGGCGATCAGCCAGCAGGGCGAGCCGCTGCTCTGCCAGCCAGTGCACGCCTGACTCGAACAGGCCGCAGACCAGTCCGGCCAGGGTGCCGACCAGTGCCGCCAGCAGCAGAACCAGCAAGGGCATCCTGTCTTGCCGAATGATTCGGGAAACCGGCCCGCGCGGCGAGGCGGACGGTTCGGAAGAGGAGAGAGCTTGTTGCGCCATCTTGTTACACCAACTTGGAAACACCATATCCTCAGCTAGCTGAGATCAGGATCACCCGGCGCATTGCTCGGCTGCCCAGGGCTGGGGCTTTCTGCTATAGTCGGCCCGTTAAATTTTTGTCACGGGAGCAGACCGAGAGTCCGGGTGGCGAGAGCGCAAAGCATACTCCTGATGCCCCTACCTGCCGAGCCTCTATCGACTGCTTTCTCCTGCGTGACGACCAAAATCCCATTAAGGATGATCCATGTCAAAATCAGATCAGCTGTTTGAACAGGCCCGCCAGACCATTCCGGGTGGCGTCAACTCACCGGTCCGCGCCTTCAATGGGGTCGGCGGTACACCCCGCTTCATCGATCACGCCGATGGCGCCTACCTCTATGATGTGGATGGTCAGGCCTACGTGGATTACATCGGCTCCTGGGGCCCCATGCTGCTGGGGCACAACCACCCGGCCATCAAGGCTGCCGTCATCAAGGCCGTGGAAAAAGGGCTGAGCTACGGCGCGCCGACCGAGATCGAAGTGCTGATGGCCGAGAAAGTGCGCCAGATCGTCCCTTCCATGGAGCAGGTGCGGATGGTCAACTCCGGTACCGAGGCGACCATGAGCGCCATCCGTCTGGCCCGCGGTTACACCGGTCGCGACAAGATCGTCAAATTCGAAGGCTGCTACCACGGCCACGCCGACTCCCTGCTGGTCAAGGCCGGCTCCGGCGCCCTGACCCTTGGTCAGCCCAACAGCCCGGGCGTACCGGCCGATTTCGCCAAGCATACCCTGACCTGCGTCTTCAACGATCTGGACTCGGTGCGCGAAGCCTTTGCCCAGTACGGCAGCGAGATCGCCTGTATCATCGTCGAGCCGGTCGCTGGCAACATGAACTGCATCCCGCCGGTACCCGGTTTCCTGGAGGGGCTGCGCGCCATCTGCGACGAGTTCGGTGCCCTGCTGATCCTGGATGAGGTGATGACCGGCTTCCGCGTCTCCCTGCGCGGTGCCCAGGGCCACTACAACATCGACCCGGATCTCACCACCCTCGGCAAGATCATCGGTGCCGGCATGCCGGTCGGCGCCTTCGGCGGCAAGAAGAAGGTAATGCAGCACATCGCCCCGACCGGCCCCGTCTATCAGGCTGGAACTCTCTCCGGCAACCCGGTGGCCATGGCAGCCGGCCTCACCATGCTGGATCTGCTGCTGGAACCGGCTCTCTATGAGCAGCTGAGCGCCAAGACTGCGCGCGTTGCAGAAGGACTGAAAGCCGCCGCCGCCAAACACGGCATCCCGCTCGCCATCAACTATGTGGGTGGCATGTTCGGCTTCTTCTTCACCGACGAGCCCGAAATCACCCGCTACGAGCAGGTCACTCGCTGCGATATGGAACGCTTCAAGCGCTTCTATCACCTGATGCTCGAAGAGGGCGTCTATCTGGCGCCGAGCGCCTACGAGGCAGGCTTCCTGTCGCTGGCTCACGGCGACAAGGAGATTGAACACACTCTGGCAGCCGCCGAGCGCAGCTTCGCCAAGCTGGCTGGCTAAATCTCCGCTGCTTGTCGCAAAAGGGCCCGTCACGGGCCCTTTTCCATATCTGCAATCTACGCCCGCTTCTGGTGCACCCCGACCTCCTATCCCGCTTATTTGCCACCCTCTGGTGCAAATGATCCCGCTCAGCCTGTCATATATCGGGCCCACTATTTGCACATCCGCTACAGGAGCCCACGTCACCGAGGTCCATATGGCAGAGATGAGCCCCATCGATGTATTGCGACGTTATCAGGAGTATCAGGTCGAGCTGACACCACTGATCCATGGTTTGCTCGGCGCACCTCTTGCTGCGCTCAAGGAGTACCCCTTTATCATCAGCATCGACCGCTATCAGGGGCCGGCTTGCATCCTGTCGCCACGTCCGGGCACGCAGAACCGCTTGCAACTGATCGCTCGCGGAGAGGGACGAGAGCTGACCCTCTGCCTCAACCAACTGATCGCCTGGTTGATGGGAGACAGAGAGCGGCGCCGCGCCATGCCCTGGTTCAAGGCCATCTATGTGGTACTCAGCATGGCGCTGTTCCTCATCGTTGCAACGCTCATCTGGCACGGACTGGAACAGCTCTATCTGCTGCTATGCGGGGCGCAGCAGAACCGACTGGGGGCCCTCAGCGCGATTATCTTTCTGACGCTGGCACTGGCGGTATTCGATCTGGGCAAAACCATTCTGGAGGAGGAAGTGCTGCTGCATAAGGATATCTTCCGCCACAGCGCCATTCGTCGCACCATCACCCGCTTTATCGCCGCCATCCTGATCGCGGTCTCTATCGAAGGGTTGTTGCTGCTATTCAAAGGGTCGCTCGGCCAGAGCGAGCTGCTCTGGCCTGCGATTGGGGTGATGGGGTGTGCGGTGGGATTGCTGCTGGCCCTCGGACTCTATGTCTTTCTCGGGGCCAGAGCGGAAGCGGCACTGGTGCAGGCTAACCAGCGATATCCGCAGCCAGCTGCACGCTGGGGCGACGAGCAGCCCGCCAGGAGGCGTACATGGTTCAGGAGGTATAGATGACGATAAAGGCAACCAGCCACTTCAGCATCGCCATATCCATGGATTTGACCAGCATGGCCGCCAGCACCACACCGATGGGGCCAAAGATGGCTACCGCCAGCACCGCCTTGGCATCGAATGCCCCTTTGCGGATAAAGGTGCCTGCGGAGAAGACGCTAAGTACCGCGGTAGAGCCCATCATGATGGGGAACGCCGCCAGCGGGTTCATCCCGAGCAGATAGACCAGCGTCATGCAGGGAGCGAACAGACCGATCCCCACATTCATCAGGACACCGAAGATAAAGTTGCCGATCAGGGCGATCACCAGCTTGTAGCCACTGAGCCCCATGGCCTCGCCGCCGACCGGGAAGAGGCCGAGCAGGCCGGCAAAAATCAGCCCGGCAACGACCAACAGGGAGACTGCCATCACCAGCCGGATGGTCTGCCGATCAAACGAGGCGACATGACGCGCCCCCCAGGCAGCACCGGCTGCGGCAGCAATCATCATGCTGATCAGCGTCAGCGGCTCCACCGCTACTGCGCCGACAAAGATCAGCGACTGAGTCACGGTCGGCAACACACACTGGCCGTTGAGAGTCCCCGGCAACAGACGATCATCGATTAGCTTGAACTGCTTGTAGCAGGCTGTTTTGACCGCAAAGCTGCCAACCCCCAGGGTATCGAGAAAGTTGGCAACACCGCCGATTAGCGCCACCGGCCAGAAGGGGGTGGACTCAAAAGTCCCGTTGCATCGTTTTTGCCAGCACGCTTGTACCAGCATGAAGATGAATACCAAACCGCCAGCTATAAAAACAAGCCGCAAAATATCAACTAACATAGGGGTTCTCTCCTGCAAGGGACGCGATTCTAAGGCAGGCAGCAGAAAAAATCCTGACCTGAATTAAGCAACTCTCACAAGCGGCTGCGGGACGCTTAAATAAATACGAATGGAAGTCGAACGACTCTGCTAATACTTGTTACTGAGACCGATAGGTCGAGTCCTGCGCACGTTGTTATGGTCCTTTCGCGACGACCACCTGTGACTCGGGACATAAAGAAAAGAGGGCCGGTAGCAATACCGACCCTCTTTTTATTCCGTCAGGATGCAAGCGCGTTACTGGATGCTTTTGCCAGCACGTACATCCTTGATAAAGCTCTTCAGGCTGGCCAAATCCCGTGGTGCACCACGCAGGATTTGATCACCGATGATAAAGGCGGGAGTACCGGAAATACCGAGCGCTTCAGCCAGAGCCCGGTTGGTGCCCAGATTCTGATCGATGCTGCCATCCTTGATCTTGGCCTCTACCTTGCTCCAGTTAACACCGGCCTCTTCTGCCACCTTCTTGACCTGCGCTTCATCGGAGAGCGGGCCCTGATGGGCATAGAGCTTCTCATGGAAAGCCTGGTACTTGTCGGGCTGACCCAGCTGAACGGCCAGTGCGGCGCGCGCGGCGAAATAGGAGGTTTCGCTCAGGATCGGGAACTGCTTGTAGATGTAGCGAATATCCTTGTCCTCAGCCATCAGCTGCTCGACCAGCGGATGTGCCCGCTTGCAGTAACCGCAGTTGTAATCGAAGAACTCGACAATCGTCAGCGACCCCTTAGGATTGCCCATTTCGGGATCCTTGTTGCCATACAGCTGCTGGGCATGGGCCTTGATCAGCGCCTTATCGCTCTCGGCCTGCTGGCTCTCCTGCTTGGCACGCAGGGCATTGGACATCTCGACCAGGATCTCGGGATTCTTGACCAGATAGTCACGAACGATCTGCTCGACATCACTCTTGGTCAGCTCGCTCGCCTGCACCGGCGATGCCAGCAAGGTTACGCCCGCCAGAGCGCAAAACAGGGCATTTTTAATAGTCATAATGTTATCTTGCAGAGGATATGATGGAGGCCACTATAGTGGTGGACTCTCTTTTCAAGTCAAGCAATCAGGCCAAAAAAGCACTCATTCCAACCAGTTTGACCATTTAATCGGTCATTTCGTGCAATTAACCAGCAATCGAACCAGCCGGGGATTTACAACCCTGATCAGCATGGTAATATTCGCCGCACTGCTGCGGAGGGGTGGCAGAGCGGCTGAATGCACCGGTCTTGAAAACCGGCGATGGGCGACCATCCGTGGGTTCAAATCCCACCTCCTCCGCCATTTATTCCGAGCCCATGCAACGCAAGTTGCGTGGGCTTTTTGTTTTTATCCCCTCTCTATATCCCATCACTTTATCTTTCATGGCGCTTCATACGTCGCCTCACTGTAACCCACCACTTAAGCACACTGTTTCCTACCCCCACTGCTCTCTGAACAGAAGGAGAGAGGTTAAAACTCGGCAAACTGATGATGGAGAAGATCATCCGCTACGCCGACGAACAGGGGCTTGGCCAGCTCTCCGGCATGACCATGCCGAGCAATCGCGGCATGGTGACCCTCGCCAAACGACTCGGCTTTACCATTGATGTCCAGATGGAGGAGGGAGTGGTCAATATGGCTCTTACCTGCGGGGCTGGAGTCCGGTGATGGGGATGGTGGCTGCGAGTAATCCAGTACAAATGGTTGCGAATCATCCGAAAAATGACCGCAATTACATACCAAAAGGAGGGAATAGCGGGCCTGTCAGCGGCCCTCCCTTAGGCAAGAGCCACTGTTCAGTGGCCTCTCGATGCTGAAAACACAAAAGCTCGGTCTGATAACCGGGCTTTTGTGTTTATTCTTGCATGCAACGCTGTGGCCAACAGGCAAATCGCCCATAGCAAAAAGGCCTTCCCAATCGGGAAGGCCTTCTATTTAGTGGCGGAGCGGACGGGACTCGAACCCGCGACCCCCGGCGTGACAGGCCGGTATTCTAACCGACTGAACTACCGCTCCGCATTCGGCTAGCTTATTGCTAATTAGGTGCCTGGCAGTGTCCTACTCTCGCATGGCGAATGCCACACTACCATCGGCGCTACCGCGTTTCACTTCTGAGTTCGGCATGGGATCAGGTGGTTCCACGGCGCTATTGCCGCCAGGCAAAAATCTTCAATCTGAGAAAGCTGACGTAAGTAATTCGTTCGTATTTGCTACAAGTCTTAGAACACTTCTTGGGTGTTGTATGGTTAAGCCTCACGGGTAATTAGTATGGGTTAGCTCAACACGTCGCCGCGCTTACACACCCCACCTATCAACGTTGTGGTCTCCAACGGCCCTTTAGGACCCTCAAGGGGTCAGGGATGACTCATCTCAGGGCTCGCTTCCCGCTTAGATGCTTTCAGCGGTTATCGATTCCGAACTTAGCTACCGGGCAGTGCCACTGGCGTGACAACCCGAACACCAGAGGTTCGTTCACTCCGGTCCTCTCGTACTAGGAGCAACTCCCTTCAATCATCCAACGCCCACGGCAGATAGGGACCGAACTGTCTCACGACGTTCTGAACCCAGCTCGCGTACCACTTTAAATGGCGAACAGCCATACCCTTGGGACCGACTTCAGCCCCAGGATGTGATGAGCCGACATCGAGGTGCCAAACACCGCCGTCGATATGAACTCTTGGGCGGTATCAGCCTGTTATCCCCGGAGTACCTTTTATCCGTTGAGCGATGGCCCTTCCATTCAGAACCACCGGATCACTATGACCTACTTTCGTACCTGCTCGACCTGTCCGTCTCGCAGTTAAGCTGGCTTATGCCATTGCACTAACCTCCTGATGTCCGACCAGGATTAGCCAACCTTCGTGCTCCTCCGTTACTCTTTGGGAGGAGACCGCCCCAGTCAAACTACCCACCAGGCACTGTCCGCGAGCCCGATTCAGGGCCCTGCGTTAGAACATCAAACATACAAGGGTGGTATTTCAAGGACGGCTCCAGCGCAACTGGCGTCACGCCTTCAAAGCCTCCCACCTATCCTACACATGTAGGTTCAATGTTCAGTGCCAAGCTGTAGTAAAGGTTCACGGGGTCTTTCCGTCTAGCCGCGGGTACACCGCATCTTCACGGCGAATTCGATTTCACTGAGTCTCGGGTGGAGACAGCATGGCCATGGTTACACCATTCGTGCAGGTCGGAACTTACCCGACAAGGAATTTCGCTACCTTAGGACCGTTATAGTTACGGCCGCCGTTTACCGGGGCTTCGATCAAGAGCTTCGCTTGCGCTAACCCCATCAATTAACCTTCCGGCACCGGGCAGGTGTCACACCCTATACGTCCACTTTCGTGTTTGCAGAGTGCTGTGTTTTTGATAAACAGTCCCAGCCATCTGGTCACTGCGACTCCCGTCAGCTCCATCCGCAAGGGACTTCACCAACAAGAGCGTACCTTCTCCCGAAGTTACGGTACTATTTTGCCTAGTTCCTTCACCCGAGTTCTCTCAAGCGCCTTGGTATTCTCTACCCGACCACCTGTGTCGGTTTGGGGTACGATGACTTGTAATCTGAAGCTTAGAGGCTTTTCCTGGAAGCAGGGCATCAATGGCTTCCACACCGTAGTGTGTTCGTCTCGTGTCTCAGCGTTGCACCTCCGGATTTACCTAAAGGTACCGCCTACGCACTTTCACCAGGACAACCGTCGCCTGGCCCACCTAGCCTTCTCCGTCCCCCCATCGCAATTACAAGTCGTGCAGGAATATTAACCTGCTTCCCATCGATTACGCCTTTCGGCCTCACCTTAGGGGTCGACTCACCCTGCCCCGATTAACGTTGGACAGGAACCCTTGGTCTTCCGGCGAGGAGGCTTTTCACCCCCTTTATCGTTACTTACGTCAGCATTCGCACTTCTGATATCTCCAGCATACCTCTCGATACACCTTCGCAGACTTACAGAACGCTCCCCTACCACTTGCACTAAGTGCAAATCCGCGGCTTCGGTGCCTGGTTTGAGCCCCGTTACATCTTCCGCGCAGGCCGACTCGACTAGTGAGCTATTACGCTTTCTTTAAATGATGGCTGCTTCTAAGCCAACATCCTAGCTGTCTGAGCCTTCCCACATCGTTTCCCACTTAACCAGAACTTTGGGACCTTAGCCGGCGGTCTGGGTTGTTTCCCTCTTCACGACGGACGTTAGCACCCGCCGTGTGTCTCCCGGATAGTACTTACTGGTATTCGGAGTTTGCATGGGGTTGGTAAGTCGGGATGACCCCCTAGCCCAAACAGTGCTCTACCCCCAGTAGTATTCGTCCGAGGCGCTACCTAAATAGCTTTCGGGGAGAACCAGCTATCTCCGAGTTTGATTGGCCTTTCACCCCCAGCCACAGGTCATCCCCTAACTTTGCAACGTTAGTGGGTTCGGTCCTCCAGTTGATGTTACTCAACCTTCAACC
>NZ_CP149571.1:1192500-1357500 GCF_037890695.1 Aeromonas jandaei | reverse complement strand
GCCGCTACATCCAGGCTCCAGCCCAGTTCACTGCGTAAACCCTTCAGACGTTGTGCCAGATGCTGATTCACCTCTTGCATGACTGCCTCTTTAATTGCGCCTGAATTGCGCCTGCATTAATTGCCTTGTGCGCTATAACGCACAGCGATATAGTCTGGTGCAATATTGTACGTAATAACGCACAAACCGCCACAACCCCACAAGGACGTTATATGCCCTTCGCCCTCCCCCATCTGGTCGCAGGCTTTATCGCCGTGATGGTCGGTTATACCAGTTCGGTCATCCTGATCATTCAGGCAGCCACAGCAGCGGGGGCTGATGCTGCCCAGCTCGCATCCTGGCTATGGACGCTGGGTATCGGCATGGGCATCAGCTGCATCGGCCTCTCCCTCTATTACCGCATCCCCGTCTTGACTGCATGGTCGACCCCGGGGGCCGCCCTGCTCATCACCAGCCTGGGCAATTTCACCCTGGCCGAGGCCATCGGTGCCTTCGTTGTCTCTTCCCTGCTGATCACCCTGTGCGGCATCAGCGGCTGGTTCGATCGGCTAATGCGCCATATCCCCGCCCAGCTGGCGGCGGCCATGCTCGCCGGGGTACTGCTCAAATTCGGGCTGGATCTGTTCAAAGTCGCGCCAGCAGATCCCTTGCTGCTCGGCAGCCTGCTATTGGCGTTCCTGCTCGGCCGCCATCTCTGGCCACGCTATACCATGGTGCTGGTACTGGCGGTCGGTATCCTCATCTGCCTGTTGAGAGGAGAACTGCAGCTTGACACCATTCACTGGCAACTGGCCGGCCCGGTCATGACCTGGCCAGAGTTCTCCCTTGGTGCCCTGTTCGGTATCGCTCTGCCACTGTTCATCGTCACCATGACCTCCCAGAACATGCCGGGCATTACCATTTTACGGGCCCACGGCTATCAGCCCGCCACCTCATCTCTCATCACCTGAACCGGCCTGACCGGTCTGCTGCTGGCTCCATTCGGCGGTTACGCCTTCAACCTGGCGGCCATCACCGCTGCCATCTGCATGGGGAAAGAGGTGGATCCGGATGCCAAGCGGCGTTGGCCAGCGGCAGTGTGGGCTGGCTGCTTCTATCTGCTGACCGGCTGTTTCGGGGCCACGGTGGCGGCGCTGTTCACAGCCTTCCCGACCACACTGGTGACCTGTGTCGCCGGACTGGCTCTGCTCGGCACCATCGGCAGCAGCCTGCACACCGCATTGCAACACGACGATGCCCGTGAGGCCGCCCTGCTGACCTTCATCATCACAGCTTCCGGGATCAACCTGCTCGGCATCGCTGCCGCCTGCTGGGGACTGCTCATCGGCATGGGGCTCTATGGCATCCAAATTTATCGACAAAGGAATCAATTGGATCACAAACCGTGAACCATTCCACACTCTCCGTACAAAATAGTTCACAACTGAAACTAATTTTAATCTAGTGGCATCAGGCGGCATCTTCTTCCCAATTTGCCGCCTGTCAGGTTCATATAACGGAGAATAAAAATGAAAAGTCAGGCTGTCTTGTTATTGCTGGCCATACTGGGCGCCACGAGCGTCCAGGCTGCCGATACGGATCGGGAGCTGGCGCGCCAGCTCGCGCTACAACAGAAGAGTTTGCTGCCTCTGGTAAGCAATCCTCAGTACCAAAGCCCGCTGCCCGAGTTGTTGAAGAAAGCGCCCACCCGCCTTAAACGGCAAGCAACCGATGCCAATCAGGCAGCGATCGCCCGACAAGGGCTCGACGGGGAAGTGAAGCAGTTGATGCAGCTGCGACTGGCCAACCCGGAACAGGCTGCCGCCTTGCAACAGGGGGTTGAACCGCTGGTCGCTTATGTCCCGAGCGGTGATGAGAAGAGCTGGAGTGCCATCGAAGCGTTCGACAGCGCCGGTAATCCGGTCTATCTGGATGTCGACAAGGCACCGGCCCGACCCGTGCTCGTGGTCGAAGCCGATCCGGTTAAAGCCAAAAATGCCGGTCTACAGGTGATGCGTAAGGCGTTTGCCGCGGCCGATATGCAGGCAGCCCTCCAACCCAAGGCTTCTGCCAGCACAGCTCCGCTCAAGACCAGCATTCTGAAAAAGATCAGACTGAAAGATGATCAGGAGCCTTGGCTGCTCGGTGCTGCCGAGGTTTATGCCGTCGTCGCCGGGGTCAACCCCAGTCGGGATGAACCCGTGGTCGATATAGTCGATATGCCCTACCTCGACTATGACAATACCGACTACACCCCCAACCAGATCCTGGTTTACTGGGATCGCTACCGCTGGGGTGCAGTTGATATCGTGATGATGGAGCAGGATGACAACGTCAACTACAAGGAGCTGGCCGACCTGCTGATTGAGGCGCTCAAGCTCGGCTTTACCGCTGGCGGAGTGCCGGAGGGACTCCCCTTCCTCGATCTGGGCGGTCGTATCGTCAAGGCGCTGCCCGACTCCTGGATGACCAACGACGATGACTATCTGGATACCTTCTACACCCTGGAGCAGGAACCAGAGTTATCACCAGTATCCGGGAGCGGCAGGCAATGCCGTGATCGATCTCGAGCCGAAAGAGATCGCCCCGACCAGACCCTGACGGGTCGCCATAACAAAAAAGCCAATGAGCAACTCATTGGCTTTTTATCCCTCTGCCGATTACGGCTGACCTTTCGGTCGCACCCCCAGGGTGTGGCAGATGGCATAGGTTAATTCGGATCGGTTCAGGGTATAGAAGTGGAAATCCTTGACCCCCTCCTGACTCAGCACCCGTACCTGATCGATGGCGATACTCGCCCCCACCAGATTACGAGTCATCTGATCGTTCTCCAGCCCTTCAAAACGTTGATGCATCCAGCGCGGGATCTTCACGTTGGTGAAGCCGGCAAACTTGGCCAGGGTCTGGTAGTTGGAGACCGGCAGGATCCCCGGCACGATTTCGGCATCAATACCGATGGCGGCACAACGATCCCGAAAACGCAGATAGGTCTCCACATCGAAGAAGAACTGGGTAATCGCTCGGTTGGCACCGGCATCGATCTTGCGCTTGAGGTTGAGCAGATCCGACTGGGCGCTCTTCGCCTCCGGGTGACCTTCCGGATAGGCCGCTACCGAGATATCGAAGTCAGCTTCAGCCTTGAGCAGGGCAACCAGATCGGTGGCATACATCTCGGGCTTCTCCAGCCCCTGAGGCAGATCACCACGCAGCGCCACAATATGGCGGATACCGCTGTTCCAGTAGTCGCGGGCAATGGTACGCAACTCATCGCGGCTGGCATCGATACAGGTCAGGTGGGGGGCGGCAATCAGGCCGGTGCGCTCCTTGATATCCTTGATCACCTTGTGAGTGCGATCCCGGGTACCGGAATTGGCGCCGTAGGTCACGGAGACAAACTTGGGTTCCAGCACTTTCAGTCGCTCAATGGACTGCCAGAGCGTGTTTTCCATCCCTTCGCTGTTGGGCGGGAAAAACTCGAAACTGACCGATATATCGCCATTCAAATCTGCCAGACTCTGGTTGAGCGCTTCAACCTGACGTGCACTGTGAAATCCCATCTGATCTTCTCCCTGTCCTGCAATCCATCTACGCACGCCAAAACGGATGTTTGGACGTCTAAACGTCTCTATATTTATGAGCAAAGCAATATAAAGTCAACTGTCATTTCATAAACACCGTCAGATGAAACTCATCGTTACAAATTAATCAACGACTAAGCGGAACTCCTCATCCCAAAATTATCCCGAGCGAGTTATGATAGACGACGGATCGTCCTGGACGTTCTGAATCTGCGTGTGATTGTTTGGCCGGAGAATCAATTCTCCGGCCCCTTTTTATCTACTTCTTCCTGCACCTGCCGATAAAAGATTGAATCTTCGCAGGAGCACCATCATGGATACCCACCCCGGCTTTGCCACCGACTTGCTGTTTGATCGCTATCAGGGCGAGGTCACCCGGCACGAGCAGTTCTGGGCCGTACGCACTCCGGATGCTCCCGACTACTACTTTGGCAACTATCTGCTGCTCGCATCTCCCCCCAGTGACAGGGATAAAGGATGGCTGGAAGCCGCATTCGATCAGCTGATTGGCCAGGATCCCAGGATCCAGCACCGAACTTTCCAGTGGCCACTGGCCGAAGGGCAGAACAGCCGGGTCGCCGGCTTCGTCACTACCGGATATCAGTATCTGGAGTGCGTTGTTCTGGCACTCGACAAGGGTGGCTGGCAAATGTCCGATAGCGCTCTTTCCCATGCCGAAGTGCGTGCATTCAAGCCTGCTGACTGGCAGGAGTGGATCGACTTCGAGCTCCATGAGCGGGATGAAGCTCATTCAAAGGAGAGTTATCTCTCCTACCTTCACTCCCGCAGAGAGCTTTATCAGGCGATGATCGCCGATGGACTGGGTAACTGGTGGGGGGTCTGGCTGGATGAGCAACTGGTTGCCAGCTGCGGTCTCTTCTTTACCGATAAGTTGGGGCGCTTTCAGTTGGTGAGAACTCACCGGAGATGGCGTAATCAGGGGCTCTGCCGCCAACTGCTGAGCAAGGTTGCCCAACACGGGCTGACTCGCGTCGAACAGCTGATCATAGTGGCCGACGAGCACTACCACGCACAGCGGATCTACCGTTCGCTTGGTTTCACTCCGGTCGCCCGCATCGGCAGCCTCTGCCGCTGGCCCCATGAACCTCGGTAGCGCAGCAACAAAAGCGGGAGGCTAATGCCTCCCGTTCCTTTTACAAACCCCGCTATTGCTGAGGCGTCTCCAGCTCTTTGGAGAGCGCCTGCTCCACCTCATGGGGGGATGCCGGTTGTGGCGCGGCAGCAGACGACGCAGGCTGAGCAGGAGCAACCGATGCCACTGGTGCCGGTGCCGGTGCCGGTGCCGGTGCCGGTGCCGGTGCCGGTGCCGCAGGAGTGTCGGTCGTTGCAGGGGCCGCGGAAACTGCCGCAGCCGGAGCGACAGCATCACACTGACAATCCTGCCCCTTGGCCTTGTTGCTCTGATGGGGGGCATACCACCCCTTGAGGCCATTCTCCAACCGCTCTGCGGCAGCCTTGGGTTCCATCTTGCCGAGCAACACCGCCTGACTCACTTCCGCCAGCTCATCTCCCAACTTGGGAGTGCCACGAGAGAGGATCTGGGTAGCCACGCGAATGGTCGAGTCACACTGATCGCGCCACCCCATCATCTCCCTTGCCGCCGGATTGGTGACATCAAAGAAGTGGTTGGAGAGGGAGAAAAATCCCGGCAGCGAGTTGGTATAGAGCTCGGCAAACTGCGGGGTTGTCAGCCACTGCAGGAAAGCCATTGCCCCCTCTTGGTTCTTGCTGGCCGGATTCATCCCCATGCCGATGTCGGTGTGATCGGTAAAGAAGCAGCCGTCACCCTGTTTCGCCACTGGTGGGCGCATCACGCCGAAATCAACCTTGCCGGTAAAAGGTGCTATCTCCCAGGAGCCAGCCACATAGAAAGCGGCCTTGCCGGAGGTAAACAGCTCGTTACTGGTCGCATAATCGCGACTCTCGGCCCCCTCGCCGAGATAGTCGTGCCAGCGAGCCAGCTCGTCGAACACCTTCACGTATTGCGGGTTGTCGAGCCGCTCCTGTCCGCCAATCAGCGCCAGTCGCCCATCCTCACCCTTCCAGTAATTGGGGCCGATGTTCTGGAAACCCAGTTCGGAGGCAACCCAGCTCTCGGAGCCACTCATGGCAAGCGGCACATAGCGGCCATCCGCCTTCACCTTGTCGAGTACAGCAAAGAACTCATCACGAGTTTGTGGCACGGCCAGCCCCAGCTCGCTGAAAATCTTCTTGTTGTAGAAAAAACCATGGATCACCGAGGCCATGGGTACGCAGAAGGTCTGGGCACCGGAGTCAGTCTGCCAGGGCGACTGGGCAAAACTCGGGAAGTTTTCCATTCCCGCCATCTCGGTCAGCTCGGCCAGATGACCCGCCTTGAACAACGCCAGCGAATCATCGAACGGGCGGCAGGTGATGAGGTCACCGGCCTTGCCCCCTTTCAGATTCTCCCACAGGGTCGGCATGTAGTTGACGTTCTGAACAGGGTGAAAACTTACCTTGATACCGGGATGTGACGCTTCGAATGCCGGAATGATCTTCTGTTCCCACAATGCCTTGTCATCGGTACGCCAGCTCTCTATCACCAACTCACTGGCCATCAACTGGCCACACAACAGGAGACTCAGGGCTCCAATCCACTTTTTAGACATAAGCCCTCCTAGACCTTGAAATGTGCAATCAGTTGCTGCTGCTTGGCGACCAGTTCAGCCAGCACTTCGCTGCTGCTGGCCGACTCACGCGCCTCACGCTCCGTCTCGTACGCCACCTCGGCAATACCCGAGATATGGCGAGCCACCCCCTGGCTGACCGAGATTTGCTCCTGAGCGGCATGTGCCACCTGATCCGCCATCGATTTGATGGCCCCCATCCGATCGGCGATGGATTGTAGTGCACTGTCCATCTCGCGAGTCTGCTCCACGCAGTTCTGGGTCTGCTCCTGACTGCGCCCCATCACTTCGACAACGTGCTTGCTGGAGCTCTGCAGGTTCTCGATCATCGCCTGGATCTCCTCGGTCGACGTCTGGGTGCGATTGGCCAATGCCCGCACTTCATCAGCGACCACTGCAAAGCCGCGACCGGCATCGCCGGCCCGAGCAGCCTCGATGGCGGCGTTCAGCGCCAGCAGGTTGGTCTGTTCGGCAATGCTGCGGATCACATCGAGAATGCTGCCGATATTGTTGCTGAACTCGCCCAGCTTGTAGGTAATGCCAACGGCCTCCTCCATGGCACCGGCCAGTTGTTCGGTAATTCGGCGGGTGGTCACCACTTTCTGGCGGCCGCTGCGGGCCTCTTCATCCGCCAGATCAACTTCGCGCTTGGTGCCATCAGTGGAGCGTGCAACCTCGGTCGCACTCACTTCAAGTTCGGTGATGGCTGCAGCGACCTGATCGGTCTGGCTCTTCTGCTCCTGCACCCGCGACATGGCTCGCTCGCTGATCTCGGCAGCCCGGCTCGCTTCATCCACCAGATGGCGGGATCCCGCATTGATCTGGGAGAGCAGCTCCCCGGTCTTGCCCGCCAGCGTATCGATGGAGCGGGAGAGACTGCCAAATTCGCAACTGCTGCGATAGTTGATGCGGCGGGTCATATCACCGGCCGCCATATAGCTCAGCTCCTTGTCGATCATCTGCAACGGCCGCTGAATGCTGCGGGTGGTGGTATAACCAATCACCAGTGCTGCACCAGCAGAGATGGCCGCTACTACCAGGATCCAGAAACTGGCGCTGGTGACCGCCGCATCGGCATTGACCCGGCTTTCACTGGCAATTGCACTCGCGGATTTACCCATCTCATCGAGCAGGTTCAGGCTGTTGATCAAGCTGGCATCTAGCTGCTGGTTCTGGCTTGCCAGTGACAACTCCAATTGCTGGGCCTGACGCATGGTGGCCAGCAGGCCCTGCGGGCCAAGTGCCAACTCCTGCATTCGATCCAGATTGGCAACGAAACGGGCTTTCACATCATCAGGTACCAGCACCCGATCCAGCCGCTTGCGGGCCATCTCGATATCCTTGCTCAGCACTTTCTCCAACTCGTTCAGGTCGGTCTTGGCATCGGCACGGCGAATGTTCTTCAAATCACGGGCAATACCGGAGGTAATCAGCTCGGCCTTGTTGCGCATGGAGCGTTTGCTAGCCGTCTGTTGCAGCAGCAAGTCGGCAGCCCACTGGTAGGTATCTTCGAGGCGGATAAACGCCATCTCGAGCTTGCGGCGCCGATCCAGCGCACTGACCCATTGGCCATGCTGGGCCAGCACCTGATCCGCCAGCGAGTAGAACTGGCGAGTTGCATTTTCGACCTGCTGAAAACGGGCTCGGGCATCCGCCACGTCGGTAAATTTGCCCATCTCCTGACTGAGCTGGGCAAAACGGTTCTGCTGCTCTTTGAACTGGCTGGCCAGCTGTGGCAGCTGACCCCCCTCTTCGCTGGTACGGTAGATCAGCACCCAACGGTTGCTATCCTGCAACGCCCCCTTGAGACCTGCGACGGCGACAACCAGTGGCGTTGCCCGATCGGATACGGCCGATAGACCCTCGTTAATCCCTTTGATTTTGAAAGTACTGATCACGCCAAGCAGGATCAGCAACAGCAGCATCAACACGAATCCTGCGATGATCCGCTGCACAATAGATAAACCCATGGAGACATCCTCACTCATTGGGGAAAGGTAAAGTGAACATAGTCACTATCGGCGGGGGTGGCTAATTACTGAAACAAGGCTTGGGTATTTAATTGATTTGTATGGGGCTGGATCACAATCAGTGTAAATTGCGGGGACAAAAAAGCCCGGCTCAAGCCGGGCTGAAAGAGACGTACATTGCTATTTTCTACGGCCCCAGAGCAAAGGGCCGTCAGAATCAAATCATCAGAAGCGGTAACCAACACCCAGCATAAAGACCATCGGGTCAATATGTGTTTTAAAAGTGCCAACGCCATCGACTTTGACATCAGTGTCAATGTCCATAATCCAGGCAGAACCGTTCACAAACCAGCGGTCGGTCACAGCCATATCGATACCAACCTGGCCCGCCAATCCCCATGAGTCATCAAGACTGATATTGGCGCCATCCAGTTTGCCAACGCCCTTCTCGTCAAAGAAGGTGGTGTAGTTGATACCGACACCAACATAAGGACGAACCTTGCTCTTGGCATCACCGAAGTAGTATTGACCCATCAGGGTAGGCGGCAGGTGCTTAACTTTGGCAATTTCACCCAAGCCAGCAGTGCTTACCTTATGAGAAAAAGGCGTTGCAGCAAGCAATTCGACACCCCAGTTATCGGTGATCATGTAACCAAGAGTCAAACCCAGCTGAGTATTGTTATTGATTTCAAATTCACCGGTACCCAGTACGTTGTCACTGCTCCCTTGGGGGGAGACAATAGCAGCACCACCACGAACCAGAATGTCGCCAGCCTGGTGGGCCATGGCGAAAGGAGAGGTCACTGCAGCGGCAATCATCAGAGGAAGTAATTTTTTCATCACGTAATCCCTTTTTTTGTTTTCATTTGATGCTGTAAGCCTGCTGACTATAGATCCTTGTAAATGCAAAGTTATTGACTTGGAGCAAAGGTTGCACAGAAATAAATTGATTGCGCTGACATCTTTGCGGTTCGTTTCATCCCCCTCTCGGAAAGCCAAAAGCCTCGATAGCGTCGCCTGGATAACAATACCGCTTCGCTTAAGATGCGATTCAATTACACCTTACAAGGGCGATTCCCCTCGAAGCCTTGTTGTTAATCAATGTAAAAAAGCGTATTTTTGCGGCGCACAAGTTATCAGGAAGTAATGGTTTATTTATGAAGAATCAGTCTCGGTGGCAAAAGGTGGGAGCCATACTTGCTGCCATCTGGGGAATAGGTTCCTTTCTCTTTATCCTGTTCGGTTTCATGTTCGCGATAGCCTACCTAGTGCTCGTGCGTCAGGGTTAACCGCGACTCTTTGACATCTGCTCGGTTAACAGCAAGCTATGCGCGAGCTGTTCAGCAGATTGACCAACAGCACCATCTGGCACTCTCCCCGAATAACCTCGCCACTGGTTGCGGCCCCCCTGTTTGGCCTGATAAAGCGCCATATCGGCCAGCTTGAAGCTATGGCTCCAGAATGAATCCGGCATCGCACCATGCAGCGGGTAACTGCAATATCCCGCGGAAACCGTCAACCACAGTGGCAGATCCTCATGGCCAAAACGGTGCTGAGCAATGCGCTGGCGGAT
Organism: Aeromonas jandaei; assembly: GCF_037890695.1. Taxonomy (NCBI): domain Bacteria; kingdom Pseudomonadati; phylum Pseudomonadota; class Gammaproteobacteria; order Aeromonadales; family Aeromonadaceae; genus Aeromonas; species Aeromonas jandaei. The sequence continues at coordinate 1,347,731 of NZ_CP149571.1, read as the reverse complement.
GTATTCGACGCGCAGGGCCACCTCTTGTTCTTCTTCTACCTGCAACAGCAGCAGAAACTCCTCTCCCCCCAACCTGACGAGAGGCTCACTCTCACCAGTTACCAGTTTGCGCAGCAACTCGGCCAGCTGACCCAGCACCAGATCACCGATATCGTGCCCCAGCTCATCGTTGATCCGTTTGAAGTGATCGAGATCAAGCAGTAGCAACAGGCAAGGGGTAGCAACATGGGATCGCAACCACTCATCCAGATAACGCCGGTTAAAACAGCGGGTCAACGGATCGGTGAAAGCGGCCGCTTCCATCCGGTTCGATCTCGCCAGCAGCTGATCATGCTGTTCACTCACCTTGCTGGCCATTTCTCGAAACTTGCCGCTCAGCATGGCCATCTCGACACTGCTGTCGATCTCCGGGAGCAAGCCTGCATCCGGTTTATCGCCAAAGCGCTGCAACGCCGCAACCAGCTGCTGCAGGGGAGTCAGTACGATAGCCTTCAAGCGGGACATGGCGATGGTGACGCAGATGAAGCTGATAACCAGCATGCCAACGAAGGTCCAGAGGGCCCCCTCAAGTACACCGCTCAAAACCGTGCGCTCCTCTTCGATTTGCAGAGTCAGCACAGGGTGACGCTCACTGTTCAACAGGCGAACCTCTCCCCGAAGATGCGCCAGACCCAGATTGGTCAGGCGATAGGTCATTTGTGGCCCCAGCGGCGTAAACGAAGCGGAGAGATCCGTATTGATATGGGTAATGGCCAGCGGCAGAGCGGTGCGATCCGATACCTCGCCAAGATAGCTCTTGTCGAGCCAACGCAAGAGCAGCAAAAAGCCGTTGAACGTGGATGCCCCCTTGCTATCCCGAATGGGCTGCCAGGCATACATTAGAGGCCCCCACTGGGAAGCGCGGATCCCGTGCAGATTGCCTCCGCCCAACGCCAATGACTGCGCCCTCAGCTCTCTTTTCAACTCGTCTAGAAAGTAAGGAAACTGATCCGGATTGACACCGGGGGCATCGGGCAGCAGGGTGCGGGTCAGACCTCATAACCATTGAGATCCATAAAGCTCATCAGATTGAGGCTGAAGTCCTGCATCGTCATGTCATTGAGCAGATTGGATTCAATGTAAGTGCGCTTCTTGCTGGCCATAAAGTGGTAGCTATCATCCCAAAGCCCCCAGTCACGACTCAAGGCATTCAGCGAAGCCAGATCGCCCTGCACCACCCGACTGACGCGAAGCAAATGTTCCCTCATCCGCTGATCTTCAATGCTGTTGGCGGCTGGCACCTGAGCCCAGGCCACCACGATCAGCAGCAACAAGATGGCGCCCAGCCAGACAGGAAACATGGAGTAAGCCAACTGATGATCGATGGTGCGCGAAGCCTGAGCCATAAACCGACATATCCATTGCAGTGATGCTGCGATGCCACGCACCGCCCGAAACCTCCACGCTCCCGATTTTCATCATAAAAAAGGGGCCCAAGGCCCCACGATTATAACGGTTTATCTCTTCAACAGGGGCCGTAAAAAGCGTGCTGTATGAGACTCTTTATTGGCGCATATCTCCTCCGGCGTCCCCGTCACCAGAATACGGCCGCCACCGGCGCCCCCCTCCGGACCCAGATCGACGATCCAGTCGGCAGTTTTGATGACATCCAGATTGTGCTCGATGATGACGATGGTGTTGCCGCGATCCCGCAGCTGGTGCAGCACCTTGAGTAGCTGCTGGATGTCGTGGAAGTGCAGGCCGGTGGTCGGCTCGTCCAGAATATAGAGGGTCTGACCGGTATCCCGTTTGGAGAGCTCCCGCGCCAGCTTGACCCGCTGCGCCTCACCGCCCGACAGGGTGGTGGCAGACTGGCCGAGGCGGATATAGGAGAGGCCCACATCCATCAGGGTCTGCAGCTTGCGGGCCACTGCCGGCACCGGATCGAAGAACTCGCGGGCATCTTCCACCGTCATCTCGAGGATTTCGTGGATGTTCTTGCCCTTGTACTTCACCTCCAGCGTCTCGCGGTTGTAGCGCTTGCCCTTGCAGACGTCGCACGGCACGTAGACATCCGGCAGGAAGTGCATCTCCACCTTGATGACCCCATCCCCCTGGCACGCCTCACAGCGCCCCCCCTTCACGTTGAAGGAGAAGCGGCCAGGCTGGTAGCCGCGCGAGCGCGCCTCCTGGGTGCCGGAGAGCAGTTCGCGGATCGGGGTAAACAGGCCAGTGTAGGTGGCCGGGTTGGAGCGCGGGGTACGGCCGATGGGGCTCTGGTCGATATCCACCACCTTGTCCAAGTGCTCCAGCCCCTCGACGCTGCGATAGGGCGCCGGTGTGGACTCGGTGGCCTTGTTGAGCTCGCGGTGAGCGATGCGGAACAGGGTGTCGTTGATCAGGGTCGACTTGCCGGAGCCGGAGACGCCGGTGACGCAGGTCATCACCCCGATCGGCAGATCCAGGTTGACGTTGCGCAGGTTGTTGCCGCTCGCCCCCTTGAGTTTCAGCCACTTGCCGGTGAGCGGTGTGCGCTCGGCAGGGATGGCGATCTGCTTGCGGCCGGAGAGGTAGTCACCGGTCAGCGACTCCGGATTATTGATGATCTCCTCCGGCGTGCCCTGGGCGACGATGGCGCCGCCGTGCACTCCAGCCCCCGGGCCGATATCGAGCACATGGTCGGCGAGGCGGATGGCATCCTCGTCGTGCTCCACTACGATCACCGTGTTGCCAAGATCACGCAGGTGAGTGAGGGTCTTGAGCAACCGCTCGTTGTCACGCTGGTGCAGGCCGATGGAAGGCTCGTCCAGCACATACATCACCCCCACCAGACCTGCACCGATCTGGCTGGCCAGTCGAATGCGTTGCGCTTCGCCGCCTGAGAGAGTCTCGGCACTGCGCGACAGGCTCAGATAGTTGAGGCCGACGTTAACCAGGAAGCCAAGCCGCTCGACGATCTCTTTCAGGATCTTTTCGGCAATCTGGGCGCGCTGGCCGGTCAGGTTCAGCCCTTCGAAGAAGGCCAACGCATCGCCGATGGACTGCTCCGCGATGGCCGGCAGGTTGCGGTTGTCGACGAAGACGTGGCGCGCCTCCTCCCGCAGCCGGCTGCCACCGCAGCTGGCACAGGATTTGTTGGCGATGTATTTGGAGAGCTCTTCGCGCACCGAGTTGGACTCTGTTTCCCGGTAGCGCCGCTCCATGTTATGCAGGATCCCCTCGAACGGGTGCTTGCGCACCACCACGTCACCGCGATCGTTCAGATAACGGAACTCGATCTCGGTGCGACCGGAGCCGCGCAGGATAACCTCCTGGGTCTTGACCGGCAGATCCTCCCACGGCGTTTCCAGATCGAACTTGTAGTGCTCGGAGAGGGATTTGAGCATCTGGAAGTAATAGAAGCTGCGCTTGTCCCAGCCGCGGATAGCGCCATTGGCCAGACTGATGGCCGGATCGCCGATCACCTTGGCGGGATCGAAATATTGCTGCACACCCAGACCATCACAAGTCGGGCAGGCACCGGCCGGGTTGTTGAAGGAGAAGATACGCGGCTCCAGCTCCGACATGGAGTAACCGCACTCCGGGCAGGCGAAGTTGGCGGAGAAGGTCATGGGGGCAACCCCCTCTTCACCGTCCATCGGTACCACCAGTACGATGCCGCCGGAGAGGGTCAGCGCCGTTTCGAACGACTCGGCCAGACGCAAGGCAAGGTCATCGCGCACCTTGAAGCGGTTCACCACCACCTCGATGGTGTGCTTCTTGTGCAACTCCAGAGTCGGAGGATCCGATAGATCGCACACCTCGCCATCGATGCGGGCACGGATGTAGCCCTGAGCCGCCAGATTCTCCAGCAGCTTGGTGTGCTCACCCTTGCGATCGCGCACCACCGGGGCCAGCAGCATCAGCTTGCTCCCCTCGGGCTGAGCCAGCACCTGATCCACCATCTGGCTGATGGTCTGGGCGGCGAGCGGAATGGCGTGGGTCGGGCAGCGTGGCTCACCGACCCGGGCGAACAACAGACGCAGGTAGTCGTAGATTTCGGTGATGGTGCCGACGGTCGAGCGCGGGTTATGGGAAGTGGACTTCTGCTCGATGGAAATAGCGGGCGAGAGCCCCTCGATATGGTCGACGTCCGGCTTCTCCATCAGGGAGAGGAACTGGCGGGCATAAGCGGAGAGCGACTCCACATAGCGGCGCTGCCCCTCGGCATAGAGGGTATCGAACGCCAGAGAGGATTTGCCCGAACCGGAGAGGCCGGTGACCACGATCAGCTTGTCGCGGGGCAGGGTCAGATTGATGTTCTTGAGGTTGTGGGTGCGAGCACCCCGGACCACGATCTTTTCCATCTTGTTGCACGCTCGATACGGAAACCTGAGCGAGTCAGTATGGCATAGAGACTACTGGATGAATAGACAGGCATTATCTATCGCCGTTATCCTTTTTTACGATGGATAGCCCCTTCGTCACACCCTGACCAAGGCGGCGAGTTTGCCCTCAATCCACACCAGCAAGCGCTCGCCCGCAGAGTGATCAACTGTTACTATTGGGGGCTAAACCTGAATCAGAACACGCGAAACGAGCACTCTGATTGCTGCAACGGTTATAGAAAAACCATGCTGTTCAATATGATAACGACATGGTCATGAAAAAAGCGCGGTAACTTATTTAGTGGGTCCAGGCCTTGCCTGACCGGAATATAAAGGTGGAAGAGAGATTATGGCCAGTCGAGGCATCAATAAAGTCATTCTGATCGGTAACCTCGGGCAAGACCCGGAAGTACGCTACATGCCGAGTGGCGGTGCTGTGACCAACATTACTCTGGCCACCTCTGAAACCTGGCGCGACAAGCAGACCGGTGAGCAGAAAGAGCGCACCGAGTGGCACCGCGTCGTCTTCATGGGCAAGCTGGCCGAAGTGGCTGGCGAGTACCTGAAGAAAGGCTCCCAGGTTTATGTCGAAGGCAAACTGCAGACTCGCAAGTGGCAGGATCAGAGCGGCCAGGAGCGCTACACCACGGAAGTACTGGTCGACAGCTTCACCGGTGTCATGCAGATGCTGGGTGGCCGTCCGCAAGGCGGTCAGGGCATGGGCCAGAACATGGGTGGCCAGCAAGGTGGCTGGGGTCAACCGCAGCAAGCCATGCAGCAGCCGATGAACCAGCAGCGTCCGGCCGCCGCTCCGCAGCAAAACATGCAGCAGCAGGGTGGCTACGGCCGTCCGGCTCAGCAGCCCCAGTCTGCCCCGCCGGTCTACAACGAGCCGCCGATGGATTTCGACGACGACATCCCGTTCTAAGCCGTCGCAAGATTAAAAAAGCCCTGATTAATCAGGGCTTTTTTATATCCATATCACAGCAGTCACTGTTCTGGAGAAAACCTGTTTATTTCCCGCCAGGGATGGATACCAAAAGATTGCTGTTTCGGGGGGAATAATCGCGACATTGTCTGCGGGCCGGAAACATAAAAGCCAGCCCATCACAGGCTGGCTTTGTACTGGCTCCGAAGGAACAGCAGTAAGGGAGCGTTACTTCATTGCGCTGCCGTTTTTCAGTTCTGCTTTCTGACGTTTGGCTTCGCGTTTCTCTTTCAGTGACATCTGCGGTTTTTTCTTGGCATCTTTGCCGTTGTGATGTTCTTTGTTACTCATCATCAAACTCCAAAAATGTTACCCAGACAGTTGGTTCCTCAAGGGAGCCAGCATGTCATCCGAATCATCAACTTCAGTACGCTATATGCGATGGCACCTGACCATCACCAGACCCAGCATACCCCCCATATGCGTCCGGATCCAGCCTCATTCTCCGTCTCATAAAGCCCCTGTTCCAGACAGGGGAATGATGCCGGCATGAAAGACCAAAAAAGAGTTATTCGCATTATTAAATGTTGTTCCACTGATATTCTCAGAACAACCTCATGAAAAATGGACGAATAATAAAATAAGGCAGAGAAGCAACTCACTTATAAATATTCAATCCATTTAAGCGCCACAATTTTAATAAGCATTCTCAATATCACCGGAAACATGAAGTTACAACCCTGAATAGGTTATTTCCGAACAACTCTATATAATGGCCGGCCACATCGGAAAGTCAGCTATTTATTCAGGAAATAGTCTCATGAGCAGAAAAACCAGAGCAGCCATGGTATCGGTCTGTTCCAATGTCAGCCTGATCACCATGAAACTGGTAGCCGGATTTGCCAGCGGCTCGGTCAGTATTATCTCGGAGGCCATCCACTCCGCCATGGATCTGGTGGCCGCCCTGATCGCCCTGTTCGCCGTGAAAAAGTCCGATCTGCCTCCCGATGATCGCCACCCCTATGGTCACGACAAGATAGAGAACGTCTCCGGCGTCATCGAAGCACTGCTGATCCTGCTCGCCGCGGGCTGGATCATCTTCGAGGCAGTCGACAAGATCCTGCAACCAACCGCCATCGAAAGCATCGGCTGGGGTGTGCTGGTGATGGTGATCTCGGCGCTGGTCAACAGCGGCGTCTCAGCCTACCTCTACAAGGTGGCCCGGGAAGAGGAGTCGGTTGCACTGGCGGCTGACGCTCTGCATCTCAAGGCGGATGTGCTCACCTCTGCCGGTGTTGCGGTCGGCCTTGGCGGGATCTGGCTGGCCGGTCTGTTTGGCCACTCTCTCGCCATACTCGACCCGCTGGTTGCCATCGGGGTTGCCCTGTTTATCGTCAGAGAGGCGATCGGCATGCTCAATGAGGCCTTCCAGCCGCTGATCGACGAGAGCATGAGCCCGGAAGAGCTGGCCATGACCAGCCGCATCATTACCGAATGCTGTCCGAGCGCCAGCGGCTTCCACGACCTGCGCAGTCGCCGTGCCGGCCGCCGCCGCCATATCGACTTTCACCTCACCCTGCCACCCGAGATGAGCATTGGTGAAGCCCACGATATCTGCGACCGGATCGAGCACGCCATCATGGCGGAGCTGCCCCACGCCATCGTGCTGATCCATGTCGAACCGGATGAGGCACTGACAGAAGCGCAGCTCACTCTCAGCTGAAATGCGGCAAACGGACAGGAAAAGGTCGCGAATATCCGGCGAAGTCACACAATCAAGTCTTTGTTCGGCATAACGGCGATTGCATGGGGGCGCGATATGACAACTGTGTTAGGGTGGCTGACACCCTGCCGCAGGAGCGCACCATGAAAAAGCTGGAAATGAAAGATCTGACCGAGGCTGAAAAAGCCGAGATAGCCCTGATGCTGCAAAAGGCGCAAGCCAATGCCGATCACCAGCTGACCAATGGCGAGCGGAACAAGATCCGTGAAGAGGGTCGCCTGAAGATTGTGGCCGACCGCGCCGAAGCGGCCAAGGCAGCCTCCAAGCTGGCGCGGGAGAAAGCCAAAGAACGCGCCAAGAATCAGGCATTGCCAGAAACCTTCAGCTGGATAGATTCGGTCAGCAACAAATTTCGCAGCAAACGCTGAGCAATCCGGATTCTGATACAAGAGCCGCCTCGCCCTGTGCGAGGCGGTTTTTTTGTGTCTCGCAAGAGACTGATAATCCCCAAACGGGAATGTTATTTTTGATCCCGCCAGGAACCGTCGTTTTACGCCGTTACTTTGCTTGCCACACCATCCCGGGAAAATTATTTCTTCATGGAAAAAGCGCAAAGCATGCACCTATCCGATTGATATAAATCATGTTTGTTTTTTACTGCATCAGGTTAAATTCACGATAAAACGTTAAGGACGAGATAACATTTGCTTTAAAAAAGAGTGCGTGTTCTAATCGTCAGCGATAGTTCGGCAGTTCAGTCCTGATTATGTTAGGCAGTCATTTTAGTAAAGCAGTGATTAGTGCAAGTATTATTTCGATGATACTTGACGAATAATTCTCCTTCTTTAGTGCTTCCCATACGTATTGCTGACGAAAAATCAAATTTGCCATTTGATGGCATTTCTAACACTAAATTTAAGAGAAATTATTATGTCTAAAGTGACTGGTACCGTTAAGTTCTTCAACTCCGAGAAAGGTTTTGGTTTCATCTCCCCGGTTGATGGCAGCAAAGATGTGTTCGTTCACTTCTCCGCCATCCAGACCCCGGGTTTCAAAACCCTGGACGAAGGTCAGCGCGTTGAGTTCACCATCGAGCAAGGCCAGAAAGGCCCGGCTGCTGCCAACGTAGTAGCTCTGTAATTCACGCCCGGGCAACCGTCCGGTCTGAATGAAAAAACCCGCCAAGGCGGGTTTTTTGCTATCTGCTCGCCGCCATCCCCTCCCCGTCCCTCACCAGCTCCGAGCTGTTTTTCGCTGTCTCTTATCAATTGAGTCTCCAAACAAGCTTCGAATGGCTTCTCATGCAGAGATCTTGAGGAAAAATTCCAGTTATCCGCTGCTTTTGTCACAGATTCTTGCTATTTTGCGCGCCACCAACGCAAACGATTTCCTTCACACTTTCAGGATTAGTTATGGCAAAGCAAGATATGGCCGCCCAAACAGGGACTGGCGGCTTTCTGGACTCTTATTTTTCCATTTCTGCGCGCGGCAGCAGCGTGCGTCAGGAGCTGGTCGCGGGGCTGACCACCTTCCTGGCGATGGTCTACAGCATCATAGTGGTGCCGAACATGCTGGGTGCTGCCGGCTTTGAGCAGGGCCCGGTGTTTGTGGCCACCTGTTTGATCGCCGCCTTCGGCTCCCTGCTGATGGGGCTGTGGGCCAAGCTGCCGATGGCCATCGGTTGCGCCATCTCCCTCACCGCCTTTACCGCGTTCAGTCTGGTACTGGGTCAGGGACTGAGTATTCCGGTCGCGCTGGGTGCCATCTTCCTGATGGGGGTGCTGTTCACCCTGATCAGCGTCACCGGCGTGCGCCAGTGGATCCTGGATAACCTCCCCTCCGGCATCGCCCACGGTACTGGCATCGGTATCGGCCTGTTCCTGCTGCTGATCGCCACCAACGGCGTCGGCATGGTGATCAAGAACGAAGGGGCCGGTCTGCCGGTACAACTCGGTGAGGTCACCGCCTTCCCGGTCATCATGACGGTGCTGGGTCTGGCCGCCATCTTCGGTCTGGAGCGTCGCAAGGTGCCGGGCGGCATCCTGATGGTGATTATCGCCATCTCCATCCTCGGTCTTATCTTCGACCCGAAAGTAACCTGGCAGGGCTTCTTCGCCATGCCGAGCCTGACTGGCGAGAAGGGCTCACTGGTAGGCAGCATGGATCTGCTGGGCGCCCTCAATCCGGTGGTCATTCCGACCGTGCTGGCGCTGGTGATGACCGCCGTGTTTGACGCCACCGGTACCATCCGTGCCGTGGCCGGTCAGGCAGGCCTTATCAACGAACGTGGCCACATCATCAGCGGCGGCAAAGCCCTGACTGCCGACTCCGTCAGCAGCATGGTGGCAGGCGCCGTCGGTGGCGCTCCGGCTGCCGTTTACATCGAATCTGCCGCAGGCACTGCGGCTGGCGGCAAGACCGGTCTGACCGCCGCTCTGGTCGGCGTGCTGTTCCTGCTGATGATCTTCCTCTCCCCGCTGAGCTATCTGGTACCGGCTTACGCTACCGCACCGGCGCTGATGTACGTCGGTCTGCTGATGCTGGGCAACGTCACCAAGCTGGACTTCAGCGACTCGGTCGATGCGCTCTCCGGCATGCTGTGCGCCGTCTTCATCGTGCTGACCTGCAACATCGTGACTGGCATCATGCTGGGCTTCGTGGCGCTGGTCATCGGTCGCCTGTTCGCTGCCGAGTGGAAGAAGCTGAACGTCGGCACCGTTATCATCGCCGTGGCGCTGGTAGTCTTCTACGCCGGTGGCTGGGCTATCTAACCCGTCCGCATATTCCGGTTATAGCGAAGGGCCCTGCGGGGCCCTTTTTCATGGCTGTGAGTCAGCTAACAGTTTCCCGCCCGTTAGCCCTGCGCCGTTTCAGATTGAAACACCCATCCCCCTTCTGCTGTTTCAAATCCGAACCAAATCGGCCGTCATTTTTATCCCTTTTTCTGTCGTTAGACTGGCTCCATCAACCATTTGCCCACCCGAGCGGTGGCAAGCCAAGGAGTGAGCCATGAAGAAACTGATCAATGCCGTCGATGCCGTGGTCCGTGAACAACTGATGGGGATGGCAGCCGCCCACCCCGAGCTCAAGGTACGTATCGAACCCCACTACATCACCCGCGCCGACTCCCCCGTGATGGGCAAGGTGGCGCTGGTCTCCGGCGGTGGCAGCGGCCACGAGCCGATGCACGGCGGTCTAGTGGGCAAAGGGATGCTGGATGGCGCCTGCCCCGGCGAGATTTTTACTTCCCCGACCCCGGATCAGATGTACGAGTGCGGTCAGGCCGTTGATGGCGGCGCGGGCGTGCTGTTTCTGGTGAAGAACTACACCGGGGACGTGCTCAACTTCGAGACCGCAGTCGAGCTGCTGCACGGCGATGGTGTAAAAGTGGGCTTCGCCCTGATCGATGACGACGTGGCGGTCAAAGATAGCCTCTACACCGCCGGTCGCCGTGGCGTTGCCACGACCGTGCTGTGCGAGAAGCTGGTCGGTGCCGCCGCCGAGGCGGGCTACGATCTGGCACGTTGCGAGGCGCTGGCCCGTCGCATCAACAACCAGAGCCGCACCATAGGCGTGGCCATGCATGCCTGCACCGTGCCGGCCGCTGGCAAGCCCTCCTTCACTCTGGCGGACAACGAGCTGGAGTTCGGCGTCGGTATCCACGGCGAGCCGGGCATCGAGCGCCGCCCCTTCACCGACCTCAATACTCTGGTGGACGACATGTTCAGCGAGCTTGCTGACAATACCCCCTATGGCCGCACCCTGCGCCACTGGGATCGCACCAGCGGCAGCTGGCAGGAAGAGCACACCTTTATCGAACCGCTCAACAAGGGCGATCGGGTTATCGCACTGGTCAACAGCCTGGGCGGCACCCCGATTTCAGAGCTGTATGGTGTCTATGGTCGCCTTGCCACCCTGTGCGAAGAGGCGGGCATCCATCTGGTGCGCAACCTGATCGGCCCCTACTGCACCTCCCTCGACATGACCGGCATCTCCATTACCCTGCTCAAGGTGGATGACGAGCTGATGACCCTGTGGGATGCCCCTGTTCACACCCCCGCCCTGCGTCGCGGCTGCTAAGGAGTGCCGATAGCCATGCTAAGCAAACACCAAATCGTCAACTGGCTGCTCGACTGTGAACACATCTTTACCGAGCAGCGTGACTACCTCACCGCGCTGGATACCGATATCGGCGACGGCGACCACGGCCTCAACATGCAGCGGGGCTTCGCCAAGGTGGCCGAGAAGCTGCCGGCGGTAGCGGACAAGGATATCGGGCAGGTGCTGAAAACCACCGGCATGACCCTGCTCTCCTCGGTCGGTGGCGCCAGCGGCCCGCTCTACGGCACCTTCTTTATCCGGGCCGCGGCCAGCAGCGATGCCTGCCAGAGCCTCAGCCTCAGCCAGCTGTGCAAGATGCTGAGCGACGGGGTCGAGGGGATCGTCTCCCGCGGCCGCGCCGAGCCGGGCGACAAGACCATGTGCGATGCCTGGTGGCCGGCACTTGCCGCCCTGCAGCAGGCACAGCAGCAAGAGTTGCCGCTCAATGAAGCGCTGGATAAGGCAGTAGCGGCCGCCGCTGCCGGTACCGAGGCCACCATCCAGATGCAGGCCCGCAAGGGGCGCGCCAGCTATCTTGGCGAGCGCAGCATCGGCCATCAGGATGCCGGGGCCACCTCGACCCTGCTGCTGCTGACCGCCCTGCGTGACAGAGCGAGGTTGTGACATGATCGGAATCGTAGTGGTCTCTCACAGCGCCATGCTGGCGGCCGGTTTGAAAGCGCTGGCCGACCAGCTCGGCAGCCCGGCCAGATTGCTGCTGGCGGCCGGGGTCGATGACCCCGACCACCCCATCGGTACCGACGCCATCGCGGTGATGAGTGCGATTGAAGAAGCGGACGACGGCAGCGGCGTGCTGGTGCTGATGGACTTGGGCAGTGCCCTCTTGAGCGCCGAGACCGCCCTCGAACTGCTGCCCCCGGAGCTGAGCGCACGGGTGCGACTCTGCCCCGCCCCGCTGGTCGAAGGTACTCTGGCCGCCGTGGTGGCGGCCGGTTCCGGCCTGACGCTGGATGAAGTGGCCGCCGAGGCGCTCGGCGCGCTGGGCCCGAAACAGGCGATGCTGCCTGCCAGCGCGGCGCAGGCCGCCACCGAGACAGCCCCCGTTGCCGACGACGGCTGGCTGCGCTGCGAGGTGGTGGTGGATAACCCCCACGGCCTGCATGTGCGCCCCGCCGCCCGACTGGTGGCCGCTCTCAAGCCCTTTGCCGCTGAACTCAAGCTGCAAAAGGGGGACAAAGAGGCCAATCCCCGCAGCCTGACCCGGCTCGCCATGCTCAACGTGCGTCAGGGCGACCAGCTCACCCTGCTGGCGCGCGGCGAGGATGCCACCGCCGCACTGACCTGCTTCCAGCAGCTGGCCGCCGAGCGCTTTGGCGACTGACGCAACTGTTTCAAGGGGCTGCACTCGCTCGCTGAGCCTGTGCAGCTTCATTCAAGACGAAGGAGTCCCCGGCACTGCCGCCCCTTCGCCCCGATTCTTAATTCATAAAGAGAGAGGGATAAAATATGGACCGCATTATCATCAGCCCCAGCAAATACGTACAAGGCAACGGGGCCCTCGCCAATATCGGCAACTACGTCAAGGCGCTCGGCAGCAAGCCGCTTATTCTGGCTGACGCCTTCGTCACCAAGCTGGTAGGCGATACCGTGGCCACCAGCTTCCACGGCGCGGGGATCAAGCCGGAGTTCGACTGCTTCAACGGCGAGTGCTCCCGCCCCGAGATCGACCGCCTGCTGGCCCGCTGCCAGCAGACCCCGTTTGACGTCATCATCGGCATCGGCGGCGGCAAAACGCTGGATACCGCCAAGTCGGTCGCCTTCTACCAGAAGGTGCCGGTGGTCATAGTGCCCACCATCGCCTCCACCGATGCCCCCACCAGCGCGCTGGCGGTCATCTACACCCCGGAGGGGCAGTTCAGCGAATACCTGATGATCCCGACCAACCCCAACATGGTCATCATGGATACCGGCGTGGTCTCCCGCGCCCCGGTGCGGCTGTTGGTCTCCGGCATGGGGGATGCGCTCTCCACCTACTTCGAGGCGCGCGCCAACAAGGTTTCCGGTTGCCAGACCATGGCCGGTGGCGCCTCCACGCTGGCGGCGCAGGCCATCGCCGAGCTCTGCTACAAGACTCTGCTGGCCGATGGCTACAAAGCCAAGCTGGCGGTAGAGCAGGGGCTCTGCACCAAGGCGGTGGAGAACATCATCGAGGCCAACACCTACCTGAGCGGTATCGGCTTCGAGAGCAGCGGGCTGGCCGCCGCCCACGCCATCCACAACGGCCTGACCCAGCTCGCCGAGTGTCACCACCTCTATCACGGTGAGAAAGTTGCGTTCGGTACCCTGGTGCAGTTGGTGCTGGAGAATGCGCCGATGGCGGAGATTGAAACCGTGCTGGGCTTCTGCCGCTCGGTGGGCCTGCCGACCAACCTGCATATGATGGGGGTCAAGGAGCTGGATATGGCGCGCCTGATGGAGGTGGCCAAAGCCTCCACCGCCGAGGGCGAAACCATCCACAATATGCCGTTCAAGGTCACCGCCGAGGATGTGCTCGCGGCCATCGTCACCGCCCACCAGCTGGGGCTGTAACCACGCCACCACTGACCTGCCATATAAAAACGGCCCCGCATCTGCGGGGCCTTTTCATTTTCTGCAGGCCGGTTCGCAACGGCTCGCCGTCAGCCGTGATAGTCGGCGGGATCGATCTCGAGCAGCTTGAGCCGCCGCCAGAGGGTGGTACGGCTGATGCCAAGATGCTGGGCCATCTGGCTCACCTGCCCCTTGCAGGCGTGAGCGCAGCGCAAGATGGCTTGCCGCTCCAGCTCCGCCAGCGTGAGCAGCGGTTGTCCCACCACCTCGTCGGCCACCCGCTGATAGCCGTGCCGAATGGCGGCGGGCAGCGCCTCGGGCGGGATCGGCCCCTGACCGGCATGAAGCAGCGCATGCTCGACGGCGCTGCGCAGCTCCCCCAGATTGCCGGGCCAGGGATAGGCGAGCAGACAATCGAGGGCCGCCGGACTGAACTGGCGCACCGGCTCGCGCCCCTGCGCCGCCAACTGCTGGCTGATAAGGCCCGGCAGATCCGCCGCGCGCTCCCGCAGCCCCGGCAGCCACAGCTCGCACGCCTGCAAGGCATAGAGCAGCTGGCGGCCAAACAGCCCCTCCTGCACCAGTTGTTCCAGCGGGGCGCTGCTGGTGGCGATGATCCGCACCTTGAGCGGCAGAATGCGGGCCGAATCGAAGCGCTGGATGCGGCCGGTCTTGAGCAGTTGCAGCAGCGCCGCCTGCATGGGGGCAGAGAGGCACTCCACCTGCTCCAGCACGAGCGTGCCGCCGTGGGCCAGCTCGAACTTGCCCGCCCGCTCCTGCCCCGCCTCATCGGAGCCCATCAGCTCCAGCGCCATCCGCTCGCTCGGCAGCGCCTTGCAGTTGAGGGTAATGAGCGGCCCGGCGGCCCGTTCGCTGCCAAAGTGGATCGCCTCCGCCAGCTGGGCCTTGCCCACCTCCTCCTCGCCGCGCAGCAGGATCGGCCCCTGACTCTGGGCCGCCTGGCGGGCGTAGCGCAGCAGCTTGCGCATGGCGCTCGATTCGCCCACCAGTGCCGACAGCTCGGGCACCGTCTGGCGCAACTGGTGAATGGCCCGCAGCCGATCGACCGGGTGCAGCAGGGCGATAAAGCTGACCCCCTCCGGCCCCGGCAACGGCTTGAGGCTCACCAGCGCATTGATGAACTCCCCCTCCTGCGCGCCGAGCCGCTCCAGCGTCACCTCCACATGACTCAGTGGCGTCTGCCCCCTGATGGCCAGCTGCAACCGCTGGGGCAACAGCAGGTGCTGCTCCAGCGGCTGGCCGAGGCAGAGCGCCGGATCAAGCCGCAGCCGTTGTGCCGCCAGCGCGTTGAGGTAGCGCAGCCGCCCCTGCGGATCCCAGGCCAGCACGCCGTCATCCATGCCATCGAGCAGGGCATAAAGCTCGCTCAGGTGGTGCTGGGACTCCTGCATCAGGGTCTCCATCTGCAGCAGATGGGCCAGCTCGCGCCCGGCACTGACGGTGAGCGCCAGATCGCCAGCGCTCGCCTCCTCTACCTTGCAGATCAAAGCGATGATGGCGACCTGACGGCCATTGCTGTTGTAGACCGGGCTGGCGCAGCTGTGCCAGGGGTGGAGGGTCTGGTTGAAGTGCTGGGGGCCGCTGACGCAGAGCGGCACTCCCTCCAGCGCCGCCAGATTGATAGCATTGGTGCCGATACGCCCCTCGCTGAAAAAGGCGCCGGGGCCAAACCCCAGCGCCGCCAGCTCGCGCAGGGTGTCGGGATGACCGGTCTGGGCTAGCAGGCAGCCGCTCTCGTCGGTGAGCAGCAGGGCGCAGGGGCGCCCCTCCATAAATTCGTAGAGATCTTCGAGGGCCATCTCGCCGGTGGTGAGCAGGTCGCGCTTGCGCTGGCGCAGGCTCTGCAAGGTCTGCCCCTTGGCGCTGTGGGGCGGATGCCAGAGGGTGGCACTGGTCTGGTGGGCGCAGCGCAGCCAGGATGCCTGCAGATAGTCGGGCCAAGCGAGCAGCGGCTGAAGGTCAGATGGCATGGTCACAGCAATATCCGGCAAGATGTGAGCCGACCATTTAACCACACCAGCGCGCCCGATTCAGTGACCTGCCTCAGAGGGTGGCCACCCCGCCCTGCTCCCGGTCGGGTTCACCGTCGGCAAACTGCTGGCCGAACCAGCGGCAGAAGGCGCTGGCACTCCTTAACTCTCCTGATGCACCTGCGGGGCCACGGTTTGAGTGTCATTGATTGGCTGCACTTATCCCTTTTATGGGAGATCGATCATTTGTTCGCCGCCGCGGCCACGGATAGTCTATTACTCAGCGCAATTGGATTAACAGCGCGGGTCACTCCCGGTCATTCAGCCACCGCAAAGAGAGCACTTAGCCAAGGAGTTTTTTGATGCCATCCCGACGCAACGTATTGAAACAGCTGGCGGCCATCGGTGCGCTGGCCGGGCTCGGCGACCTGCCCGGCAAAGCCTTCGCGGCCGACGGCGCTAACCCGGAAGAGAGCGCATTGGCGAGCGCCAACACGCCCTTTCATATGCCGGAAGAGTCGACGTTCCAGACCCGGGTCTGGGTCGCCTTTGCCGCCAGCGCTGCCATCTGGGGCCGCGACTACAAGGAGGTGCAGGCAACCATCGGCCGGCTGGTGCAGGCCATGGTGTCCTATACCCAGGTGAACGTGCTCTGCCGCGAAGCCGAACAGGCGCTGGCCCGCCAACTCTGTGGCGAGCAGAACACCCGCTTTATCGTCGCCGAGCTGGACGATATCTGGCTGCGCGATACCGGCGGCGTCTTCGTCCAGAACGGCGAAGGGGAGCTGGGGCTGGTGGATTTCAACTTCAACGGCTGGGGCGACAAGCAGGAGCACGAACAGGATGCGGGGGTGGCCGAGCTGGTCAGCAAGCAGGCTGATGCTCACTATCTGCAGAGCAAACTGACTGGCGAGGGGGGCGGCATCGAGGTAGATGGCAACGGCACCGCCATCCTGACCGAGAGCTGCTGGCTCAACAGCAACCGCAACCCGGGGGTGAGCAAGGCGCAACTGGAGGCGGAGCTGAAAGCCAATCTGGGGCTGCGCAAAATCATCTGGCTGCCGGGCATCAAGGGCAAGGACATCACAGATGCCCACGTCGACTTCTACGCCCGCTTTGTCCGCCCCGGGGTGGTGGTGGTCAATCTGGACAACGACCCGGAATCCCACGACTACGAGGTGACCCGCCAGCATATGGCCATCCTCAGGCAGGCCACCGATGCCGACGGCAACAAGCTGGAGCTGCATGTGCTGCCGCCCCCGCTCGATGGGCGGGACAACCGCTTTAGCCGCAGCCGCGACTTTGCCGCCGGTTATATCAACTATCTGCCGATCAATGGTGCGGTGATCGCCCCCGAGTTTGGCGACAAGGCCGCCGATAGCTACTGCCACGAGCTGCTGACCCGCCTCTACCCCGGCCGCGAAATCGTGCAGATCAATATCGATCCGGTCGCCGCCGGTGGCGGCGGCATTCACTGCATCACCCTCCACCAGCCCGCCTGATCCTCTCTTACCCACAAATAACCCGGGGCGTTGCCACGTCCCGAGTTATATCGCCAAGCCAAATCCCCCTCCCCTAGCCTGCCGCCGCGCAACATCTTGCCCAGCTATGCCATATATTGTGTCGCCTCTCTCACACTCCTGACTTGTTCAAGAAAGTGAGACCGGGTGGTGCTTTCCATTACTGCTTCTTGGGTGTATTTTTTCTCCGTGGCAAAAATAGAGCCAAAAGAGGATGTTGAGCGAATGCGTTCAGCATCAGAAACAAGCAGATAAAATTTTGATTTAAAATTCACTTATTCGTGAGTGTTATCAGCGTAACTCGGAGTTATATGGAAGACTTTATTAACGGATTAATGCCACTTTTCATCTGATTGCGCTGTTAGGGATGATTAGACAACTACAACTGGAGGAATGTATGGAAACCATAGTGAGAACAAAAAAAGAACTCGAGCAGGCGAAGGAATCCGGAGCAGAGATCATCTTTGTAAAAGGTGAGTTAGCAGATAAATTAAAGAGAGCGAAGAAAGTAGCACAGCTAAGCGGGGTTGCTCTTGCGGCATTAACCGCTGCTCTGGGAGCTGCCACGCTTACTGCTCCAGCAACAGGTGGAATATCTTATTTGGCGGCCGTTCCTGTTGCGGCATTAACAGGCGTAGAGATCGCAGCAATCATCGCGGCAGCATCACTTGGCATAGGGTTAATTGTGGCTATATTTATGGGCTATGAGGAAATTGAGTACTCAGAAGGTAGTTTAAAACTCAGGAAGAAACGGAAGGCATGAGTAAATTATATTCTAGTCGGTAGGTTCGATTAGCCGTCAGGCGTAATCGGACGTTCGCGTAAATTAATTCCCCGCTATAACGACCATCCATATTTCTCCTCTGCCAGATGCCGCTGATTCACGGAAACTCCGGGACGGCGGCATCTCGAGCGTCCGATCACGCTTCGCCAATCGAAGCGGCATGGGACGGCAATAAGCAAAAGAGCCGCCCTTATGGGCGGCTCCTGGCATCATCAGTTGATGGCTGAATCGTCTTGTTACCGAACCATCACTCGGCCTTGGGCGGTTCCACCGCGGCGGCCGCCGGTTGGTCATCTTCCTTGATCCAGGCATCCAGCAGGGTGTAACCCACCGCCAGCACCACGGGGCCGATAAAGAGGCCGATGATCCCCATCGCCAGCAAGCCGCCGATAACCCCCACCAGAATGAGGATGAGCGGCAGATTGGCGCCACGTTTGATCAGGAAGGGGCGCAGGAAGTTGTCCATGGTGCCCGCAAACAGTGACCAGACCAGCAGGAAGGTGCCCCAGGTGGTGTCGCCGCTCCAGTAGAGGTAGCCGATACAGGCCAGCAGCACCGGGAAGGGGCCGATCTGGGCGACAATCAGCAGGAACATCACCACCACCAGCACCATGGCGTAGGGGATACCGGCAATCAGCAGGCCGACACCGGCCACCGAGGATTGCACCAGCGCGGTCACCACCACACCCATGGCCACGGCACGGATCGCCTGGGAGGCCAGCACGGTAGCGTTGTCGCCCCGTTGCCCGGCCAGACGGTGGGCAAAGCGGCGAATGCCGGTCGCCACCACTTCACCGGAGTGGTAGAGCAGGCCGCAGATACCGACGGTCAGCAGGAAGTGAACGAACAGCAGCCCAAGATTGCCCGCCTGAGCGGCAAGCCAGCGGGCGGTCTGGCCAAAGTAGGGAGCCAGCTTGGCAAACAGCACCTGACCACCGCTCGCCAGAATTTGCTGCCAGAAGCCGTAGAGCTTGTCACCCACCAGCGGAATTTGTTGCAGCCAGAGCAGCTCCGGCGGCGGCGACTGGCTGATATTGGTGCCCAGCTCGATCAGCATGGGCGCCTTCTCCGCCACATTGGCCAGCGTCATAAAGAGCGGGATAACGAACATCAGCAGCAGCACCAGCGTCATAAAGAGGGCCGCCAGCGACCGTTTGCCCCACAGCACCCGCTGCACCATCAGCATCAGCGGCCAGGTGGCGATGGTGATCATGGTGGCCCACACCAGTGCAGGCAGGAAAGGCTGCAGCACCAGGAAACAGGAGATAATCAGGATGCTGAGAAACAGCACCCCCAGGGTTATCTTGGCCAAATCCACTTTTTTCATGTTCATAGGGTTTCCCTGTCAGGGCATCCGCCCCTGGGTCGAGAGTCTTGTTTCAAGAGAGATAGTATCCACCAGAGGCCAGCGCTCAACCAGAGCCCCAGCCCGAAAAAGAGCACAAACTGACCAAGCAGGATAGTGAGCGAACTACTGGTCAACAGCGGCAATACCCACGCGCCCGCCACCATCAGCAGCATGCCCGCCAGCACCACGGCGCCGGTCAGCCACGGGCAATAACCGTCGCGCACCAGCGTGACCCGCCCCCCGAGCCAGAGGCCCAGCGCCGCCAGCCCGATCCCGGCCAGATGAGCAGACTGGGCCAGGCCCGCACCAGCCAGTGCGGCGGCGACCAGCAATCCCCAGGCGGAGGTGCGCTGATCCAGCCGCCAATATGGGCGAGCCGCCAGCAGCAAGGCGCCGATCAGCAGGCCAACCGCCACATCGGAGATAAAGTGCACCCCGAGCCAGACCCGCGCCAGACCGGTGGTGAGGGCCAGCAGCAGCGCCAGCGAATAGGCCAGCCCACGCCGGGCAGGCCAGAGCCAGCCAAGCAGCGCGCCCCAGAACAGCAGGGCCGAGGCAGTGTGACCGCTCGGCATGCCAAAGCCCTGGGCACTGTGAGTCGCCAGTTCAGGTTGCAGATGGAAGGGACGCGGCCAGCCGATCCCCTCCTTGCTCGCCTGCACCAGCAAGCCAAGCCAGAGCATGGCAAAGAGCAGCTGACGCAGTCGCGGCCACCCCAGCAGCGGGAGCAGCAAAGGTATCAGGGCAAGCTGAAAGCCGCCTGAACCAAACAGATTGCTGACCGACAGCCACCAGACATCGGGCCCCAGCCACTGTTGCAGGCGCATCATCAGCGGGATCTCGGCCTGATGCAGCGCATTGCCCTGCGCCACGAAATCGGCCTGCCAGCGCACCTCGCTCTCGGGCAGTTCGCCAAGCCGGGCTTGCAGCCAGTCGAGCTGATCGGGGAAGCGGCGCTGCGCACGGGGCAGCTTGTCCACCGCGATCAAGCGGGCATTGAGGATCTCCCCGCCCAGATTGGGAGCCTGCAGCAGCGAGACAAAATCGGTGCCTTGCTGGGCGACGATAGGTTCCAGAGTGCGGCAGGCAAAAACCTGCGCTTTCTGCCAGCGGCCAAGATCCGCGACGACTTCGCCGCGCAGACCGGTCTCTTCATACAGCTCGCGCAGGGCCGCCTGTTCCGGTCGCTCGTCGCCATCTATGTAGCCGCCGCTCAGGCTGTAGCGGGAGGAGATGCGATCCTGCACCAGCAGCAGTTGATCCTGATGGCGGATGGCGCAGACTGCCGCCGTCGGTGCCGCCGGTTCGGCGCTCAGGGCTGGCAGAGCGGCAAACAGCGCCAGCAACAGTAAAAAGAGGGTTCTCGACATCAATTTGCTTTCCCTATGCACAATGGCGACAAGCCTCCCAGAAATCAGATAGTTGGGCAATGCTGGCGGCCTGTTCAGCGCTGATCCGGCCATGATGGCCGCACCGGGAAGATTGCGATGAGCGAGGGCACTCCCTACTATTGGCGGCTATCTTCAATGTCATGCAGCAACCGCTGGAGCCCTCCATGAGACAGTTCGGCTTTTTCCTCGGCATCGCCATCGGTGTCATCCTGATCCTGTTCGGCAGCATCGTCATCTTTCAGGCCCTGCCTGCGGCACTGGACGTGCTGGCGATGCCAAGCCGCATCCCGTTCGTGCGCGAGGTCTACACCTGGCTGATGACCAGCGCCAACGGCCTCACCGCCCAGCTGGAGCAGAACTTCCTGGAAGCGTTCCAGACCGTGCTCAAGCTGATCCTGCTCATCACCTTCATGTGGGTCTGCGTCAAGCTGGTCAACATGGGGGTACTGATTATCCGTGCCGGGGTTGACCTCATCCGCACCGCCATCGCCCACAGCGAAGGCAAGGAGGAGAAGAAAGTCGAACCGCAGGATCGCTTCTGAGCACCGACCTGACCGGCCAATTGCACTGAACGATGGCGCCCCGCAAGGGGCGACATCTTTTATGCAACATATGGCAGGCAATCTACCCCTTACGGCCAGATCCCCCGCTTTTCCCTTGTTAATCAGCAAACTGCCCATATGTTGCGTGGTCAGGACAACAGCAGGGCACGCCTTCGCTGCCGGCCGGTTTCTATCCAGCGGCCCGCCTCTGGTATAATCGACCACCCCTTTTCCCCGTTATGGAGCCGGTTCATGGCCAATCATCCGGAAAGCGCCCTTGAGGTTCGTCTCGACAAGTGGTTGTGGGCGGCCCGTTTCTACAAGACCCGCTCGCTGGCGCGGGATCAGATTGACGGCGGCAAGGTGCACTACAATGGTCAGCGCAGCAAACCGGGCAAACAGGTGGAAGTGGGTGCGCTGATCCGCTTCTGGCAGGGGCAGGATGAGCGGGAAGTGCGGGTGCTGGCCATCAGCGATCAGCGCAAATCGGCACCGCTCGCCCAGCAGCTCTATGAAGAGACCGCCGAAAGCCTGAAAAAGCGGGCCGAAAACAGCGAGGCGCGCCGCTTCAACAGCCAGTTTGCGCCGAGCCCGGAGCGTCGCCCCGACAAGCAGGAGCGGCGCCAGCTGCTCAAGGTCAAACAGTACTGACCGACCCCGATTTGATACCGGGCTGGCCGCAACCCCAGCCCGCCCGATTTACCTCACCGAAGAACCCAGGAACATATGATGAGCAACCAAGATCTGCTGTATCGCTATCTGTTTGAAGAGTACGAAGTACGTGGCGAGCTGGTCCAGCTGGATCACACCTACCGCCACGTGGTGGAAGCCCAGAACTACCCGGTGCAGGTGCAAAAACTGCTGGGCGAGCTGCTGGTCGCCACCAGCCTGCTGACCGCCACCCTCAAGTTTGAAGGTTCCATCACCGTTCAGCTGCAGGGCGATGGCCCGGTGCGTCTGGCCGTCATCAACGGTGACCACAACCAGCAGCTGCGCGGCGTGGCCCGCTTTGAAGGCGAACTGCCGAGCGACAACAAGCTGCAGAGCCTGATCGGCAACGGCCAGCTGGTCATCACCATCACGCCGGATCAGGGTGAACGCTATCAGGGCATCATCGCGCTGGACGCCGACACCCTGGCTGGCTGTCTGGAGCACTACTTTGCCCAGTCCGAGCAGCTGGCGACCAAGCTGTGGATCCGCACCGGTTACCACGAGGGCGAACCGCGCGCTGCCGGCATCATGCTGCAGGAGCTGCCCGCTCAGAGCGAGGATCACAGCAACGACTTCGAGCACCTGACCCAGCTCACCAGCACCATCAAGGATGAAGAGCTGTTCGGTCTGGAAGCCGAGGAGATCCTCTACCGTCTCTACCATCAGGACAAGGTGCGGGTGTTCGATCCGCAGGCGGTCGAGTTCCGCTGCACCTGCTCCCGCGAGCGCTGCGAAGGGGCCCTGCTGCAGATAGAAAAGGAAGAGGTGATGGATATGGTGCAGGAGCTCGGCAAGATCGACATGCACTGTGATTATTGCGGCGCCCAGTACCAATTTAATGGGATCGATGTCGAAACCCTGTTCAGCAGGGCTCCCGGCAATGATGCAAACAAGTTACACTAATTAAAGGCGGGCAAAACCCGCCTTTAACTTTAATAACAAAAAAACACCCTATTTTATAAAGTTTGATGGCGATCGCTAAACTCTACCACCTAAGTGATAGGATGAACGTCAGATAGAACCCTACAAACCTCTGAACCCAGGAGAATACAATGACAATCGTGGCAGAACCCACCCTGGCCCAACAATTAGGACTGGACCAGTACGGCATCAAAAACAGCCAGGAAATCGTTCGCAACCCCTCTTACGAGCAGCTTTTCGCGGAAGAGACTCGCCCTGACCTGGAAGGGTTCGAGCGCGGCGTCGTCACCGAACTGGGCGCCGTCAACGTCAACACCGGTATCTTCACCGGCCGCTCTCCGAAAGATAAATATATCGTCAAAGATGCCACTACCCAGGATACTGTGTGGTGGTCTGACCAGGGTAAAAACGATAACAAAGCGATTACCCCCGAAGTGTGGTCACATCTGAAAGGGCTGGTCACCAAACAGCTCTCCGGCAAGCGCCTGTTTGTGGTCGACGGCTTCTGCGGCGCCAACCCGGACACCCGCCTGGCCGTGCGCATCATCACCGAGGTGGCCTGGCAGGCACACTTCGTGAAAAACATGTTCATCCGCCCGAGCGATGAAGAGCTGAAAACCTTCAAGCCTGACTTCGTGGTGATGAACGGTGCCAAGTGCACCAACCCGAACTGGAAGGAGCAGGGTCTCAACTCCGAGAACTTTGTTGCCTTCAACATGACCGAGAAGATGCAGCTCATCGGTGGCACCTGGTACGGTGGCGAGATGAAGAAGGGCATGTTCTCCATGATGAACTACTTCCTGCCCCTGCGCGGCATTGCCTCCATGCACTGCTCCGCCAACGTGGGTCAAGACGGCGACGTGGCCATCTTCTTCGGCCTCTCCGGCACCGGCAAGACCACCCTCTCCACCGATCCCAAGCGTCAGCTGATCGGCGATGACGAGCACGGCTGGGATGACCACGGCGTGTTCAACTTCGAAGGCGGCTGCTACGCCAAGACCATCAAGCTCTCCGAAGAGGCCGAGCCGGATATCTACCACGCCATCCGCCGCGATGCGCTGCTGGAGAACGTGACCGTTGCTGCCGATGGCACCATCGACTTCGATGATGGCTCCCGTACCGAGAACACCCGCGTCTCCTACCCGATCTATCACATCGAGAACATCGTCAAGCCGGTCTCCAAGGCAGGTCACGCCACCAAGGTGATCTTTCTGACTGCCGACGCCTTCGGCGTGCTGCCCCCGGTCTCCAAGCTGACCAAGGAGCAGACCAAGTACCACTTCCTCTCTGGCTTCACCGCCAAACTGGCTGGTACCGAGCGCGGCATCACCGAGCCGACCCCGACCTTCTCCTCCTGCTTCGGCGCAGCCTTCCTCTCCCTGCACCCGACCAAGTACGGTCAGGAGCTGGTGAAACGGATGGAAGCGGCAGGTGCAGAGGCCTATCTGGTCAACACCGGCTGGAACGGTACCGGCAAGCGCATCTCCATCAAGGATACCCGCGCCATCATCGACGCCATCTTGGATGGCTCCATCGAGAAGGCCGAGACCAAGGTGCTGCCGATCTTCAATCTGGAAGTGCCGACTGCACTGCACGACGTGAACCCGGCCATCCTCGACCCGCGCGACACTTACGCCAACAAGGCCGAGTGGGATGCCAAGGCGCAGGATCTGGCCCAGCGCTTCATCAAGAACTTCGAGCGCTTCACCGATAACGACGAGGGCAAACGTCTGGTAGCGGCAGGTCCGCAGCTGTAACAGACCCCTTCGCATCAACGAGATGATGCCGGTCAGCCACGCTGACCGGCATTTTTGTCTTTGTGGAGTTCCGAACGCCGCCAGCCACGCCGCGGCGAGCCCCTAAACCTTGCCATGCCGAGTGTGACGGGGTAGATTCAGCCAAACTTTATACAATATACAATTTTGTAACGCCCAATCGTGACCCGACCATGACCCCACCCTACAAGACCCGAACCCAGATGGTGATGGAAAACCTCCGCGGCCGGATCCTCCGTGGGGAGTTCCCCGCCGGCGCCCCTCTGCGTCAGGATGCCATCGCCAAGGAGCTGGCCGTGAGCCGCATTCCGGTGCGGGAAGCCCTGATGCAGCTGGAAGCGCAGGGGCTGGTGAAATTCGAGGCCCATCGCGGCGCCGTCGTCACCATGCTGGACGCCGCAGCCATCGACGAGCTCTTTTATTTGCGAGCGCTGCTGGAAGCCGATACCCTGTTCCACGCCGTCGACAAGATGACGGAAGCCACCTTCGCCAAGGCGGAGGCCATCCTCGCCCAGTTTGATCACGCCCTGGAGTCAGGCACCCAGATCGAACACTGGGCCGAGTTGAACCACAGCTTTCACGCCACCCTCTATCAGGCAGCCGGTCGCCCCCAGGCACTTGAACTGATCGCCCAGATCAATCTGAGCTGTGACCGCTATGTCCGCTTCGAGCTGCTCTTTGCCACCGATGGCGTGGACAAGGCGGAGCGTGAACACGCCCAACTGCTGGAGCTGTGCCGCGCCCGGCGCAAGCACGAGGCAGTGGTGCTGCTCAGGCAGCATATCGAGGCAGCAGGCCAGTCGATCAAGCGGATCCTGGCTGGCGGCCACAAAAAATGAACACTCATAAAGCAACCATCTGGCACTAACGACATGAATAATTTCGAGATAATTGAAACCCGCGTCGCCCAAGTCAGGGCCGAGCTGGCCATGCAGGAGTTGGACGCCTTTATCGTCCCCCATGATGATGAGCACCTCGGCGAGTACATCCCCGCCTACGCCGAGCGGCTGGACTGGATCACCGGGTTCAATGGCTCCGCCGGCGTCGCCATCATCATGGCCCAGCGTGCCGCCCTCTTCGTCGATGGTCGCTACACGGTGCAGGCCCGCATGCAGGCGCCGTCCGAGCTGTTCGAATTTCTCCATCTGGTTGAAGATCCCCATGTCCAGTGGCTGGACGAGCAGCTGCCCTCCGGCACCCGGGTCGGTTTCGACGCCCGTCTGCACAGCCTGACCTGGTACAAGAACGCCAAAGCGGTGCTGGCCGAGCGCGGCATCGAGCTGGTGCGGGTCGAGCAGAACCCCATCGACCTGAACTGGAGCGATCGTCCCGAGCCGACCAAGACGCCGGTCATCCTCTACAGCGAAGAGCTGGCGGGCCAGTCGAGCCAGGCCAAGCGCGAACAGCTGGCCGCCGATCTGCGCAAGCGCGGCCTCGATGCCGTGCTGCTGACCCAGGCCGAGCCCATCAACTGGCTGCTCAACCTGCGTGGCCGCGATATCGAGCGGCTGCCGGTGGTGCTCGGTTTTGCCGTGCTCTACGCCAACACCACCATGGATTTCTTCGTCGATACCGACAAGATCGACTGCTTCGCCTTCAGCCAGCACGTGGGGCAGGATGTCTCCGTCTACCCCATCGACAAGCTGGGCGACGTGCTGCAGCGCATCGGTGAAGATCAACAGAAAGTGCTGGCCGACCCGGACAGCGCCAACGCCTGGACCCAGCTCATCATGGAAGAGGCGGGCGCCATTCTGGTAGCTGGCCAAGACCCCACCATGCTGCCGAAGGCATGCAAGAACGAGGTCGAGCTGACCGGCATGCGCGCCGCTCATCTGCGCGACGGCGTGGCCATGACCCGCTTCCTCGCCTGGCTGGATCGGCTGATCGCCTCCGGCGAGTTTGAAGGGGTGGATGAAGGCACTCTGGCCGATCAGGTGGAAGCGTTCCGCCGCGAGCAGGAGCACTACGTCGAGCCGAGCTTCGATACTATCTCCGCGCTCGGCCCCAACGCCGCCATGTGCCACTACCACCACACCAACGGCACTCCCCGTGCGTTTGGTCAGGACAGCCTCTACCTGCTCGATTCCGGTGGCCAATACATGGATGGCACCACCGACATCACCCGCACCATCAAGGTGGGTGAAGTGACCGACGAGCAGAAAGCGATGTTTACCCGGGTGCTGCAGGGTCATATCGCGCTGGATCAGGCCCGCTTCCCGCGGGGCACCGCCGGGATCCAGCTCGACGTGCTGGCCCGCATGCCGCTGTGGCAAGCCGGTTACAACTACGACCACGGCACCGGTCACGGCGTCGGCCACTTCCTGAGCGTCCACGAAGGGCCCCAGCGCATCGCCCCGAAAGGGAACATGGTGGCGCTGCAACCGGGCATGGTGCTCTCCAACGAGCCGGGCTACTACCGCGAAGATGGTTTTGGTATCCGCTGCGAAAACCTGGTGGTGGTGAGCGAGCTGGAGCAGATCGGCGAGCTGCCAATGCTGGGCTTCGAGCGTCTGACCTATGTACCGTTCGATACCCGCCTGATCGACCGCAGCCTGCTGAGCCCGGCCGAATTCCGCTGGATCAACGAGTATCACGCCGAGGTGTTCCGCCGCCTGAGCCCGCTGCTCGAAGGCGAGGATCTCGCCTGGCTGGAGCAGGCAACCAGCCTCATCTGATGACACAGGGCCTGCGGGCCCTGTTTTTTTGCCCCCCCTTTTGACCTGTATCAACACCCTGCCCGGGCTGGTCAGGAAAATGGCGACCATGAAAATTCATCAAGCCAACCCAGCAAGGGGCGCGCACGCCAGCACCGGCAAAGCGGCGACTCTTCACCCCAGACTGGTGCGCGAGCAGCGGACAGTCAGTGCCATGATCCGCCTCTACTGCCAGCACCATCATCAGGATCCCCACTGCCGTCACTGTCGCAAGCTGCGGGATTTCGCCCACCAGCGGCTCACCCGCTGCCGTTACGGCCACGGTCACAAGCCAACCTGCGCCAACTGCAACATCCACTGCTATGCTCCAGCGATGCGCAAACAGATCCAGCAGGTGATGCGCTGGAGTGGCCCCCGCATGCTACTGCGCCACCCCTGGCTGGCCATCCGCCATCTGCTCGATGGCTGGCGCAAGGCCCCCAAACTGCCCCACAGCCGCCCGCTTCCCCCCTGATCGCTCATGCAGGATTCAGAAATCAATCGCTAAGATCTGCTTGTCTGGCGCAGACCCCTTGTCTGCCCTGAACAGTGGAGAAACAGATGAGCTGGTTTACCCGTTTTCGTGAGCGTCGGGCCCTGCGTCGCTATCTGGCGATGTCGGCGATCCTGGCCAAAGAGTATGGCGCCTGCGAGCAATACAGCGCAGGACAGTTGCTGACCCAGGCCAGGATCCATAAACTGCCGACCCGCTGGCTTGGTTACTACTTCGCGCTCTATCGCCATGAAAGCGCGCCTGAACTGGTCAGCGGCTGGCAACTCGACGATGCGCGGCTGCTCGCCCTGCGCCAGTCGCTCGCCGAGAGCCTGT
The DNA here is from genome assembly GCF_037890695.1 of Aeromonas jandaei. Taxonomy (NCBI): domain Bacteria; kingdom Pseudomonadati; phylum Pseudomonadota; class Gammaproteobacteria; order Aeromonadales; family Aeromonadaceae; genus Aeromonas; species Aeromonas jandaei. Next base: position 1,319,578 of record NZ_CP149571.1, on the reverse strand, counting down.
TTCACCACGACATTGCCTATACCGCTCTGGATGTCCGCGAGCTGGCCCGCCCCGCCCAATGGCGCGGTGGCAGCGATCGCAAGGTACAGACCCAGGGCATCACCTTTCGCCAATATTGACCAGAGACGCCTTGATGCACCACAACCCGCCCCTGCTGCGCCCCGCGACCCATACCGACATGCACGCCATCTGGCAGATCGATGCCAAGGTCTTTGGCGAAGATGTCTATCCCGCCTTCTTCTTCCGTCAGGCGATGGATTTGTGGCCCGAGCTGCTGCTGGTAGCCGAGTATGAAGGGCATCTGGTGGGCTATGTGCTGGGTGGCTTCGGTCAGGAGCGAGCCAAAGGGTGGGTACTCTCGCTGGCGGTACTGCCCGAGGCGCGTGGTTTCGGGCTGGCCGAGCGGATGATGCGTCAGATGGAGAGCAACATGGAGGGGCTGCAGATCAGCGAATTGCAGCTCACGGTCGATCCCGCCAACCCGGCCCAGCGCCTCTACTACCGGCTCGGTTATCAGCTGGTCGAAGAGGTGGCCGACTACTTCGGCCCCGGCGAGGATCGGCTGGTGCTGGTCAAAAAGCTCACTGATACAGCTGCGATTCAAGGATAAAAGCGGTTACAGAACGCATAATTGGTTACATTTTGCCGATTTCATGTCCCGCTTGCTTGGAGTAAAGTTCAATTCATCGAACTGATTGTTTGAATTCTATTCAGCCTTGGAGGCCTATCATGTTGAAACGAATGACCATTATTGCCCTGCTGGCCGCCACCACCATCACTGGTTGCGCCAATAGCGATGTCTACTCTGGCGATGTCTACACCAAAGACCGTGCCAAGCAGGTTCAAACCGTCAGCTACGGCACCATCATCTCTACCCGCCCGGTCAAGATCCAGGCCGATGAGAACTCCCTGATGGGTACCATCGGCGGCGCCGTTGTCGGCGGTCTGCTGGGCAGCACCGTTGGTGGTGGCACCGGTCGCGATATCGCAGCCGCAGGCGGCGCCATCGCCGGTGCCGCAGCCGGTAACGCCATCGGCAACAAGATGAATCAGGTCGACGGCGTCGAACTGGAGATCAAGAAAGAGAACGGCGAAGCCATCGTAGTGGTGCAGAAAGCCAGCCCCACCTTCACCCCGGGTGCCCGCGTCCGCATGACCCAAGGTAACGGTAGCATCAACGTGGCTGTCGTGAATTAAGAGTGCGAACTAAGAGTTCGAACTAAAAGCGCCACCGCGCTTGCACCATAAAAAAACCGCCGGAACCGGCGGTTTTTTTGTTGTCTGACGTTCTGGATTACATGCTGTAGGCCTTCTCGCCATGCGTAGTCACATCCAGCCCTTCCCGCTCGGCATCGCCGTTCACCCGCAGACCCACCACCAGGTCAACCAGCTTGAAGGAGATCGCCGCCACGGCACCGGACCAGAGGATGGTCACGCCAACCCCGATGGCCTGGATCTTCACCTGCGCCAGAATGGAGTAACCCTCGGCCACCTGATTGGTGACATAGTCCCACACCCCGGTACCGCCCAGATCCGGGCTGGCAAAGACACCGGTCAGCAGGGCGCCGAGAATGCCGCACACCCCGTGCACACCAAACACGTCCAGACTGTCGTCAGCACCCAGCAGGCGCTTGAGACCGTGGACACCCCACAGACCCGCCACGCCACTGATAAGGCCCATCACCAGACCACCACCGACGCCGACCAGACCGGCTGCCGGAGTGATCACCACCAGACCGGAGACGGCGCCGGAGGCCGCACCCAGCAGGGAGGGACGCCCCTTCATCACCCACTCGGCCAGCGTCCATGACAGGGCTGCCGCAGCCGGAGCTACCCAGGTGTTGATAAAGGCCAGCGCCGCAACACCGTTGGCTTCCAGCGCGGAGCCGGCGTTGAAACCGAACCAGCCGAACCAGAGCAGGGAGGCGCCGATCATGGTCATGGTCAGACTGTGGGGCGTCATGGGATCACGACCGTAGCCCAGACGCTTGCCCACCAGATAGGCCCCCACCAGACCCGCCACTGCGGCGTTGATATGCACCACGGTGCCGCCCGCGAAGTCCAGCGCACCATGCTGGAACAGATAACCGGCGGTGGCGGTTGCAGCAGCAGCCGCATCGGCGCTGGTGTAGGCATCAGGCCCCGCCCAGTACCACACCATATGGGCCAGCGGAATGTAGGCAAAGGTGAACCAGATGACCGAGAAGAGCAGCACGGCGGCAAACTTGATGCGCTCGGCAAAGGCACCGACGATCAGACCGCAGGTAATGGCGGCAAAGGCCCCCTGAAACACCACATAGATGAACTCGCTGATACCGACCCCCTTGCTGAAGGTAGCCGCGATGGAGTCAGGAGTGACCCCCTTGAGCAGCACCTTGCTGAAGGAGCCGAACACGCTGTTGCCCTCGGTAAAGGCAAGCGAGTAGCCGTAGATAATCCAGAGCACGCAGATGAGGCAGAACAGGGTAAACACCTGCATCAGCACGCTCAGCATGTTTTTGGCGCGCACCAGCCCGCCGTAGAAGAGCGCCAGACCGGGGATCGACATCAGGATCACCAGTGCGGCCGAGAGCAGCATCCAGGTGTTGTCGCCCTTGTTGATCGTCACGCTGGCAACCGGTGCCACCGCAGCCTGAACCTGAGAGACCTCATCGGCCCAACTTGGGGTCACCAGCAACGCCATCAATATCGGCAGACCCGCCATCATCCATTTTTTGACCATAGAGCACTCTCCTTCCCTGTCGTACCGGTATAAACCGGCTCCGTTTCCTTGATTGAACTTGTGGCCACTGCTCGCGAGCCTCGATTCGCCGGGCGCAGATGGCCTGAAATGACCGCCTGATGGTAAAAAGCATAAAGTGGGCCAAAAGTTAAAACTCATTTAAATCATAATATTAGATATAAACAAACTCCTTTTTGCACCAAAATGGCGCGTGCGTTGCGCTAAGCCACTGCCGGTCGCCCTGTGACAGGGCAAGCGGTCCCCCTCGCACCAGAAATGCACAAAATCAGGCGCAACCCCACAGGCCGGAGTGATGATCATCGCGCCCGGCCGGCTCGCCGTTTACACTGGCTGAACGCCATGCCGCCACAAACGGCACGACAGATTCATGATGAGGGCCATTTTCGACACTCTGATGGCAGGCCCAATCCGAGGAACACCATGCAGTCCGATCGTCTCGACCTCAGCGTCGCCCGCTATCGTCACTTTGACGCAGAACACCGCGCCCATAGCGCCCTGCTGGGGATACTGGTGCTGACCATCATCTCCACCCATCTCACCCTGCTGCCCCACTACCCCGCCGAGCGGATCCATGTCAGCAGCCTGGGGTTCGAGCTGGTCAACTGGCTCACCATGATCTTTCTGTTCTGGGTGGTGCAGTGCGCCCATCTGCCAGCCAAAACCTACCGCCTGCTCTCCTGCGGCCTGATGCTGTGGATCCTGGGAGCGACCGCCGACATCATGGACGAGCTGGTCGCCCAGCCGCTCTGGATCGCCATCTACGCCGAAGATCTGCTGCGATCCAGCGGTATCCTGCTGAGCAGCATCGGTATCCTGAGCACCATGCATTACCTCTTTCATATCAATAGCCAGCTCAGACAACAGGCGCTGTTTGACGAGCTGACCCGACTGCCCAACCGGCGCTACTTTCATCAGCAGCTGTTTTTGGGAGAGGGGGAGTATCAGGTGCTGCTCCTGCTCGATCTCGATCACTTCAAATGGATCAACGACAACTTCGGCCACGACATGGGGGACAAGGTGTTGCAGCAGTTTGGCGCCCTGCTGCAACAGCACTGCCCGGCCGGAGGGCTGGCAGCCCGCGTCGGTGGTGAGGAGTTCGCAATCCTGCTACCCGACGCCAACCAGACGAAACTGGAGCAGCTGGCAGCGACCCTGCTGGCGGCAACCCGCACCATAGCCCCCGATCCGGCCCATCCTCTGACAGTCAGCATCGGGTTCGGCATTCGCGGGCCGCGGGAGCCGGCGGTCTCGCTGTTCAAGCGGGTGGATCAGGCGCTCTACAGCGCCAAGGAGGCAGGCAGAGACCGCTATGTGTCGGCTATCCCTGCCAATAACGGAGAGTGAACCCAGTCTGGAGAACGACCGGGTGATGGATGACCTGGCTATAACGTGGCTGATGGAAAAGGGGCCTTATGGCCCCTTCTCTATCCGTGACATTCCCGCCGCCTAAAAGCGGAAGGTGAGCCCGATATTGGCCTGCCACTGGGTCACCAGATCCCCCTTCACCTTGAACAGGCACTGATCCGGGTTGCAGAGAAACTCGCTGCTGTCGTTGGCAAGCGAACCGTAGCCCCGCACCTCGGCCCGCAGGGCCAGATGCTCGGACAGGCGGGGCTGAACCCCGAGCGCCAGCGACATGGAGGGCATCACCTCGCTGTCATAGGCGGCAAAGCGCGTTACCCCGATACCGGCACCGATATAGGGCGCCAGCAGGTTGTCGGCGAGGGTCAGTGCACCGGCGAAGTGCAGGGTATCCACCGTCAGGCGATCCGGCTGATCGGGGGAGAGGGTGGTGGACTGGTGGCTGTAGAGCAGCTCGATCATGCCGGGGTCATCCACCTCCCTGCTGATGAACAGCCCCCAACTGCCGGAGGCCTGCCCCTTCAGCTCGTCGAGGCTGGTCGACACCGGCACAGGTTGCGGATCGTCGCTGCGCTTGAAATCGATGGCGGAGCTGTAGCCGTAAAATGGCGTCACCTGCCAGCGCAATTCGGCCCCAGCCTCCCCCTCGCCGCTCCACGCCTGCCCAAGGGGCAGCAGTGCCCCCATCATCACCATCCCGACTCGTCTCATCCTCACCTCCGGCCAATCCATTTTGCTCAAAAAGCATACCAGAATGCCCTCTCCGCCATCCTAAATGGCACCTGTACCGGCTCATTTTCCGCGGCGTTAAAAGCACCTGCGTCATTCATCGGCCATTAACCGCGGCCACGTATGCTGGCGCCCAATCCGGGTCATGGTGGCCCGGCACAAGCCGACAGCAGAAGGATGCCGGAGATGGCGACAGCCCCCCTCAACGACCCGCAACACACCCTCGCCAATACCCTGCGGGCCACCGCCCACGCTATCGAGGAGAGCCATATCAGCCTGCGCCAGATGCTCGCGCTGGTCGGCGAGCAGGGGATGCTGCTGTTTTGCGTGTTGCTCACCGTCCCCTTTCTGCTGCCGGTCTCGATCCCCGGCGTCAGCACCCCGTTTGGCCTGCTGATCCTCTTTATCGGCATTGGCATTACCCTCAACCGGGTGCCCTGGCTGCCCGCCATCCTGATGGAGCGCCGCTTCGCTGCAGACCAGCTCAAGCCGACCCTGCACAAGGGTGCGGATCTGCTGGCCTGGGTCGATCGCGTTATCCGCCCGCGCCTGCTTGCTCTGACCGCCAGCACCACCATCAACCGCTGCAACGGCCTGCTGATCATGCTGGCCGCCCTGCTGCTGATGCTACCCCTTGGCGCCATTCCCTTCACCAACGCCCTGCCCGCCTGGGCCATTCTGCTGCTGGCCACCGGCATGCTGCAGCGGGATGGTCTGTTTGTCGCCGGCGGCTATCTGCTGGTGAGCGCAACTCTGGTCTGGTTCGGCGTACTGGCGGCCGGCCTGCTGATGGCGGGCCAGAGCGCCACCAGTTTGCTCGGCTAAATCCGAGGCAAAGAAAAAGGGCGACCGGTTGGTCGCCCTTTTTGACTTGTGCGGGATCCGCCGTTACAGCAGATCGTAGATAAGGGCCGAGATGGCCAGCAGCCCGATCACCAGCACGAAGAGGGTACTCGCCCCGCGATAACGCTTGAGGGCAGGCAGACGATAGATGGAGCAGGCCGGCAGCAGGAACAGGATCACCGCGATGAGCGGCCCGCTCACCTTCTCGATGATCTCCAGCACGTTCGGATTGAGGTAGGTAATCACCCCGGTCACCACGAACAGGATCACCGACGAGACCCGCGCGATGGTCGCTTCACGCAGGGAAAGTCCCAGCCCCTGACAGGCACCGCTCACCATGCTCACCGTCCCCTCGCTCACCCCCATGGAGGTGCCGAGGAAGGATTTGGACATGGCCAGAATGGCGATAAGCGGCCCCACATAAGCGATCAGCGGATTGGAGAACTTGTTCGCCAGCGCCGACAGCACCGAGATATTGTCGATGCGCGCCTGCGCCATCTCGGCCTGACTCAGGCTCATCACGCAGCTCACCACGAAGAAGAGCACGCTGCCGCAAATCAGCAGGCTGCTGCACTTGATGATCCGCTTGGCGCGCAGGTCGGCGCTCTCCTGACAGCGCTTCTTCTGCGCCGCACTGAAGGAGGAGATGATGGGCGCATGGCTGAACGAAAACACCATCACCGGCACGATCAGCCAGAGGGATTTCCAGAACGCCGGATCACGCCAGTCCACCGCCTGACTCTCGCTGAAGTAGGAGAGGCTCCACTGGGGCAGCAGATAGATGGAGAGGCCGATCAGAAAGGCGACCATGGGCAGCGCCAGCATGCTGATGGCCGACACCACGATCTGCTTGCCCGCCAGCAGCACCAGATGCAGACCCAGCATCACCCCCAGCACCAGCAGACCGCGCGGGATCTCGGCATCCCCTAGCTGGTGCACCACAAAGCTCTGGATCGCGTTGGTGATGGAGATGCTGTAGACCAGAATGATGGGGTAGAAGGCAGTCAGATAGACCAGCATCAGCAGCTTGCCCGCCCGCGCCCCGAAGTGCTCCTCCACCACATGGGTGATATCCCCCTCCTTGTGGGAGCTGGAGAGCACAAAGCGGCTCAACGCCCGATGGGAATAATAAGAGAGCGGAAATGCGAGCAGCAAAATAAACAATAAAATAACCGGCGAATTACTGCCGACGGTAATTGGGAGAAATAGCGTACCGGCACCGACCGCAGTGGCATATAAGCCCATGGTCCATACCGAATCACTTTTCTCCCATTTCAATTTTGAAACCGGGTTACTCTTTTCAGCAATAGAAACACTCATTGCAATATATACCTTATTAATCTGTCATCATTATTTTTATTGGCCCGAATAACAGGATGGCAATATCAGGCGGCATTTGGCCGCAGGTGCAGAAAAAGCAAATCCGCCAGCGGCCAACAGGGCCACCGGAGTGAAATGGAGATGCCACGCTACCATCGTTGAAATCGCCATCCGGGTCAAGGTTAATAATTCATGACCGTTTGAATCGGATTGTTTCAAAACGGGGCGAGATGTATCGCATTCGTCACCAGCACACCCATTTATCCCCGTTTGATAACATACCGATAAACCCTTGTTCTGTTGCCCAACAACACAAATAAGAACAGCGATCGGGCAGCCAATATTACCACCATAGCCCGCGAGATATCAGTGAAATAATATGGCGAACTTTTCATCCAATTAATGTTTGCATCAACAAGCGCTAACGCATTAATTTCCGGCCGGTGCCGGGCCATATCCTACCCGATTGCGCCCCGTCCGCTTGGCCTCGTAGAGCCACTCGTCGGCACGGGCTAGCGCCACATTGATATCCTCACCCGGCGCCACCAGCGTGGCCCCCAGACTGACCGTCATACCGACCGGTTCGGCAGGCAGCGCCTCGACCGCGGCGCGGATCTGCTCGGCCATCTGCAGCAAAGCGGCCTCATCAAGCCGTGGCAGCAGGATCGCGAACTCCTCGCCACCGCTGCGTACAAAGAGATCGTCTGCCCGCAGCCGGCCATCGACGCAGGTGGCAAAGCGCTGCAGTGCCAGATCCCCCTGCTGATGGCCGAAGCGGTCGTTGATCTGCTTGAAGTGATCGATGTCGAGCATAAGCAGGCCGCAGGGGGCCTCGCTGCCTCTCACCTGCTGGCAATGTTCGAAGAAGTAACGGCGGTTATGGAGGCCGGTCAGCTGGTCGGTCTCGCTCTGGCGCTGCAGGCGCTGCTGCAACTCGAACTGGCGGGTGATATTGCGGGTCACCCAGGCGACCGCCCGCTTGCCGTCATAGAGGGAGGGGAGCGGTGCAATCTTGCCCTCAAAGCGCTGTACGCCTTGCGGCCCGACACCGGCGTTGATGCCACCCACCTCGCTGGCCGCCAACTCATACTCCACCACCCGCACCAGACCGCTGTTGAGCGCCAGTGCGACCTGCGCCATCACCCAGAGGGACATCGCCTCCGGCAGCACATCCAGCAGCCGCTTGCCAGCCAGCGGATTGCCGTCCTGATAGGATTGGTGCTCCATGCCCCCTATGTATTCCACGTAATAACCATCTTCACTCAGGATAAAGACCGGGTCGGGCAACTGGGCCATCACCTCGTAAAGCTGCAATACCGACAGTGTCATAGATGCTCCTGTACTTCAGCGGCAAACAGGGGACCGCATATTGTGCCCCAACCCGGCGCTCCACCAGCAATCAGCATAAGAGATAGATTTGCAGCGGTAGCCAACAATCCTTTACAGCAAGTGTACCCCGCATGGTGGAACAGCCCGGCGCAGCGAGCAAACCACCGGGATTCCCCCATATCCCATTGTTTCAAAAAGAGCCTTCGTTTAGGCTCCTTTGGCTCGCCCCCATTTTTATCCCTCCATGGAGACGCAGCCCGATGCCGCAGGAGGGGAATCGCACAAGGAGTTGCAGGATGAAGAATGCCATCGTCAAAGCCCGTTTCGAGGCGGTCAGCCTCGAAGGGGAACAGCTCACCCTCAAGATCGCCATCAAGGCCCCCGAGCCGGATCCACGCTCGGCTGGCGGTGACTGGCGCTGCAAGGTGAAGCTGGCGGGGCTGAGCGACAAGACCTTTATCTACGGTATCGACAGCCTGCAGGCCCTGAGCCTCGCCATCAAGTTTGTCGAGACCGAGCTGCGCGCCTTCTCCGATGCGGGCTGGCAGTTCTATCTGCCGGGCTGCCCCGATCACCCCATCGACATGAGCGCCTGCTACTTCCCGGCGCTCTAGCCCGGCCCATCCAAGGAGACCAGATGCACGGACCCGATCCCGCCAATCCCCACCCCATGAACGGCTTCCCCCAGGTGTGCTTTATCAAGAACACCATCAAGGGGCCCAATATCGAGGTGGGTGACTACACATATTACGACGACCCGGAGGATTCGGCGGGCTTCGAGCGCAACATCCTCTACCACTTCCCCTTCATCGGCGACCGGCTCATCATCGGCAAATTCTGCGCCATCGCCCGCGGGGTGAAGTTCATCATGAACGGCGCCAACCACCAGACCTCCGGCTTCTCCACCTACCCCTTCTTTATCTTCGGCAACGGCTGGGAGAGCGCCGCCCCCGCCCCGGGCAGCCTCCCTTACAAGGGCGATACCGTCATCGGCAACGATGTCTGGATTGGCTATGACGCCCTGATCATGCCGGGAGTAAAGGTCGGCAACGGCGCCATTATCGCCGCCCGCTCCGTGGTCACCGGAGACGTGCCCGCCTACGCCGTGGTCGGCGGCAATCCCGCCAAGGTGATCCGCTACCGCTTCGACGACGACACCATCGCCCGTCTCAACGCCATCGCCTGGTGGGACTGGCCGGTGGAGCAGATCAGCCGCAACCTGCCGCTTATCAGCGGCGGCGAGATAGCCGCGCTGGAAGCGGCAACCCCATAGAGACAACCACCATCAAGCAGGAAGCACTATGCAACTCACCCCACCCCAACCGCCTCAGGATGATGAGATCGAAGCGCTGCGCATTGGTCTCTCGGGCTTCAACACGGGTCACGCCGGCACCCATCTGCGCGAGCGGATCGCCAGCTTTATCAAGGATGAAGAGGGCAAGGTACACGGCGGCATCATCGCCGACATCAAGTGGGGCTGGCTGCACGTCGACTGGCTCTGGATCGACGAAAGCATCCGCCGCGATGGCTGGGGTGGCCGCCTGCTGGGCGCCATGGAGCAGTACGCCCAAAGCAAGGGCATTAGCAACTACCATCTGGAAACCACCAGTTTTCAGGCTCTTCCCTTCTACCAGAAGCAGGGTTACGAAGTCTTTGGCCAGCTGCCCGATATGCCGCCGGGGCATATCAGTTACTTTCTGAAAAAGCAGGATAAGTGATGACTCTCCCGCGCCTTGCCAATGCCAATATCGTGATCCGCCCGTTCGAACCGGCTGATGTAGACGAGTTTGTCCGCGCGGCCCACGAATCGATCGAGACGGTCGGCAAATGGATGAGCTGGTGCTCCCGTTCATTTACCCGGGAAAGTGCACTGGAGTGGTTTGCCAGCTGCGATCAGGATTGTGCAGCGGGACGCGCCTTTGACATGGGCATCTTCTGCGCCACCACCGGCCAACTGCTGGGTGGCGCAGGAATCAACCAGCTGTCGCCCCATCATCGTTACGGCAATATCGGCTATTGGGTACGCCAATCCCGCCAAGGATGCGGTATCGCCCGACAGGCTGTCGCCCTGCTCCGTGACTTTGGTTTTCAGCAGTTGGGACTATTTCGGCTGGAGATCGTGATGGGGGTTGGCAACACCGCCAGCGAAGCTGTTGCCATCGCTGCCGGGGCCGCCTTTGAGTGTCGGGCAAGGAACCGTATCTTCCTACATGGCCAGCCTATGGGTGCACATATCGACGCCCCTGCTCCAATCTGTAGCAAGGTAGGCCATGCATGCCGGTTGGCCTGAGCATCGTCATAATTTAAAGCCTTCCCGAATTCATCCATAAATCCGTTGCATCCCTGTTATAAAATAGATGTCCATGCATTCGATTGGCTGAGGACAGACTCCGCTGCTAGAGACGTTGGTTTGACAGATTAATCGGTACCTACGATCTCTACGCTGTCTGAGAGATTGTATAATGCCTTACATCACACATTAAAAATAAATTACTTTATACTATTCTAAAATACTAGTATCGTATTTAACAATTGAACATTTACACGTCAACTACAAAATATGAAACTCATAACATTCATTAAAAATTACTTCCCAAATATAAAAACATCAAAGTATCAAGGTATATACTTCCCAACAAAAATTGACTTACCTCAGAAAGACGATCTTAATTCAATACTTGCGTGGCCACCCAATGTTTTCATAATCGCACACGCAATAATAGAATATACTGACAAGTATAGGCTATTAGTCTCACCTCAAGACCACTTTATATGGACAGAACAAGATAGAGCCCTGGTAAAGTCTATTTCTGAAAGCTGGAATAATTTTATTTCTTATATTTTGAATAAAAACAATACTAGTCGATTTTTTGATCTTGAGTTATACAGAGCATTAGAGAACGTCTTTAAAAAGAGCAATCTCAATAAATCTGTATATGACCTAATCAATGAGAGAGATTTTTCAAAGGGATTGTTCTTATTATTTCTATCTGTGGACGAACTCTTTTCAGACACAGGCATATCCAATAAACATCACGGTGGAGAACTTGGTTCTTATCTAATAATAAGAGACATTGTCATTTCAATGTCAAAAGGCAAGAAAGTCAGAAATGGAAATATATCACATATTGAGCAACCACAAAATTTAGCTGACAATCAAGATAAGTATGGATTCGTTACATATAAATCTAGTGTTCCACAGTCAGGCTTAACAATAAATAATATGAGCCATAATATAGCCTGTATTAAGCCTTCAGTAAAACCAGTGGTTAGGGTTGCATCAGGAAATAATAAAAGCAAAAATTACAATGTATTGATCTTGCCATGGCCGATGACAATTGAACCAGATAGTTTTATGGCTGTTAGTCCAGAATCAAATGATATTGAGATGGATCCATACTTTGGTTTCTTTAATTACACACCAGATAAAGAACCCTCACCAAAGAATTTTTTATCTGCTGTTTTATCCGCAATTAGGCGGTGTGGCAGCATTGACCTGATTGTCCTTCCTGAATGTTCAATCAATAACGAAACGTATGAGAAATTCAAAAAGATACTTTATTTTTGCTTTAAAGAACGAGCTCCCTCATTATTAGCTGGCGTATATGGAAGAGACGGTGAATGTAGTTCTAACGTTGCCAGACTTGCATTCTTAAGCGAGACGGGAAAATATTTTTCTTTCGAACAAAGCAAACACCACCGTTGGTTTTTAGACAAAAACCAATTAAGAAACTACAATTTATCATCATCATTAGACCCTAATAAAAAATGGTGGGAAAACATTAGAATTGGGAGACGACAACTTTCCAGCCTTCATACAAAAAATGGTGTGAAACTATGTCCGTTAATTTGTGAAGATCTGGCAAGACAGGAGCCTGTAGCTCAAGCAGTTAGAGCAATTGGTCCAAATTTAGTAATCAGCTTACTTTTGGATGGACCTCAATTGAGTCAAAGGTGGCCAGGTAAATATTCCGCAGTTCTTTCTGATGATCCGGGAACATCTGTCTTATCAGTCACTGCATTAGGTATGACACTGAGATCTACTGGTTCTGGTGATAAGCCACATCGAGGGGTCGCCTTATGGAGCGAGCCGTCAAATGGATCTAAAACCTTATCTCTTGATGAAGGTGCAATTGGAATGGTTCTTGAGTTAGAACTAAAAAAAGAGCCCATGTGGACTATTGATGGACGAGCCAAAGAAAAAGTGATATTAAGAAGGATGTATGATTCTAGCATTATGCCTTTTCACAATGAGTATACATATCGAAAAATTAGGAAAATACTGAAAAACGAGCTTAAGAAAGGAGCCTGACATGGAACTTACTTTAGATGAAAAACAGCTACTAAGCTCTTTGTCAGATTTGGTTGTATACAAACCTGAAATTGCTGAGTATCTTTTTAGTCAACATGATATAAAAAAATTCCCTTACTATCGGGATTTAAAAGGAATTATTACTCTAATAAACCTTTACAATCATGGCGACTTTCATTCAGACCAATATATTTTTGATTTATCATCAGAAATACAAAAAATACAAAACGCTGAAATCAGGAGTGTTTTTGAATCATCACTAAATTACGCTAATTTCAATTAATGGAGTAATGCTCGTGGGGTGCGTTTAACAACCTGAATGTAATCATTTGCAATTGGTGGTATAAAACGCGTCGCGTATTACTCCTACGACTACGCCCTATTAAGTGATGATGGGCAAGTCTTGGAGCCCCCCCCCTCCAATCCCTCGAGGAGAAACCGCGCTGCGGTCGTATTAGCGAGGGGTGGCCTTTCTTTAGCCACACAAAGAAAAGTTACTCGCCCAAGTTCGAAGGGGGGGCGAAACCCCTTCGAGGCCAGCGGCCTCGCGTCCTGCACGGCGAAGCCATGCTATCGAACTTCCCTAAAGCGGTAAAACGGACGATTACGCCTGACGGCTAATCGACTCTACGATTGTTCGCATAGACATGTTCTGCATAGCGGCAACCGGCACAACTCTTACCCCAAATCGGCCATTGCTAATGGGCGCAATGGCATATTCGATGGGCTGACCAACCGCCACGATTTTTGCACTGGCGAAACGATATCAATAGCCATCGTTACACCAGAGAGACAATTCTGTTGCAGCAGACAACGCAAAGCGGCAAACAGTGGCGGGGATCAGCCCCTCCGATCTGCTTGCCGCTGTCTGTTATCGCAGGTGTAACCGTCGTTAACGGCCCAAAAACGGCTCCCAGTCTTTGAACACCGGCTGCAACCCGGCCTGTCGCACGGCGGCGGCCACTTCCCCCACCGGGCGGTCGTCGTGGATGGCGAACTGCTCCAGCTCCTCCGCCCCCCCCTCGGCATAGCCTCCCGGCTGGGTGCGCGACTCGGCCGACATCTGGGTGATGCCAAGGCGCACCGCGCCGTTGCGAAAGGTGGCGGACTCGCGAGTCGATAGCGACAAGTCCAGCGTGGGCGAGAAGAGGCGCCAGGCGCAGATAAGCTGGGCCAGCTGGCGATCAGACATGACCACGGCAGGCTCCAGAGCGCCGGTGCAGGGGCGCAGGCGCGGGAAGGAGAGCGAGTAGCGGCTCTGCCAGTGGTGGCGCTCAAGCCAGCTCAGGTGCTCGGCGACAAAGTAGCTGTCGGCGCGCCAGTCCGAGGAGAGGCCGATCAGCGCCCCCAGCCCGATTTTGTCGATACCGGCGCGGCCGAGCCGATCCGGGGTGGCGAGGCGCCATGCGATGTCCCGCTTGTTGCCGCGCAGATGGTGGCGGGCGTAGGTGGGGGCGTGGTAGGTCTCCTGATAGACCATGACGGCATCGAGGCCGAGGGTTTTCAGCTCGGCATATTCGGCTTGCGAGAGGGGCTGCACCTCCATCCCAACAGTGCAGAAGTGGCGGCGGATGATGGGCATCACCTCGCGAAAATAGGCGAGCCCCACCTTGTGCTCGTGCTCGCCGGTCACCAGCAGCACGCTGTCGAAACCGAGCGCCTTGATGGCCAGACACTCGCGCTCTATCTCCTCTGCATTCAAGGTCTTGCGCTTGAGGCGGTTGCTCATGGAGAAGCCGCAGTAGGTGCAGTCGTTGGCACAGAGGTTCGACAGATAGAGCGGCACATAGAAGCCGATGGTGTTGCCAAAACGCTGGCGGGTGAGCCGCTCGGCCTCGGCTGCCATCTGTGGCAGATACGCCTCGGCGGCTGGGGAGATCAGCGCCATAAAATCGCTCAGGGTGCGGCGTGGTGCGCTCAGGGCGCGGGCCACATCGGCGGCCGTCTTGGCACGGATCTGCATGCCGATATCGTCCCAATCCAGCTCATGCCAGCGGTCGATAAAGGAAGGCTCCTTAGCCCTCCCCCCCAACTCCTCTCCCTTATTTTGTGAAGAGCCGAGAGGGGGGCTATCACTCGGGCGTACTTGGGGTTGTGCAAAAGGCTCGGAGCGACCCATAGCACCAGCATCATGACTCATAACGCCCCCAGAAAATCGGTGAGCGGGCTGGAGGCTTGGGCCTGCAGGGCGCGGGCGCCAAGGCCAGCTTCATAGGCGCTGCGACCGGCAGTGCAGGCCAGTGCAAAGGCGCGGCCCATGGCGACCGGGTCGCCGCTGACGGCGATGGCGGTGTTGACCAGCACGGCGTCGGCGCCCAGTTCAAAGGCGGCGGCGGCGTGGCTCGGCGCACCTATGCCCGCATCCACCACCACGGGCACATTGGCCTGCTCGACGATGATGGCGAGAAACTCCCGGGTCACCAGCCCCTGATTGGAACCGATGGGGGCGCCGAGCGGCATCACGGCGGCGCAGCCCACCTCTTCGAGCCGTTTGCAGAGCACGGGGTCGGCGCCACAGTAGGGCAGCACCACAAAGCCCTCTTTCACCAATTGCTCGGCGGCTTTCAGCGTCTCGATGGGATCGGGCAAGAGGTAGCGCGGATCGGGGTGGATCTCCAGCTTCAGCCAGTTCGTCCCCAGCGCCTCGCGGGCAAGATGGGCGGCAAATACCGCCTCGGCGGCAGTCTTGGCGCCGGAGGTGTTGGGCAGCAGCTTGACCCCGAGTTGCAGCAAGGGGCTCAGGATATCGTCGTGGGCCTTGCCGGGTTCGAGCCGCTTGATGGCCATGGTGACCAGCTGGGAACCGCTCGCCTCAATGGCGGCGGCCATCAGATCCGGGCGGGCAAACTTGCCGGTGCCGGTAAAGAGGCGCGATGAGAAGGTGTGATCGGCAATTGTCAACATGTCAGCCTCCCGCAATGGCAGTGAAGAGGTGAAGTTCGTCCCCGTCATTGAGACGGGTCTCGGCCCAGCGGCCACGGGGCAGCACGGCGCCGTTGAGGGCCACCGCCACCCCCTGTGGATTAACGTCTTGCGCCGCCAGCAGGTCGGCCACGCTCTGCCCTGCCGCCAGCGGCTGGGCTTTATCGTTGAGTCGAATGGTGAGGGTCATGGGGTGATCTCCTTATCGTGTGTCGGGCATCGGCACTGCCCGCAAACCGGGCAATCGGGATCGGGGGCCAGAGTGAGGGTCTGCCACTGATGGGTCAAAGCATCGAAGCGGCGCAATGTGCCAGCGACCGGGCTCGGCATCCCGAGCAGCAGTTTCAGCGCCTCCAGCGCCTGCAAAGAGCCCATCACCCCGACCAGCGGGCCGGTGACGCCGCTGGTCTCGCAGCTCTGGGCGAGCTTGGTATCCAGCGGATAGAGGCAGGCGTAGCAGGCGTGATCACTGCTGGTTCGCACCATCAACTGCCCCTGCCACCCCACTGCGGCGGCGGAGATCCAAGGCTTGCCCTGAACCACGCAGGCGGCGTTGATGGCCTGGCGGGTGGCGAGGTTGTCGCAGCAGTCGATCACCAGATCTACCTCGGCCACAAACTCCGGCAGGCTGGCGGCATCGAGCCGCTGGTTGATGGCAATCAGCTCCACCAGCGGGTTGTGGGCAGCCAAGCGCTCGCGGGCCAGCTCCGCCTTGGAGTGGTTGACCGCCTCGCTATCGAACAGGATCTGGCGCGGCAAGTTGCTGGAATCGACGGTATCCCCATCGGCCAGCCAAAAGGTGCCCACCCCGGCCCCGGCCAGATAGAGGGCGAGCGGCGAGCCGAGCCCGCCAAGGCCGACGATCAGCACGGATTTATCCTTGAGCCGTGCCTGCCCTTCTTCACCCACTTCCGCCAGCATCAGCTGGCGGCCGTATCGTAAATACTCAGCATCAGAGAGCATGGACAGCCTCCTGCATGTCGGTCATAAGCTGCGCCGAGCGTGGCTCATCCCCTGCCCCCACGGCAGCAAGCAGCCGCTCGGTCGCCCCCTGCCAGTCGTCGCTGGCCGTGATGGCCGAGACCAGCGCGATGCTGCCGACTCCGCTTGCCTTGACCGCCGCCACCCGCTCCTCGCTGATGCCGCCGATGGCCACCGTGGGCCACTCCGCCATCAGGGCGCGGTAGCGATGCAGCCGCACCAGCCCCTGCGGGCGCGAAGGCATCGCCTTGGTATTGGTCGGGAAGATATGACCCAGCGCGATATAGGAGGGGGCCAGCTCGCGGGCCCGCATCAGCTCGAAGTAGCCGTGGGTGGAGATGCCAAGGCGCAGCCCGGCCGCCTGAATGGCGGCGAGATCGGCGGTCTCCATATCCTCCTGCCCCAAATGCACGCCCCAGGCGCCCGCCTCGATGGCCTGCTGCCAGTAGTCGTTGATAAAGAGTCGCGCCCCATGGCGGCGACCGAGCGCTAACGCATCGCGAATGGCCGGTGCTACCTGAGCGGCGGGCAGATTCTTGATCCGCAGCTGGATGGTCTTGACCCCCTGCCCCAGCAGGCGGCGCAGCCACTTGACCGAGTCCACCACCGGATAGAGGCCGAGGTGGTGTTCGGTTGCGGCAAAAGGGCCATCCGGCAGGCGGGCGCTGCTTGTCTCATAAAGTCCGAAGCGGCGATCGAGCTCTGATCCCGCCAATACGGCGCGGGGGAAGTGAGCCAGATCGGCGGGCCAGCCGAGATGGGCGATGGGCCCCGGGCCTGCGCCCACTCCCTGCGCCGCCGCCAGCCCCTGTTGCAGGTAGGCTCGAGCGAGGGTAATGGCATCTTCCACCGGATAATCCTGCGCCACCACGGCGGCGATGGCGCTGGCGTAACAGCAGCCGGTGCCATGGCCGTGGCGGGTATTCAGACGCGGCGCGGCGAGCCAGAATTCGCGGGTCTCATCCTGGTAGTAGTCGAGGCAGAGCTCACCACTCCAACCCAGATGGCCGCCCTTGACCAGCACGGCGCGGGCGCCCAGTTCGCGCAGCCGCTGGGCGGCAAGGCGCACCAGTTCTGGGCTGCTGGCCGGCAAGCCGGTCAGGGCCTCCAGTTCGGGGCCGTTGGGGGTGATCAAGGAGAGGCGCGGCAACAGCTGTTCGCGCACCGCTTCCAGCATATTGGGCTCCGCCATCGGGGTGCCGGTGCTGGCAATGGCCACCGGGTCGTAGACCACGAAGGGAGCCTCGATGGTTGCCAGTCGACGGGCCAGCACCTCGACGTGAAGCCGGGTCGGCAGCAGGCCGATCTTGATGGCGGCGGGCGGCAGATCGACGCCGAGGGCGTCGATCTGGGCGGTGAAGGTCTGCATCAGCACGGGGTCGACCATCTTCACCGCCACCGAGTTCTGGGCTGTGATGGCGGAGATGACCGAGCAGCCGTGCACGCCAAGATCGTGCAATGTGTGCAAGTCGGCCTGAATACCAGCACCGCCGCCGGAGTCGGAACCGGCGATGGTCCAGACAACTGGGCGGGGGTCCGTCACAGGCAGCAGATCGGCGGGGCTGACAGCCCCGCTTGCGCTGCTCACGCCTCCTCCCCTGCGGCCTGTTTCAGCGCCGCCGCCTGATGGTAGATCTCGCCGCCGGTCTCCTTGAAGGTCTCGGCCATGCGGGCCATGCCGCTCTCCACCTGAGCCACTACCTGCTCCTGCTGACCATCCATGCCGACCAGCTTGATTTCTACCGCCTCAAGCTTGGCCGCGTAGTCGCGCACGTCCTGAGTGATCTTCATGGAGCAGAACTTGGGCCCGCACATGGAGCAGAAGTGAGCCACCTTGCCGGACTCCTGCGGCAGGGTCTCGTCGTGGTAGGCACGGGCGGTATCGGGATCCAGCGCCAGATTGAACTGATCCTCCCAGCGAAACTCGAAGCGCGCCTTGGACATGGCGTTGTCGCGGATCTGGGCACCCGGATGCCCCTTGGCCAGATCGGCGGCGTGGGCGGCGATCTTGTAGGTAATCAGCCCCTGCTTCACATCCTCCTTGTTGGGCAGCCCCAGATGCTCCTTGGGAGTCACGTAGCAGAGCATGGCGCAGCCGTACCAGCCGATGAGCGCGGCGCCGATGCCGGAGGTGAAGTGATCGTAACCCGGCGCGATGTCGGTGGTGAGCGGGCCCAGCGTGTAGAAGGGCGCCTCGTGGCAATGCTCCAGCTGTTCGGTCATGTTGCGCTCGATCATGTGCATCGGCACGTGACCCGGCCCCTCGATCATCACCTGTACGTCGTACTCCCACGCAATTTTGGTGAGCTCGCCCAGGGTGCGCAGCTCGGCGAACTGGGCCTCGTCGTTGGCGTCATAGACGGAGCCCGGACGCAGACCATCGCCCAGCGACAGGGCCACGTCATAGGCGGCGCAGATCTCGCAGATTTCGCGGAAGTGCTGATAGAGGAAGTTCTCTTTATGGTGGGAGAGACACCACTTGGCCATGATGCTGCCGCCGCGCGAAACGATGCCGGTGAGGCGCTTGGCGGTCATCGGCACGAAGCGCAGCAGGACGCCAGCGTGGATGGTGAAGTAGTCCACCCCCTGCTCGGCCTGCTCCAGCAGAGTGTCGCGGAACAGCTCCCAGGTGAGCTCTTCGGCGATGCCGTTGGTCTTCTCCAGCGCCTGATAGATGGGCACGGTACCGATGGGCACCGGGCTGTTGCGCAGGATCCACTCGCGGGTCTCGTGGATGTAGCGGCCGGTGGAGAGATCCATGACGGTGTCGGCGCCCCAGCGGGTCGACCAGACCAGCTTTTCGACTTCCTCTTCGATGCTGGAGGTGACCGCCGAGTTGCCGATGTTGGCGTTGATCTTCACCAGAAAATTGCGGCCGATGATCATGGGCTCAGCTTCCGGGTGGTTGATGTTGCTGGGGATGATGGCGCGACCGGCGGCCACCTCATCGCGCACAAACTCGGGGGTGATGTTCTGGGGCAAACGGGCACCAAAATCGCGGCCTGGATGCTGGGTGCGCAGGAGCTCGGAGCGCACCCGCTCGCGGCCCATGTTTTCGCGAATGGCGATAAATTCCATCTCGGGGGTGACGATGCCGGCGCGGGCGTAGTGGAGCTGGGTGACCCGGCGACCCGGCTTGGCGCGGCGCGGCTTTGGCAGATGCTCGAAGCGCAGGTGATCCAGCCCCTCGTCGGCCAGCCGCTCCTGAGTGAAGGTGGAGCTGAGGCCCGGCAGTTCGTCGGTATCATCCCGCTCCAGCACCCAGTTCTCCCGCAGGCGCGGCAGGCCGCGGCGCACGTCGATGGCGACCCCTTCCTCCCCGTAACGGCCCGAGGTGTCATAGACCGGCACCGGCTCGTTGGGCTCGAATTGGGGATTTTCTTTGGTGCCGCCGACGAAGGTGTCGGCCAGCTGGATCTCACGCAGGGGCACCCGGATATCGGCGCGGGAGCCTTCGATAAAGATGCGGCGGGAGTTGGGGTGAGCCATCCCCTTGAGGCTGTCGATAAAGGCCTGAGCGCTGGATCGCTGCTCGCGGCGGCTGGATTTGGTGGTATCAGATACGGAAGTAGACATAGCAAAACTCACATTAACTGGTTGAAGTTATGGGTGTTTGCTTGTCTGGAGTTCGAGGAGAAGATGAACTTGCGGCGGGGAGTTTATCTCGGGAGGGAGTGCGCGCGGGATGGATCTCCGCGCCGCGGTTCTGCCGCTTCCCGCTCTCTGCACGCTGTGGGCAAGGCGCCCCACGTGCTGGACAACCGGACGGGACAGACTCCCTCCTGTGCGCCCTGACCCATCAGGGTTACCCCTTCGATGAGCGGAAGAGGCTTGTTCCTCCTCCGGCGCGGTAACCCGCAAGTTACCCTTGTTCCCTTCGCAGGTTTTAACCTGATCAGGTTCCACGGATCCCGAATTAACGGTCTCAGCTTCGCGTCGTTCGACGGTCAGCACTCCGACAAGATGGCGCCAGTATAAGGGGGAAAATCCAAAGCACAAGCCGTTAACAATGTGGGGCAACGGCTGGCGCAGTGGTCAGACGGGTTACTCCCCGCGCGACCAGGTGCGGATGGCAGCGATCTCCGCGGCGGGGATCTGCAGGGATTCGAGGAATTCCTGATGGGCCTGCGGCTCCATCTTCTCGAACTGGATGTGCCAGTTGCGCATCATCTCTTCGGTCATGCCTGCGGCCTGCATGATGGCAACCCAGCGTGCTTTATCTACCATGGGGATCTCCTCGTGTGTCTGTTGGCGATAGAGGATGATGGCCCGCTGTTGCCGCCTCAGCTCGGCGATCTCCTGCTCCAGTCGCAGCAGGTGACCATCGAGGCAGGAGTGGCTCTCCTGCCTTGCCGCCAGCAGGGTGCCGATCTCTTCGAGCGGCAGCCCCATGGCGCGAAAGCTGGCGATCTGCCGCCCCCGCTCCAGCTCGGCCTCGCCATAGCGGCGATAGCCGTTCTCCCCGCGCAGGGCGGGCAGCAGCAGACCGAGACGTTCGTAATAGAGCAGGGTGGTGCGGCTCAGGCCCAGTTCTCTGGCCAGCCGGGTAATCGTCAACATAGGGGTTCCTTCATCCAGCGGGCAGAGGATAAACCCGCCTATCGTAGACGGGTCAACACCTCCTGCGGATTGACCACCACAATTTCGCTTCACGCCATCATGAGCGAGCAAGCTGCATCGTCGGGTAACAAATCCGGAGAAGGTGCTGAAAGGGAGAACAGGCCTCCATCGGGAGGCCTGCTATTGAGGGTTATTGCACCGGAGTCACGGTGAGGGTCACATTGCCAAACCCTTCGCTGGCGAGCGTCGCCTGATCCAGCTCCAGCGCGGTGAGGGCAACCCCTTCGGCAGAGGCGCTGCGCAACTGGGCAGCCTTCGTGGAACCGCTCTGGGGCTGACCAATCTCGATGTCGCCGGCAAACTGGCTCTCGGCATAGAAGTCACCGGTCACCGCCGAGCGGATCGGGCGCAGCACGCGACCAAGGTTGCTCTGCATGGTCGACAAGCCATACTCGCTGATGGTCCAGTTCCAGTCCCACCACTTCACTTCACCCGGGATATAGCGTTTGTCCCACTGGTAACGGATGCTGCTGGCCTTGTCGCGGAACGGGCCGATGGCAAAGGTGTGTTCCCAGGTGGGGCGATTGGTCGGATGGGTATACCAGGCATTGCCGCCCCAGCGCAGGAACCCCTTCATGGTCAGGTCATAGTTGACCTCGGCCTTGAACTCATAGGGGTATGAGATATTGGACTTGTAGAGGGCAACCCGCACCGGCACGCTGGAGTGCGGCGGCACCGTCGGACGCGCCTCGACCGAGACGGTCTCGGTGGTCGAGCCACCCTTCTGCTCGGCCCAGCTCTGGGTAGAAGAAATCTCGACCGAATATTCAGTGCTGGAAACCTGCGGGATCTGGAACGTCTTTTTGATGCCGACCTTCTCGCTGAGACTGTAGGTGTCGGTTTTCGACCAGTTGGTAGCCTTGTCATACTTCAGGGTCACCACCACCTGCTGGGGCAGATCCGTGTAGTTGGTCGCATTGGCAGTGATCATCTTGACCAGCTGCTTGCCACTCTCGGTGACCTGGCCGTGGGTAAAGGAGTCCGGCTCCAGGGTATATGAGAAGTTGCTTACCTTGATGGAGCTCTTCTCTCCGCAACGATATCCGGAGCAGCCACCGTCATTGTTACCCTTAATCAACCAGCCATCGCTCAGTCTGGTGACATCCATATCTTCGCCTACATAGGGGCTGTGATTGCCGCCTACCCAGGCATATCCCAAATAATGGGCGAGATAACTTACCGGCTTAATAAAGTAATCATTGTCATGCACCATTCGCCATTGCACATCAACTTCATCACCAGCAGGAATATTCCAGGCAGAGAGAGATGGAATTTCGCCAGATATCGGCGATGTGGGATAACACCATGTTTCCCCTGCCGTTCCCTGTTTTATTTCCCCGTTATATCCAGAGCCCATGATGACCCAGCGATTGGCCAGTCCGGTAATCTGCCATTGGCCCATGCGACCAACCAGATTGCCCTTGATACTCATGGCTTCATCGCGGGTAAGAGGCCGATAGCCACTGGCGCAGACCCCTTCTCCCAGACCATACCACTTAACCTGGTCAGGGTAGACGGGTTCAGCCGCCTGAGCCTGAATAAGCATCAATGAAGATGCAAACAGCGCAAGATTGGCTGTTATTAATTTATTCATCATTTATTCCTCTTTCAGACATACGATAATTGTTATTGTTCTGAAATATCCCTTTTCATTTGACAGGCACGAACTCCAATGAACCCTGCCTGAAATAAAATAAACCACCAAAATTCATCGATGACAAACGAAATATATGTGACAAGGAAAAATAATTAGAGCGATGACTTTATTGAGAAATACATCATAAAATTGTGGCAGGCATTATTTAATGCCTGCCACAATATGGTGAAGCCTTATTAAATAAGAAGATGCTGAATTACTCTTCCGGATTGATCACTTCAATTCTCCGCAATATTCCATCGGCAGAACGGACCAATACCAGTGCACTCCCTTCATGGAGAGCGGCAGCCGAGCCGTTGACCCAGCGTATGTTGCGGTCGAGAGGAAACGTGCCGAGGTTTGCCAGCACCAGACGCTGGCCGTCAAAGGATTGCAGGCGATCCTCTGCCCGCTGCCATTGCCCCGATCCCGCCGGCGATCTGGCCGTCAGCAGCTCAATCCGGGTAGCAACGCCATCGGCCACCAGCAGGGAGAGGCGATCACCCGGCCGCAGGGGCTCTGCCCAGGGTTCACCCTGTCGCCAGACCGGGGCACTGCCCCGTTCCACCTCGGCCCCCTGAAATTGCAGATGGATGCCATCATCGTGTTCCAGCTCCACCAGCCATAGTTCGTCGGCAATCGCCTGCGCGGCACAGAGCGGCAAACCATACAGCCACGCACACCACTTTGTTCTCTGTTCCATGTCGTTCGTCCCTGAACAAAAAGCCCATGCCGGATAAGCATGGGCTTCATTCAGGAACATTGCGAATCTGCGGCAGCGATCGGGTCACTTGTCCTCGTGGCAGCGGCTCAGGCGCATGCCGTCAAACTTGCACTCCAGTTCGAGCCAGCGCCCCTCGAAGGGGGCCAGGCTGTTGTCCGAGGTGGTGTAGCCCCAGATCCGCCCCCCTTCGACCGGCCCTTCCAGATCCATCTCGTCCTTGTCATCTTCATCGAGAGCCTCGACCTTGCGCACATAGCGCACGCCGTTCTCCACCACCCCCTTCATCTCGACCCAGGTGCCGCCGAGATCATCCTCGTTGAGCCAATCCTTGAAGCGGGTCTGGTCGTCGATCACGAACGGCAGACCGTTTACCATCAGCTGGCCAAGCTGCCAGGTGGTGCGGCCGGTCAGTTTGAATTCGGCAGCCTGCGCAGATCCGAGCGGCAGCAAGATCAGCAGCAGGAGAGCACAGAGAGACTTCTTCATCGTGGATCCTCGGGGTTACACTGGCGACAGGATGGTGTATCCGGTGTGAAAAGAGCGTGAAGCTGCTCGCCAACCAGGAGTACAAAGCATGAAGATTTTGGTAGTGGAAGACAATCCTCAGGTGGCAGAAACCATCATGGATTATCTGGAGCTGGCCGGCCACCGGCTGGACTGTGCCTATCACGGTCAGGCGGCGCTGCAACTGCTGGCCGAACAGCGCTTCGACGTCATCATCATGGATGTGATGATGCCCCGTCTCGACGGGCTCAGCACGGTCGCCCGCCTGCGTGAAGAGGGGATCTCGACCCCGGTGCTGTTTCTCACCGCCCGCGACAGTCTGGAAGACAAGCTGGCAGGCTTCAAGGCCGGTGGCGACGACTATCTGGTCAAGCCCTTCGCCATGGAGGAGCTGGAGGTGCGGCTGCAAGCCCTTAGCCTGCGCGGCCCGCGCGGTGACATCGGCGCCATCACCTTTGGCGAGCTGACCGTCGATGCTGCCAGCGGGCAGGCGACCCGTGCCGGCGTTCCCCTCAAGCTCGGCAAGATCCCGTTCCAGATCCTCGCGCTGCTGGCCCGCCGCGCACCGGCCATCGTCACTCGACAGGAGGTGCTGGATACCGTCTGGGGAGAGGAGGAGCCCGACTCCGATGCCCTGCGCAGCCACATCTACGCCCTGCGCAACACCCTCGACAAACCCTTCCCCACCCCCATGCTGGAAACCCTGCACGGTCAGGGCTACCGACTGGTGAGCGCATGAGCCTGCCGAGCCTGCGCCACCGGCTCATCATGGCGCTCGGCGGGGCTGGCGTGGTGCTGCTGGTGCTGCTCTCCGGCCTGATGATGGTGGCCGAGGACAAGATGGAGGAGCTGAGCCTGCGCCACTGGCTGGAGGCGGAAGTAACCCGCTACAGCGACGACTGGCTGCGCCTCGGGGCCGCGGCGGCGGCGCCCAGCCCGCGCCAGTTCTCCAGCTACTGGACCGAGTCGGGACGCCTGCCCAAATGGCTGCAACCCTACCAGACCCCCGGCTTTTTCGAGCACCAGCTGGGCAAGGAGGACAAACACTTTCTGGTGGCGCGCCACCCCTCCGGCAAGGGGATGCTCTATCTGGTCTTCAACGACGATGCCGATGACTACCTCGACCCCTACGAGGACAAGCTGCATCTGGCCACCCGGCTGATCGGGCTGGCACTGCTGCTGGGCTGCCTCGGCTTCGGCATCTGGCTGGTACGCCATATCACCGGGCCGCTGCAGCGGCTGCAACACAGGGTCGCCCACCTCACCCCGGATCAGGCGGACTTCATCCCCGATGCCCCCTGGCAGGAGCTCAGGGATATCGAGCTGGCACTGCTGGCCGGCAAGCAGGAGGTGAGCGCCGTCTTTGCCCGCGAGCAGGAGTTCAGCCGCTTTGCCAGCCACGAGCTGCGTACCCCCAACATGGTGATCCAGGGCTCGGCCGCTCTGCTCGGCAAGGTGAACGATCTGCCCGCCCCCGCCGAGCGCGCCGTCACCCGTATCCGGGCCGCCGCCGACGAGATGGCCCTGCTCACCGAGACCTTTTTGCTGC
The DNA here is from genome assembly GCF_037890695.1 of Aeromonas jandaei. Taxonomy (NCBI): domain Bacteria; kingdom Pseudomonadati; phylum Pseudomonadota; class Gammaproteobacteria; order Aeromonadales; family Aeromonadaceae; genus Aeromonas; species Aeromonas jandaei. Next base: position 1,294,004 of record NZ_CP149571.1, on the reverse strand, counting down.
TGGGACGCAAGGAGGAGGTCGAGCGGCCGAAGCAGCAGGTGGCGCCGCTGATCCGCCAGGAGCTGGCTCGGCTCGCCCCGCTGCTGCAGCGAGAAGCGCTCGATATCCGTCTGGTGCTGGATGAGGCGAGCGAGGTCGATTCCCCCCTCTCCCTGCTCGCCATCGCCCTTGGCAATCTGCTGAAAAATGCCCTGAGCTACGCCGAGGGCCATATCGACATCGAACTGTGCGGCCCGGTGCTCACCATCAGCAACCCGACGGCGGCAGCGCCGGATCAGATCCTCGGTTACGGCTGTGGCCTCACCATCATCCAGCGCATCTGCGAAAAGCTGGGCTGGCAGATAGAGACCCGGCTGGAGGATGGCGTATTCAGCGCAAGGCTGGCGATGCTCGCTGCCGAACAGTTCCCTCTCCCTCCGGGAGAGGGTGTGGGCGCTGCGGCACCAACCAGATAGCAACAGGGCGCCCGAAGGCGCCCTGTTTTTTGGCTGATGCAAATCCGGGATCACTCCACCGGCTTGTGCTTGCGCCCGCCCTTGAGCTCAAGGAACTCGATGATCTTGCCCGCCACATCCTTGCCGGAAGCCGCCTCAACCCCTTGCAGGCCGGGAGAGGAGTTGACCTCCAGCACCAGCGGGCCGCGGGCACTGCGCAGAATATCCACGCCCGCCACATCCAGCCCCATGATCTTGGCGGCGCGCACCGCGGTAGCACGCTCTTCCGGAGTGATCCGGATCGCCTCGGCGGTGCCGCCACGATGAAGGTTGGAGCGAAACTCGCCGGGCTGGGCCTGACGGCGCATCGCCGCCACCACCTTGCCGTTGACCACCAGACAGCGGATGTCGGCGCCGTTGGCCTCGCGAATATACTCCTGCACCAGAATGTTGTTGTTGGTCTGGATAAAGGCCTCGATCACGCTCTCGGCAGCCTTCTGGGTTTCGCACAACACCACGCCGATCCCCTGGGTTCCCTCCAGCAGCTTCACCACCAGCGGCGCACCGCCCACCATGGTGATGAGGTCGGGCACGTCGTGGGTGCTGTGGGCATAACCGGTGATGGGCAGACCGATGCCGTGACGGGAGAGCAGCTGCATCGCCCGCAGCTTGTCGCGGGAGCGACTGATGGCCACCGAGCTGTTGAGCGCCATGGTGTTCATCATCTCGAACTGGCGCAACACGGCGGTGCCGTAGGCGGTGATGCTGGCCCCGATGCGGGGGATCACCGCGTCATAGCTCTCCAGCTCCCGTCCTTCGTAGTGAATGGAGGGGTTGTGGGAGGCGATGTTCATATAACAGCGCAGGGTGTCGAGCACCTCGACCTGATGACCGCGCGCCTGCGCCACCTCGACCAGACGGCGGGTGGAGTAGTTTTTCGGCTCACGGGATAAAATGGCGATCTTCATGACAATTCCGCTAGAAGGCTATGCCTGGGCAGGATGGGGCGGGAGAGTATAAGGTGCCACAGCGCCAAGACAACGCCAATTGTTTCTCCTGACAACAAGCCAAATAACGCAGAAGCCTGCCCAATCAGCACGCCGCGGTGAAACAATAAACGGCGGCTCTGCGCGCCCTTCAGAGGCTGCTCGCAAAGTCCGCCGTTTTCGCTCAAAGGCCGAGCAGATTGGCTCTCTCATTACCCCAGATTGGGGGCGAGCCAGCGCTCGGCTTCGGCCAGCGTCATCCCCTTGCGGGCGGCGTAATCCTCAACCTGATCTTGCTGGATCTGCGCCACCGCAAAGTATTTGCTCTCGGGGTGGGAGAAGTACCAGCCCGACACCGCCGCCCCCGGCCACATGGCGTAGGATTCGGTAAGCTGCATGCCGATGGCCTGCTCGACATCCAGCAACTCCCACAGGGTGCCCTTCTCGGTGTGCTCCGGGCAGGCCGGATAACCCGGCGCCGGACGGATGCCCCGATAGTTCTCGCGAATAAGCTCCTCGTTGCTGAGTGCTTCCTCGGGGGCATAGCCCCAGTGCACTTTGCGTACCTGCTCGTGCAGATACTCGGCAAAGGCTTCCGCCAACCGGTCACATACCGCCTGAATGAGGATGGCGTTGTAGTCGTCGTGATCCGCCTTGTAGGCCCTGGCGATAGCCTCCTCACCGATGCCGCCGGTCACCGCAAAGGCGCCGATCCAGTCAGGCTTGCCACTCTCTTTCGGCGCCACATAGTCCGCCAGACAGTAGTTGGGGAAGCCCTGCTTCTCGCTCTGCTGACGCAGGTGGTGCAGCACTTTTTTCACTTCGCTGCGCGACTCGTCGCTGTAGACCTCGATGCTGTCCCCCACCGCATTGGCCGGGAACAGACCGATGATGCCGGCGCAGCGCACGCTCTGATCCTTTTCCAGCTGATCCAGCATGGCGTTGGCATCGGCAAACAGCCTGGTCGCCTCCTCACCGATAATCTCGTCTTCGAGGATGCGCGGGAATTTGCCCGCCAGCTCCCAGCTGAGGAAAAATGGCGTCCAGTCGATGTAGGGGCGCAGCACCGAGATGGGCACGTTCTCGAACTTCTGCACACCCGGCTCGCGGGGCTTGGGTGGCTGATAGCCAACCCAATCCAGCTGATGGCGATTGGCACGCGCCTCCGCCAGCGTGATGGGGCGCGAGCGCGGCTGCTTGCGGGCGTGCTGCTCGCGGGCGATCTCGTACTCCTTGTCGATACGGGCGACGAAGTCGGGTTTGAGATCCGGGCTGAGCAGGCTCTGGGCTACTCCCACCGCGCGGGAGGCGTTGGAGACATAGACTACAGGCTCGGAGTAGTTCTGCTCGATCTTCACCGCGGTGTGCGCCTTGGAGGTGGTGGCGCCGCCGATCAAGAGCGGCAGCTTGAAGCCCTGGCGCTCCATCTCCTTGGCCACGTGCACCATCTCGTCCAGCGACGGGGTGATGAGACCTGAGAGACCGATCATGTCGGCCCCCACTTCCCGCGCAGTCTTGAGAATCGTCTCGCAGGGGACCATAACCCCGAGATCGATGATCTCGAAGTTGTTGCACTGCAGCACTACCCCGACGATGTTCTTGCCGATGTCGTGCACATCCCCTTTCACGGTCGCCAGCACGATTTTGCCGTTGCTGGAGCCACCCGATTTTTCCGCCTCGATATAGGGTTGCAGATAGGCGACCGCCCGCTTCATCACCCGGGCCGATTTCACCACCTGCGGCAGGAACATCTTGCCGGCGCCGAACAGATCGCCGACCACGTTCATGCCATCCATCAGCGGCCCTTCGATGACGTGCAGCGGCCGCTCGGCCTGGGCGCGCGCCTCCTCGGTATCCTCTTCGATGAAGTCGGTGATCCCCTTGATCAGCGCATGTTCCAGCCGCTTGCCCACCGGCCAGCTGCGCCACGCCTGATCCCGCGGATCCTCCGCCTGGGCGCCGGCACCGCGATACTTCTCGGCGATGGCCAGCAGCTCCTCGGTGGCGTTGTCATTGAGGTTGAGCACCACCGCCTCGACCTTCTCTTTGAGCTCGGCCGGAATGTCTTCATAGATGGCGAGCTGACCGGCGTTGACGATCCCCATGTCCATGCCGTTCTTGATGGCGTGGTAGAGGAAAACGGCGTGAATGGCCTCCCGCACCGGCTCGTTGCCACGGAATGAAAACGAGACATTGGAGACACCGCCGGAGATCATGGCGTGGGGCAGGTTCTCCTTGATGTCCTTCACTGCATCGATGAAGTCCACCGCGTAGTTGTTGTGCTCGTCGATACCGGTCGCCACCGCGAAGATGTTGGGGTCGAAGATGATGTCTTCCGGCGGGAAACCGACCTGATCCACCAGAATGCGGTAGGCTCGCTGGCAGATCTCGAACTTGCGGGCGCGGGTGTCGGCCTGACCCGCTTCGTCGAACGCCATCACGATAACGGCGGCACCGTAGCGGCGCAGCAGTCTGGCCTGCTGGATAAACTTCTCCTCCCCCTCCTTCATGGAGATGGAGTTGACCACCGGCTTGCCCTGCACGCACTTGAGGCCCGCCTCCAGTACCTCCCACTTGGAGGAGTCGATCATCACCGGCACCCGGGCGATGTCCGGCTCGCCGGCGATAAGGTTGAGGAAGCGCACCATGGCCGCTTCGGCGTCCAGCATCCCCTCGTCCATGTTGATGTCGATGATCTGGGCGCCGTTATCCACCTGCTGCTTGGCGACGTCGAGCGCCTCGTCGTAGAGCCCCTCCTTGATCAGCCGCTTGAACTTGGCCGAACCGGTGACGTTGGTGCGCTCCCCCACGTTCACGAACATGGATTCGGGGGTGATGATCAGCGGCTCCAAACCCGACAGGCGGCAGGCCACCGGCAGCTCGGGCAAAGCGCGCGGCTTGATGCCGGCAACCGCGCCAGCCATGGCACGAATATGAGCCGGAGTGGTACCGCAGCAACCGCCAACCATATTGAGAAAGCCGCTTTGGGCCCACTCGCGGATATGCTCCGCCATCTCGGCGGCATCGAGATCGTACTCGCCAAAGGCGTTGGGCAGACCGGCATTGGGGTGAGCACTGACATGGGTCTCGCTGATGCGCGACAGCTCCTCCACATACTGCCGCAGTTCATCCGGCCCGAGCGCACAGTTGAGACCAAACGAGACAGGTTTGACGTGGCGCAGCGAGTGGTAGAAAGCTTCGGTGGTCTGGCCGGAGAGGGTACGACCGGAGGCGTCGGTGATGGTGCCGGAGATCATCACCGGCAGGCTGTAGCCCAGCTCCTCGAATACCAGATCCACCGCGAAGGCGGCCGCCTTGGCGTTGAGGGTATCGAAGATGGTTTCGATCAGAATGATGTCGGCGCCACCCTCGATCAGGGCGCGGGTCGATTCGGTATAGGCGGCTACCAGCTGGTCGTAAGTGACGTTGCGCTTGCCGGGATCGTTCACATCTGGCGAGATGGAGGCGGTGCGGTTGGTCGGCCCCAAGACCCCCGCCACGAAGCGCGGCTTGTGGGGCTCTTTCGCCGTCCACTCGTCCGCTACGGCACGGGCAAGACGGGCCGCCTCGCGGTTGATCTCGGCCGAGAGATCTTCCATCTCGTAATCGGCCATGGCGATGCGGGTGGCGTTGAAGGTGTTGGTTTCGAGGATGTCGGCACCGGCGGCGCAGTACTGCTCGTGGATCTCGCGAATGACGGCGGGGCGGGTCAGCACCAGCAGATCGTTGTTGCCCTTGATGTCGGTATGCCAGTCGGCAAACCGTTCACCGCGGTAGTCCGCCTCCCCGAGTTTGTAGCTCTGGATCATGGTGCCCATGGCCCCGTCGATGATCAGGATCCGCTCCTTGAGACAGGCTTCCAGCTTGTTTGTCACATCCGACTTTCTGTTCGACTTTTCATTCGCCACCGCGTGTTCCTCTTACATCCGTGCAACTGCGTAAACAGCATCCTAACAGCAAACCAGCGAATTGGAAATCTAGCCGTCTATCAGTCCAAAATCGCAGCCATATACTCATTTATAGGTAATGAGTAACATAGACCCCGAGAGTACCCTATGCCCGTCCCGCATGGGGATACGTGCTTGCTATCTATCTACGAGTAAAAAATAACTATGAGCGTCTACTACACACTCTGTTTTCTGGCAGCGTTGGCGATCTTTATTGCCTTTGCCAACCAGTATGTTGTGAAGATCCAGACCACCATCGCCATCACCGCCGGTTCCATGCTGATCTCTGCGCTGCTGGTGCTGTTCGGTAAACTGGGATGGTTCAATCTGGAGCCTCTTGCCATCAAAACCATGGAGAGCATCGACTTCCAGAATTTCCTGCTGAAGGGGATCCTGGGCTTCCTGCTGTTTGCCGGTGGTCTTGGCATCAACCTCAAGGCGCTGCGGAGCCAGAAGTGGGAGATCACCATTCTGGCCATTATTGCCACCCTGCTCTCCACCTTCATCATCGGCTACGGCTTCTGGTTCATCGCCAAGCTGCTGGGCTGGGAGCTGCCGCTGGTCTACTGCATGCTGTTCGGGGCGCTCATCTCCCCCACCGACCCCATCGCCGTACTGGCCATCGTCAAGAAGATGAAGGCGCCGCCCCAGATCGCCATCCAGATCGAAGGGGAATCCCTGTTCAACGACGGTGTCGGCCTCGTTATTTTCGCTACCGTGTTTGCCGTTGCCTTCGGCGGCGTCGAGCCCACCTTCGGCAGCGTGGCCGGCCTGTTCCTGCATGAGGCACTCGGCGGCATCCTGTTCGGCGCCGTGCTGGGCGTCATCGCCCACGTGATGATCAGCGCCACCGACGACGGTTCGCTGGAGCTGCTGCTGACCCTCTGCATCCCGACCGCCGGCTTCGCCTTCGCCAACATGATCGGCGTCTCCGGCGCCCTAGCCATGGTGGTGACCGGCATCATGATCGGCAACTGGACCCGTCATTCCGGCTTCTCCGAGCAGAGCAGCCATCACCTGGATCACTTCTGGGAGTTGATGGACCAGTTCCTCAACGCCCTGCTGTTCCTGCTGATCGGTCTGGCGCTGGTGCTGCTGGATCTGGCTTGGCATGACTGGGTACTGCTGGTCATCGCGGTGCCGCTCTGCCTCGCCGCCCGCTTCATCAGCGTCTCGGTGCCCTATATGGCCTTCCGCAAGTTCCGCACCTACAACACCTTCTCGGTGCGGATCCTCACCTGGGGCGGCCTGCGCGGCGGTCTGGCCATGGCAATGGCACTGGCGCTCCCCTCCGGCGTCATGATGATCCCGAGCCACGGTGTTGACCTGCGTCAGGTGATCCTGGTGATGACCTACGCGGTGGTGATGTTCTCCATCGTGGTGCAGGGCATGACCATCACTCCGATGATCGCCGCCGCCAAACGCGCCAACGGCGACTACTGATCATCCGCTGGCTGACAGATGCAAAAGGGCTCCTGCGGGAGCCCTTGTTGTTGCTGGCAAACCTGTGCCGGACAAGGCCCAGCCACACAGCCGAAAATAATTGTTTGCTTTTTATTCATTTCGAGGAGAGAATGCGCGCCGGCTAGTTAATCAGCCCTGTTTATGTTTGCCCTGCAATGCTTCACCTCACGATGAATCCTGTCAGTACCCGCATAACCTTCTTCTGATTTACTCGCCCTGAGAACCGTTCAGGCTGTCCGCCTGCGTTGCCCGGCTCTCACGGTGCAGACCCGCTCTGCCCACTCAATTTGAACTATGCAACCGCATATTCCTTGCACCTTGCAAGAGCAGAGGCCCGCGAACGGGCTGGGTATACCTGCGCGCACGCCAACAACACCGTTGCACGCACTCATTGACCTGACATTTGCCAACACAAGGAGCAATTACTTAATTTATATAGAGAAATACCATGATGAAAACCGTACAAACTCGTAAACCCCTGCGTCGCAGCAAACCCATCAACCTGCCCGTGCAAGAGCACGACTACGATGCGTTTCTGATCCAGTTCAGCACCCGCTTCAGCGGCGGCTTCGCCATCTCCTGTGATGGTATCGCCGGCGAGTTCTCCATCGAAGAGCTCAACTGATCCCCTGCCCGACCGGGCAGCACCGATGCACAAGGGCCGCAACTCACGGCGGCCTCTTTGTTTAGCCTTCCGACATATTCCTAACGATCTGAGAACCAATCCAGCCAATCCACAGAATGTCAGATCCCACCTGTCCGTGATCCTGTGCGCAATTTGTCAATGTGATGAAAACACTCTTCAAAATAACGGAACGGCCACCACAGGCATGCTGATAAATTGGTGATACAAAGTGAGACTCACCCACCTTGATTGATTGCGATGACAACGACGCCCGAGCGACCCTATTTCTCCAGTGTGCATGAGCTCGATGAAGGTCTGAGCAGCCCGCTCTCGCTCTACTCCACCTACGAAGCTGTCGCGGTAGAGCTGCGCCCTCCCCACGAAATGGCCGGTTACCACTGGCACGGGCAGGTGGAGGTCAACATCCCGTTCGACGGCGATGTGGAGTACACCATGAATGGCCAATCCTTCACTCTGGCAGCAGGCCATGCAGGCTTGTTCTGGGCGGCAATCCCCCATCAACTGACCCGCATCGGCAACTGTTCGCAGATGGGGCTAATCAATATTCCCATCCACCTGTTCCTTTCCTGGCCCATCAACCGGGAGCTGCTGACTCAAGTCACCCACGGCGGAGTGCTGCAATCACGATCTCCCATGTTGGTCAGTGAATTCGAGCTGGCTCGCTGGGTCACGGAAAGCCGGATGGATGACCCTGGCCGCCAGCAGCTGGCTGCCGACGAGATTTGCCTGATGCTCAGGCGCATCGGACTGGATGGCTGGAGCCGTCTGCTAGCCAACCACAACAATCAGGGCGCAGCATCTGGCGGATCAAAACACTCCCAGTTCCATGTACAGCAGATGCTCGAATACATTGCCGCCCACCATGATGCCCCGCTGACCACCAGGGAGCTGGCCGACCACGTGGGGTTGCACCCCAACTACGCCATGGGACTGTTTCAGAAGGTGATGCAGATGAGCATCAAGCAGTACGTCACCGCGATGCGGATCAACCATGCCAGAGCCCTGCTCAGCGATACCGATCGCACCATCCTCGATATCGCCATGACTGCAGGTTTCAACTCCAGCAGCCGCTTCTATGAGACCTTCCAGCGTTATCTGGGGCTGACACCGAGTCGCTACCGCCAGCTGAGCCGGGAGCGGGCCAGCTCTTCGCAATAAATTCCCAAATCAAAAAGGGGCTCACGCCCCTTGCTCACTCTCTTCTCTCTCAACTCTCTCAACGGGGTGGCGTCGACACCGTCACCCGACCTCCCGGCGGCACAGTCACTTCGACCGCGCTCACCATGATACCGTTGAGTCGCAGCGAACGCGCCTTGCGCAGCTTGCCATCCACCAGCAGGAATCCGTGATTCCCCGGGAAACGGGCCTCCCAGAACAGGGCGCGCGGCCCCATGTTGCCCAGCTCGCTGGCAGTAACCCCCTCATGGCGCAGTGACAACCGGTGGGCCCCGACAGGCAGTTGCTCGATGGCCACCCAGTCGATGGAGGCAGGCAATCGGGGCAGGGTTGCCACCCGGTGCGCGGCCGCATCCGGCTCAACCCCCATCATCCCTTCTACGGTCTGCGACACCAGAGTAAAGGAGATCTCCGGATAGTCGCCATTGGTGCCCTGACTCGGCCGCTCATGGGGGAGATCTCGCTTGGCCAGGATGTAGCGCATCCAGCGCCACGCCTCCTCGTTACGCAGATAGGGGAAATAGGTATCCGGCAGATAGGTGTAGGCCTCGATGTTGGCGGGTGCCTGCGGTGTCGTACCGATCCCATCGCCCACCATCTCGCTGATAAAGTCGAGATAGCGGTCATTGCGTGCACCGGGATCGGAGAGACGCTTCATCGGAATGAACCAGCTGTTCTCCTTGCCAAAATCATTGCGCTTGCTGAGGTTGCTGTCGAGGATGCGGGCATAGTGGCCCTCCTCATCCCCGGCAACCCGGCTCCACTCCTCGTTAAAGTAGCGTTTCAACTGCGCCGCCTTGCGCTGCCAGACTTGTGCCGCCCGCTTTTCACCGCGAGCCTGCAGCATGGCGGCATAAGCCAGGGTCGCCTGATATTGGGAACCGATGGCATCGGCTGCCTCTATCGGGTGTTCGCCCCGCTCGTTGTAGGTGCAGGAGCCCTGAAAAATGCCTCCCTTACCCTCGGCTATCCCGTTGGGGTGCTGCTCGTCATGCAGAGCAATGAAGTCGGTCATCACCTTGCCGTAAAAGGTCCACAGTTCGGGATCCTCGATGTAGCGGCGATCCCCGCTCCAGAGGTAGGCGTGGTAAGCCTTCTCCACCAGCTCGAACTGGGCTGGCACCTCGCGCACGAACCAGCTGTCGTCCTTGTAATCGATGGTGTGGGGAGAGCCATCAAAGTTGAAAGCCCAGAGGGTGTACCACTTGCGCGCCTCGGTGGCGTTGCGGGCAAACACCTTGAACATCGAAAAGTTCTCGGCGCGCCAGCCAGCGATCTCGGCACCGGCAACCTGATGGGCAAAGTCACGCCCGTAAAACGCCGTCCGGTCGTAGTAACCGGCCCAGTAGGAGGGGAGATAGTCGTGCAGACCCGTGCCATCCCCGTTCGGGTGGTTCTCGTCCTTGTTGGTCACGCCGCGCTGGCCGGTCATGATGAACTGCGCCGTCTTGGCGACCGCCCAGTTGAACCCTTCCGCCAGTTCGGCACTGGAAGAGCTGAGATGCACCGCCGGTTGCGATGCCACCTCTCCTCTGGCGGCCACAGCCTGCTGCGCACAGAGGGTAGCGATGCCTGCCGCCATCATGGCGCATGAGAGACGGGCTCGGCGACTCATTGGATATCCCATGTTCAACTCCGGTGATGATGAACGCCGCCCCTGAGGTCGGCGTTATGGGTGAAGGAGATCAGCTGGCCGCCGCCTGCGCCTGCTTGGCCTCGACGCTTTCGGATTCATATTTGCACAGCAGATGATCCACCACCTTGCTCTGGTACTGGCCGTTGAGCTTGTAGAAGCGGAAGTAAACAAACAGGGTCAGGGCAAAGAAGATGGCCGGCAGCACCACCATGATGGCCTGCATGCCGAAGAGGGTTTCGGCACTCTGCACCGCATTGGGGACATAACCGACCAGCGTCAGCATGACACCGATGAAGAAGCCGGCGAAGGCCGAGCCAGCCTTGACCACCATGGTCTGCACCGAGTAGGCGATGCTCTCGTTGCGGGTGCCAAGCTTGTACTCGCCATAGTCGACCGTGTCAGCGACCATGATCACCTGCAGCACCCAGAACAGGGCGGTACCTATGTGGAGCAGGATGCCGGATAAGATGATCAGCGCGACATTCTGGGGAGCGATGAAACCGATATACATCAGCATCAGGCAGCTCGCTATGGGGCAGAGTGAGGCCAACGCCCAGAGCACCCGCCGCGAGATAAAGCGGGCCAGACGCGGGAAGATCATCAGGGTGATCAGGTTGGCGATGCCACCGTACATCATGAAGCTGGGGAAGAGGGACTCCTGACCAATCACATAGGTGAAGTAGTAGATGGCAAAAGCGGTGATGGTGTTGTTCGCCACGTTGTAGCAAAGGGCCATGAAAAGCACGCTGGTGAGCTGGTCATTGCGGAAAATAAGCTTGACCGAATCCATGATGGAGGTGCGCTGCTGGCTGACAGTGGGGGTCGCTGCAGAGCTGTAGCGCTCCTTCACATTGCGCAGGGTGACCAAGGTCGAGACAAGAAAGAAGGCGACCAGGATAAAGGTGAACATCAGAAAACCGTGGGCCTTGTCCCCCTGGCCAAAATAGTCCACTACCTTGAGGCCGATGGCACCGGTAATAAGCCAGGAGAGACTGGCAAAGAAGCGGGGATAGGGAACCAGTGCCTCGCGCTCGTGCTTGTCGATGGTCAACGTTGGCACCAGCGACCAGAAGGGTATATCCATCAGGGTATAGGTCATGCCCCACAGGATGTAGGTGATAGCCACATAGACGAGCAGGGCCGCCCCTTCGAAATAGTGGGCACTGAACACCATCACCAGGGCGATGGAGTTGACCACTGTACCGATCAGTATCCAGGGTTTGAACTTGCCCCAACGGCTACGGGTATTGTCGACAATCCACCCCATGATGGGGTCATTGACCGCATCCCAAATCCTGGCAATCAGAAAGATGGTGCCGACGAAGGCAGCCGACACCCCCACCACATCCGTGTAGTAGAACATCAGGTACATGTAGACGATGCCGATGGCAAAATCCTTGCCGAAGGCCCCGAAGCCATAGCTCAACTTGGTTTTCAGCGAGACGCTCATGGTTTATCTCCTTGGGGATTAAGCCCCCCGCAGGGGGCTCTTGCTCAGCCGTGAATCCACTCCGGCAACCAGCCGCGATGGGCTTCAATCAGTTCGTCGATCAGGGCGTAGATCTCGTCCATGCCAAGCACTGCTGCGGTGTGGGGGTCGAGCAGGGCTGCATGGTAGATGCTTTCCCGCTTGCGCTCGGTGATCGCCTCGGTGACCAGCGCCTGTACGTTGATGTTGGTGCTCATCAGGGCTGCCAAATGGGTTGGCAAGCGGCCGATGGCGGTGGGCTGGATGCCGTTGGCATCGACCAGACAGGGCACCTCCACGCAGCAACCATCTGGCAGGTTGGTGATGAGACCGTCGTTTCTGACGTTGCCATAGATGACGCTGGGCTCACCGCTCCAGAGCGAGTTGATGATGACGCTCGCATACTCGTTCGATTCGGGCACCTCGACCCGTTCGGCCTGACGATAGGCGGTGAGGTCATCCTGCCAGCGGGCAATCTGCTCGACGCAGCGCTTGGGATACTCGTCTAGCGGCACCTTGTAGCGCTCGATGAGATCAGGGCGCCCCGGCTTGATGAAGTAGGGGGTGTACTCGGCAAAGTGTTCGGAGGATTCGGTAACGAAGTAACCAAACTTCTTGAACAGCTCGTAACGCACCAGATTCTGGCAACGCTGGTTATGGTGCAGGCCGGGCTTGGGCGCACTCCCCGCTTCATAGGCGGCCAGCAGTTCGGGATAGAGATTGACGAATTCGCCGCTCTCCAGCTGACGCTCAAGAGTCAGATAAAATGCCATGTGGTTGATGCCGGCGCAGCGGTAACGCAAGGTCGCCGGATCGATATCGAGATCACGGGCCAGCTCGTGCGCCGTTCCCTGCACCGAGTGACAGAGTCCCACCTGCTTGATATGGGGAAACTGTTGATACATGGCCCAGGTGTTCATTGCCATCGGGTTGACGTAGTTGAGCATGGTTGCGTCGGGGCACACCTCGCTCATCACCTCGCACACCCGCCACAGATGGGGGATGGTACGCAGTGCCCGCATGATGCCTCCTGGCCCCAGCGTATCGGCAATGGTCTGCTCCAGACCGTGGCGTTTGCACACCTCGAAATCGGTCACGGTACAGGGTTCATAACCGCCAATCTGGAAGGCAACGATCACAAAATTGGCGCCAGCTAGCGCAGGTTTCAGCTCGGTATGACAGTTCAGCTGCCCCTTAGCGCCGCTGGAATCCATCAGCTTTCGCACCACAATCTGGGACTCTTCCAGTCGCTGCGGATCTATGTCCATCAGGGATATGTTGGCGTTTTTCAGGGCCGGTTTGTGAAACACATCACCCAGGATGTTCTTCACAAAGATGGTCGACCCTGCACCGATAAAAGTGATATTGGGAGTTCTCATGTCTATTGCTCCGATGACGGTGAAACCTGTGTGCCTACTATGCAGGGCTGGTCACGTCAGGCGCGTCTCGCTTACGGAGCAGAGACTCCCAAAAACTCATATTTGATGGACTGGCTGGCAAGATCTTAGGAAACGGGATATTTATCCCCGAAAATGGGAGTCCCCTCTCTTGGCATCGGCAGGTTCGCAAATAGTCGGAATGTCACTCCGTTAGCTCGGGCTCAAGCAACAGGCACTCATCAGCATCTTCACTCAATTTGACCAGACGGCTGCGAACCAGCCCCAGCTTGGCCAACAGGCCGATGGAACGCTCGTTGCCCGGGGTGACGATGGCGACCACCTGCCCGATCCCCAACCGGCTTTTGCCATCGGCGATGGCTGCCTGTGCGGCCTCAATGGCGTAGCCATGACCGCGATACTGTGGCAGGAAGGCGTAGCCGATATCTTCACGGGGCAAGCTGTCGCGCTTGATAAGACCACAGATACCGAGGCTGGCGCCATCTTCCCTGCGCTCGACCATATAGAGGCCATGACCATGACGGGCATAGCTCACCGCCGGTTCCTGCTGGATATACTCCTGCGCCTGTTCGAGTGTGCGAACTCCCCGATCGCCGATGTAACGATGGAAATCGGCATCATTGAGCAGCTCGAGAATGAAGGGGGCGTCGGTGATGGTCAGTTCACGCAGAACGAGACGGGGGGAGGTAATCATGGCAAGGGCTCTCTCAAAACAGGCGAAGTTAGCAGAGTGCCCCCTCGGCAACCGGCTGACAAGCAATAGCGGGCTCACGGCCATGAAAAGGGGGCCAACCTCGGCCCCTTTTTACGATGTCACACAGCGGTAGCAGAGCAGTCAGTCAGGCAGCCAGCAACCCGGCATAGCCATTACCCTGCTCGCGCAGCGCAGTGAACTGGGCTGCGCAATCGGCCCAGGAGAGCCCCAGCTTCTCCGCTACTTTGGCAGGCCACTCGGGTGGCGCTTCTTCACCCACATCGGATTGCGCTGCCAGCACGATCGCCAGATGGATCAACCCGGCCTCGGCGGAGAACTCTTTGGCCAGCATGGGGTTATAGTGATACTCCACCGCGTTGCTGATGGTCTCGGGGAATTTCCAGTATCGCGCCATGGCAGCACCGACCTGGGCATAGTTGAAGCCGACCACCAGCTCTTCCGCCTTGGCCCGCCCCTTGTGCAATTCCAGATCGTGAATGTGGTGGACGGTGTTTTCCGGCAGCCCCACATGCATCACCAGTCGGCCAAGGTCATAGAGCAGGGCGCAGGTAAAGACCTCATCCCCCTTCATTCCCTTCTTCACCGCCAGACGACGCGCCAGCTCCGCCACGTTGAACACGCAGCCCCAGAAATGTTTGAGGTCAATGCCGGGCACCGCAGTGACCGATTCGGTCAGCCCGCAGGCCAGCACCATGTTGCGCACCATCGCCAGTCCAAGCCGCACCGCAGCTTCATTGACGGTACCGATCTGGCGACTGCTACCGAACTTGGCCGAGTTGGCCAGACGCAGCAGCTTGGCGGAGATGACAGGGTCCTTGTTGATCAGCTTGCTGATCTTCAGCAAATCCGGATCCTTTTCATTGAAGGTCTGGATCAAATCGCGCATCACTTCCGGGATCTGGGGCAGTAGCTTGGGCTCAGCCAGCAGGGAATCTATCGTGGGCATAGGCGTGTCCATCCATGTTATCTGTGTTCCAACCTGTTTGCCGCGGCAAACTCCCGTTAATTATGAGTAACAAATGGCTGCGTGATCGGATTGTTTATGTGGATGGTAAACGGGAGCCGCTCCGCTTCGGGTTATACTGCTCTCCTCACTCACTGATGCGAAAAACCGATGAACGACTCTCAGGAATTTTTTGACGAAGACGCGTTGCTGGAGATGGTGGAGAACCAGCTCAACGACGGTCACCCGCCCCACGTGAAAGCTACCTTGATGAGACTAGTGATGAAGGGCACCCCGCGGGAAGAGGCACTGCAATATATCGCCTGCGCCCTCGGTGCCGAGCTGATGGCGATGGAGGCCGATCAGGGCCCCTTCAATCTGACCCGCTATGGCGAGTTCCTCGACAGCCTGCCCGAGATGCCTTGGGCGGACGACTGACCCGAGCTTGATGACGGATGCAAAAAGGGCGGGTGCCGATGGCCCCGCCCTTTTTACATCTGCTGAACACCAGGCGATCAGAACTGGGAGTTGATGATCACCTCTTCCCCCAGCGCACCTGCCAGCGGCAGTGGCCGATAGGTGGAGTTGGCCGAGCGCAGCAGACGAATGCCGCGAATGCCGATCTCCTGCGCCGCCTTGATGTCGCCATCGGCATCGCCGTAGAAGATCTTCATCTGCTTATCCTTGAGCCACTGCACCTTGGTGTTCTGCCCCGGCTGGTCGCCGGCAAAGATCACCGGGTTGAGCTGGTCGGCCGGAATATTCATGGTCTGCTGCAAGGTCTTGCTCACCGTCTCGGTCTTGGTGGCCGAACGACCGGTGACGAAATAGATGTGATCGCCGCGCTTGAGGTGCATGGCGATGAGCGCCTTGCCCACCTCTTTCGGCACACTGAATTCATCCCAACCGTTGTTCATCTTCTCCCAGAAAGCCGGGTTTTTCAGGTAGCTCTCGTCGTTGGGAGAGAACTCCTGCTTGCCGCGATAGAATCCCGGGCTGGAGAAGAGCAGGGTGTCGTCGATATCAAAGCCGACGGCCATTGGCGGCCATCCATCCAGACTCTTGGCAATCTGCTCCACCGAGACCCAGTGGATGGGGGCCTGCTGGGCCAGAGTCACAGTGGTAACACCGGCAGGAACCAGCTGGAGCGTCGCTGCCTCACGGGCAACAGCTGGCATGGCGAGGGTGGCAGCCAACAGGGTGGCAAGCAGCGCCGGACGGGCGTTCAGTTTCATAAAAAAGCGCCTTTATCTTCAAACAAAAGAGGGGGCCAATAGTGCCCCCTTGCTGTCTGGCAAACTGTGAATCTCCCGGCAAAAGGGAGCATTTGGCGCCCGATAATTAATCTTCGATTGGCAGCAGATCGGTAAAGACAAAGCCATCGCGCACCACTGTCTCACCGACCCGGATCCCGAGTGGGCGCGAAAACATGGGGCCGTCGTAGGCCAGGGTGTGAAACTCGCCGTTCTCGCCACAAGGGTCGACCCCCTCGGGCAGAGCAGCCAGCAGTGCCTCGTCAAACTCATGGCCCCCCAGCGCACCATCCAGCTTTTTCGGATCCAGGGTGCTGATCTTCGCCTTCAACCCCGCCGTCATCATCTGCTGCGCCAGCTCCCTGGTGTTGCTGCCCCAGAGCGGGAAGAGCGGCTCGATGCCGGTACCGGCCAGCTGTTTCTCCCGGTAGGCTCGCACATCCTCAAGGAAGAGATCGCCAAACGCCATGTGACGGATCCCCTGCGCAACCACATCGGCGATAAAGCCGGCCATGATGCGGGCGTAATCCTCGTTGCTGCAGGGCCAGGGCAGATCGATGGTGATGAGGGGCAGACCGACACAGGCAGCCTGCTCGGTCAACAGCTGCTTGCGCACCCCGTGCATCGCCACCCGTTCGAACTCCTGATTGAGGGTGGTGAACAGCCCAACTACCTCGATGGCTGGATCTTGCCGCAGCTGATGCAGTGCCCACGCACAATCCTTGCCGCTGCTCCATGAAAGCAGTACCCGTTTCTTTTCCATCAATCCTCCGTCGCGGGGCGCTCCGGATTTCCCAAAAGGCTGCCCCAAAAAGATGCAAGACAGTGTTGCGAATTGCGCGATTTACATGCAAGCGGCGAGCAGCATACTCTCGATCACCTGTATATGCCCCTTGCCCGGGCTGAACAATAACTAAAAAAGCGATGGGAAACATAAGGATATGACGACAGTGACACAACAGTACGATCACGCCCGCCCCCTCAACCGGCAGGACTACAAAACGCTGGGACTGGCCGCCCTCGGCGGTGCGCTGGAGTTTTACGACTTCATCATCTTCGTCTTCTTCGCCGTGGTCATCGGTGAACTCTTCTTCCCGGCCGACATTCCGGAGTGGCTGCGCCAGTTCCAGACCTTCGGCATCTTCGCCGCTGGCTATCTGGCTCGTCCGCTCGGCGGCATCATCATGGCCCACTTTGGCGACCTCATCGGTCGCAAGCGGATGTTCACCCTCAGCATCATCATGATGGCGCTGCCTACCCTGCTGATCGGTCTGCTGCCAACCTATGCTGTGCTCGGTATCGCCGCACCGCTGCTGTTGCTGCTGTTGCGGATCCTGCAAGGGGCCGCCATCGGTGGCGAAGTGCCGGGAGCCTGGGTCTTCGTGGCGGAGCACGTGCCCGCCCGCCGGGTCGGTGTCGCCTGCGGCACGCTCACTGCCGGGCTGACGGCCGGCATCCTGCTCGGCTCTCTGGTAGCCACCGCCATCAACCGCGGCATGAGCCCGAGCGATGTGACCGACTGGGGCTGGCGACTCGCTTTCGTCCTCGGCGGCGTGTTCGGCATCGTCGCCATGTACCTGCGCCGCTGGCTGCACGAAACCCCGGTCTTTGCCGAGATGCAGGCCAATAAAGCACTGGCCGACGAGCTCCCCCTCAAGACGGTACTGCGCAGCCACAAGAGCAGCGTTGTGGTCTCCATGCTGCTCACCTGGCTGCTCTCCGCCGGGATCGTGGTGGTGATCCTGATGACCCCCACCTACCTGCAGAAGGTCTATGGCATCACCCCGGCCGAGGCGCTGACTGCCAACTCACTGGCCATCGTTGCCCTCACCCTTGGCTGCATTCTCTATGGCCGGGTGATCGACCTGCTGGGCAGCGGCCCCACCTTCATGCTCGGCTCCCTGCTGCTGGCTGGCTCCAGCTACGCCTTCTATCACGGGATCGCCTCCGGCATGAGCCAGCTGGTGCCGCTCTATATGCTGGCAGGCTTCGCAGTCGGGATTGTTGGCGCGGTTCCCTACGTGATGGTCAATGCCTTCCCGCCGGTGGTGCGTTTCTCCGGCCTCTCTTTCTCCTACAACGTGGCCTACGCCATCTTTGGCGGACTGACTCCCATGCTGGTTACCCTCTGGATGGCAAGCGATGTGCTGGCCCCCTCCCACTATGTGGTGAGCCTGTCAGCACTCGGTTTTGTCATCGGCTGCTGGCTCTGGCTACAGCAACGCAACCGGCCACAGCAAGCGCCGCAAGCGGCCTGACCCGAACAACAAAGCCCCGGCATCTGCCGGGGCTTTGTTGTACTGCTTATGTTCAGTTTGACCAACATAAGATAGCCTCCCTCTGGGGCATGCCACCCGCTCGCCCCCATGACTTTCAACTCTTTATCCGAGGCTCAAGATGTTCTTTCAGGTCGTATTACTCACCTTGCTGGCACTGCTGCCCATGGTCAACCCGCCCACCACGGCCACTCTGCTGCTGGGGCTGAGCAAGGGGATGTCGCGCGAGCATGTGCGCCGCCAGGTCAATCTGGCTGCCATCTATCTCTTCTGCACCCTCTGCATCACCTTCTTCATCGGCTCCTCCATCCTGGATCTGTTCGGGATCTCCATCCCGGGGCTGCGCCTGGCGGGCGGCCTCATCATCGGCTTTATCGGTTTTCGCATGCTGTTCCCCGCCCCCAGCCAGTCCAGCGGGGTGGAGATCAACCAGAGCATCGCCTTCGTTCCGCTCACCATGCCCAGCATGTGTGGCCCGGGCACCATGGCACTGGTAATCAGTGGCGCAGCCCAGATTGCCGAGCTGCCGGCCGAGTACGAGCGTCTGTCCATCTATGGTGGCGTGGTAACGGCATTTGCCCTGATGAGCCTGATCAGCTGGGGCGTGCTCAAACTGGCCGACCCGGTCTGCAAGATCCTCGGCGCCACCGGTATCGATGCCATGACCCGCATCATGGGCTTCCTGCTGGTCTGCATGGGTATGCAGTTCTGCATCAACGGCATCAAGGAAGTTGCGCAGGATCCGGTATTCCATGGTGCACCTGCGGTTCAAACAACTCCCCATTTGCCGCAGATGGACGGCCATTTTGATCAGCTGCCGAAGCCGCACCAGCAGTGATTGAAAACGGTATCAAAAAGTCCCTGACGATCTGCACTGATCTTGTTCCTGATCATGTTATTGACACATGAATGAGTTAGTTTGTTTTTCATACAGACTGTATTCAGATGGACGCTGATAGGTTTGTTGATGAATACCCACTCAACTTCAGGAGAGTATGCAGATGGATAAGATGCTGACCGAAATAGGGAGCCATAGCCTGTTTCATGAGTACCTGAACGTGGTTGGGGTCACAAGCCCATCCCTCGCCAAGATCGAGCAACGTTGGGAATACAAGGAGCAGGAGCAACTGGTGGCCAAGATCCAGATCGACAAGCAGGGCAACGCCCGCTACTTCATCGACGCCCGCGCAATATCAGTCAACTGATACTCTGTATCCTTATCAGCCCCGGCCCACTGACCGGGGCTTTTTGTTTTCAATGACTCCGAATAACAAAAACCCCGGCACATGGCCGGGGTCTGCATATAGCTTGGTTACGACTCACTTCACTTACTGGGTGCCACCCACGGTGAGCTGGTCCAGCTTGAGGGTGGGCTGGCCGACACCGACCGGCACGCTCTGCCCCTCTTTTCCGCAGATACCGACGCCGCGATCCAGTGCAAGATCGCTACCCACCATGGAGACCTGGCTCATCGCCTCGGGGCCGTTGCCGATCAGGGTCGCGCCCTTGATGGGGGCGGTGATCTTGCCATCCTCGATGAGGTAGGCCTCGGAGGCGGAGAAGACAAACTTGCCGGAGGTGATGTCCACCTGACCGCCGCCGAAGTTGGGGGCATAGATGCCCTTCTTCACCGAGGCGATGATCTCGGCCGGATCGTACTGACCCGCCAGCATGTAGGTGTTGGTCATGCGGGGCATCGGCATGGCGGCGTAGGATTCGCGGCGCCCGTTGCCGGTGAGCGGCACCCCCATCAGACGGGCATTCTGCTTGTCCTGCAGGTAACCCTTGAGAATGCCGTTCTCGATCAGCACGTTGTAACCGCCCGGCGTCCCCTCGTCATCGATGGAGACGGAGCCGCGCCGACCCGGCAGGGTGCCGTCATCGACGATAGTGCAGTGCTTGGAGGCCACCTGCTCGCCGATGCGGCCGGCAAACGCGGAAGAGCCCTTGCGGTTGAAGTCCCCCTCCAGACCATGACCCACCGCCTCGTGCAGCAGCACGCCGGGCCAGCCGGCGCCGAGCACCACCGGCATGGTACCGGCCGGCGCATCGATGGCGTCGAGGTTGACCAGCGCCTGACGCACCGCTTCGCGCACATAACCAAAGGCGCGGCTCTCCAGCCCGTCCAGTTCGAGGAACCAGTCGTAACCAAAGCGGCCGCCGCCACCGGCACTGCCACGTTCGCGACGATCGCCCTTCTCGGCAATGACGGTCACAGACAGCCGCACCAGCGGGCGAATATCGGCAGCCAGAGTACCGTCGGTCGCAGCCACCAGTACCTCTTCATAGACGCCGCTGATGGAGGCCATCACCTGATTGATGGCGGGATCCAGACTTCTGGCGAACTTGTCCATCTGCTCCAGCAGGGCGATCTTCTGCTGCTTGTCGAGGGTCTGCAGCGGATCCATGGCCGGATAGAGCAGGTTCGCTTCGGTGCGCGCCCATGCCTTCACCTTGCCGTGAGCACCGGCCGCGGCGATGCCGCGAGCAGCAGTCACCGACTGTTGCAGCGCCAGCAGGCTCAGCTCGTCAGAGTAGGCGAAGCCGGTCTTCTCGCCGCTGACGGCGCGCACCCCGACCCCCTGATCGATGTTGTAGCTGCCATCCTTGACGATGCCATCTTCCAGCATCCAGGACTCGTGCCAGCTGCGCTGGAAATAGAGGTCACCGAACTCCACCTGATGGCTCATCAGGCTGCCGAGCAGCTGCTGCAAGCGCCCTTCGTCGAGGTCGTTGGGGGCCAACAGGGAGGCACTAACCTGGCTCAATAGACTCAATCTTCTTCTCCACTCTCGTAACGAGATGTTTTAAATCGTCTTGCCGACGGGTTGGCAACAAGCCACGCCATCACAACAAACGGGCATGGGTCAGCACTGGCATGGTGCGATGCAATTCGTCGATAAATCCGGGCTCCATCTGCGCCAATACGGTGCCACGCCCGGACTCCTTGCTGGCCAGCACCCGGCCCCATGGGTCGATCACCATGCTGTGGCCCCAAGTCTGGCGCCCCGTCTCGTGGGTGCCGCCCTGATTGGCTGCAACAACGTAGCACTGGTTTTCGATGGCACGGGCCCGCAGCAGCGGCTCCCAGTGTGCCTCGCCGGTCACGGCGGTAAAGGCGGCAGGCACCAGCAGCACGCGGGCACCGGCACGAGCCAGCTGGCGGTATAGCTCGGGAAAGCGCAGATCATAACAGATCGAGAGGCCAAGGGGACCAAAGGGGGAGTCCACCACCACAGGCGACTCGCCGGGGCTGAATGTCTCCGACTCCCGATAGCGACCGTGATTGTCCGCCACATCCACGTCGAACAGGTGGATCTTGTGGTAGTGGCCCCTGAGCTCACCGCTTGGATCAAACACCAGCGAGCTGGTGTGGATATGGTCGGAACCGGCGATGATGGTCGGCATGGCACCCGCCACCAGCCAGATGCCATAATCGCGGGCCCATTCAGCCAGTTGTTGCTGGATGGGCGCGGCTCCGCCCAGATCAGGGCTGGGGTCGGGGCCGATTGTCTCGGCGCCATCCAGATAGCCCTGCCGTTCGCCAAAGAGGGCAAAGTTCTCCGGCAGCAGCACCAGCAGCGGCCGCTCTTTGGGCAAGGCGGCCAGCTCGGCGACGATCTGCTCCCGGTTATCCTGCCAGTGACGGCCAGATACCAGCTGTATTGCGGCTAACCACATGACTATCTCCTTGTCCGCGTTAATCGCGATCCACAATATTCGGGTCTTTATCCATCTCGGCCAGCAGCTTGCGAAGATGATGCCTGACCAAGCCACGCTGGCCCCGTTCCGCCCATTTGAGGCAATCGAACAACTCCCACACCAGCCCATCCCCTTCGGCCATATAGGCAGGAAAGTCCCAATGGCTTGGGGCGGGGCCAGCTACCTCAAGCGCACCAAGGGAGGAGGTTTTATCGAACAGTGGCAAGTAAGGTTTGGCAAGAGGGAACTCAGCCCCCCGATCAAGGATATGGATCTCGATGCTGGACATGTCGAGGAAGATGAAGCGCCAGTAAGAGGCCGTATCGTCATGACTACCTTGCCAACAGTGAAAAACGGGCCGCTCCCCCACAATGGTGCACACCAGTTCGTCTCCCTGTTTATGAAAGCCAGGCTCGGCCAGCAACAAGACATCGACATCGGACACCCGGTCTGCTTTGCCCTTTGCAAGCGACCCGACCACAACCCCGGCATCAATCGCAGGATGGGCTTTGCCATGTTCCACGACGGCCTGCAACAACGCGAATTGAAGCGGTGGAATCTTGCCCCGGCGCTCATCCTCCATCATGACAGAACCCCGACAGCAACCGCATCCTCGGGTTGCAGGGTGTAATCCAGCACTATGATGCGCTCCAGTACCGGGCGGAAGATGGCCTTGAGGGCATCATGATCAGGGTGGGGCAGATAGCGCTGGCGGGCAGCCTCGTCGGCGAAGGTCATCAGCACGCTGTGGGTAAAACCTTCGGCCCGCCCCTCCGGGCTGTCATCCCGGCCCCACTCGACGGCGGTCACACCGCTGACCTGATGGGGAATGGCCAGAAAGGCGGCTCGCACAGCCTCAATCTGGTCAGGCAAGGTGCCTTGTTTGAAGGCGATCAGCAGAATATGTCGGATCATGGCTCACTCCTTGTGATGGTGCAGGTCAGGGCTGGTTCGGGCTACCCGGTTGCGGATTCAGCAGAAAGGGAGTGCTCTTGGCCGCTGGCAGCTTGGGCGCCACCGCATCGACCGCCTCTTTCTGCTGCTGGTTGAGCTTGATGCGAGCGCGATCCCGGCCAGCTTCGATCAGCTTGGGATCGTCGAGCGGGCCCGAGATGCGAAAATCGATGCGGGTCACCACATCCACCACCGGCTCCAGCAGCTTGGAGAGGGCCAGCACATAAAGACCGGTCACCGGCGTGATGGAGAAGGCGGCCACGACCGGCAGGGTGCCCCCCAGATTGGGGGAGAAGCTCAGCTCGTAATCGAGCCGCCAGCGCACCAAATCGGCAATCCCCTCGCCGCGCAAATTGCCGGCGGCCCCTTTCATAAAGAAGTCCTGGTTATCCACCACCCCCTGCTTGATCCTGGCAGAGGCAGACATGGATTCGAAATAGAAGCCCTTGTCGAACACATCGCGAAAATCGAGGCGCAACTTGCGCAGCAGGGAGTCGAGGCTAAGCAGGGAGAGCAGCCGTGCCCCCTTGTCGTTCACCTCGCGCAAGGTGCCGCCTTCCAGCTGATAGTTGGCACTGCCCCCCAGGGTTGGCAGGTTCGGGCGGTAGGGCACATCCTGCCAGTTGAGATCAAAAGCGAGGGAGCCGGGCGCATCACCGATGGGCGAGGTGTAGCCGAGCCGCTTGAGCAGCAGCTCGCTGTTCTTGCTGGTCAGCTTGCCACGGGCGCGGGTCTCCATCCGGTTGCCATCGGCCAGCCAGTCGACGCTGCCGGTGAGTTGGCTGCCCGCCAGCCGGATATCCAGATCCTTGAGGGTCACCTTGTTGGCACCCGGCAGCAGCTCGCCTTTCACTTCGCCGAGCGGCAACTCGCCAAAACGGCAATCGACGCAGCTCACCTTCAACCAGGGGATGGAGGCCATGATGGCGTTATCCTGTTTGGCGTCGGGATCCGGGCTCAACTCTTCGCTTTTGCCGGACCAGTAGATACGGGCAAACTTGGCGTCGACCGGGCGGTTGGCCACCACAGGAATACGGATCACCCCCATCACATCGGGACTGTCGAGCATCACCTCGGTCGCCTGATTGACCGGCCCCACGGTGAAGTGAGTCGCCTTGATGGTGGCGCTGCCGATATTCGCCCGCGCCAGCCGGCCATCCACCCACCACTCCTGCGGCAGGAAAGAGGGGCCAACCACGGCAGTACCGGTCGGCGCATTGCCGGAGGGCAGCCACTGCTTGAGTCGAGCCAACCAACCGCCGACATCGGCCTCCTGCTGGTTGATGGCAAGCAGCATGGGGACATCGCGCAGTACCCGCGCACCCGGCTGACCCACATCGACCCGCACCCGGCTCAGATAGGGCACACCTTCGCCATAAACCAATCTGGTCTGCATATCCACATCCGCCCCCAGCACGGCGCGAATATCGGCACTGCCATCCCGGCCACGAGCGATCACGGTGAGCGGCAGGCGGCTGCCACTGCTCTTGGCCAGTGGCGAAGGGAGATCGAGTGCCATCCCCTGCAGGGTGGAGTCGAGGCCCAGCTGGAAGCTGAACGGCTTGTCATCGGGCAAGGTCAGCCCCAGCTTGCCGCCCCAGTTGCTGCGGCCGTTGAGGATGCCGTATGAGGAGATGGCAGCGGGCTGGCGCCGGCTATCCCACTGGCCTTTGAAATCGAGGTCGACCTGATAGCGGTCAGGATGCTGGCGCCCCTGATAGTTGAGGGTGAGCGGCTGATTCCACAGGGTCGCCTTGAGGTTGCTGAAGCGGGTCTGCTCGTTGTCATATTCGAGCCGCCCCTGCACCTTCTCCAGCGGCAGATCCAGACTGGCGACCCGCACCTTGTTGTTGTTGAAGGTGGCATCGCCGCTCGCCTTCACCTCGCTCTCGCCGTCGAGGGGGATATCGAGCTTGAGCGCCCCCTTGAGCGGGCCACGCACCTCGATCTCCTCCAGCGCCTGTCCCACCGAACTGCCCAACGGGGAGTCCTGCAGATAGTCGCTGATGGCCTTGCCCTCCCCCTGTACCTGCGCATCCACGTAAAGATGGCCACCCGGTGCAAGATCGGGGATCCAGGCATGCACCGAATCGGAGCTCGCCTTGCCCAGTTTGGTAGAGCGACTGCGCATATCGAGGCTGGCATTCTGGAACAAGAGATCGATCTGCAGGTCGGTAAGTGGTTGCCAACCGGGGAAGAACTCGTAGGTCGCCTGCTCCAGCGGCACCGCGACCTGGAAGATGCCCTCACCCTTCTCGTAGGGGAAATCCCTGAACTCGCCATACCAGAGCAGGTCGGCCCCTTTGGCCCTGCCCCCCTTGATGGCACCACTCAGGTAATCAACCAGCTCCTTGTCCATCACCTGCAGCGGGAAGTAGCGATAGGCATGACCCGCATTCTTGACATCGATGCGGCCGGTCAGCACGAGGAAAGGGTGCTCGAACAGATCGAGGCGAAAGCGGCTGGCGAGGGTCAGATCCGGGTTATCCAGCGCGATATCCTGCCCGTAAATCACCCAGCCTTGCGTCTCGCGCCACCAGTCGAGACGGGCCGAGAAATTATCAACCGGGATCGGCTCCTTGAAGTGGCGGGCCGGATCCAGCGTGTCCTTGGCGAGCGCCAGCCTGGCACTGCCTCCCGTAGGGGTCAGCCAGAACTCGCCGTTGAGATCCTGCATCCCGGGTACATCCTGCCACGCCTTGAGGCGCACCTTGCTGAAACGACCACTGAGGGAGAGATCCTGCCAATTGGCATTGGCCAGTAGCGTCAGATCCTGCACCGAGCCCTGCGGATTGGTCTGGCGCAGGGTCTCGCAGAGCGTCGGGTAGAGTGCCGAGACCAGCTGACTCATCTGGGTAATCTTGTCGAACTCTATGCTGGGCAGATAGCCCTGCACCCGACCCCCGATCCGCTCCAACTGCAGCCGGCTCTGCAACCAGGGTTTGCCGTCCAGCTTGAAGGTGACGTTGTGGCTCGCCAGTTGCCAGTCGGTGCCGTCCCGGCGTAGCTGGATCTTGCCGCCATCGAGGCCGAAACGGTGCATATCCCCGTTCTTGGGATCCTTCCAGATCAGGTAGTTGGATCCGAATGCCAGCAGGGTGTTGCCCAGCTGACCGTTGGCGAAATCGCTCCAGAGCTGAAAGTCGAGCAGACCGGTGATGGTCGGCTCGCCAGCGTGGATCCGCGCCAGCATGGGGCTGATATCGAGGCGGTTGGCGCCAAGATAGAGCTGCCCCTTGAGGCGATCGAGACGCGCTTCCGGAGCTTCAACATCGAGGATCAGGTCAAGGGTGCTCTCGCCCACCCCGTTAATGAGATAGGCCTTGCCGACCCCCTGATGGCGCTTGCCACGGTTCTGCCAGCGCAGATGGGCGATATCGAGTGCCCGCATGTCGCCGAGCGCAGTAGTGATGCTGAGGCGGGTATCGTGCACATCGAAGGTGGAGAGCTGGGTCAGCAGAAAGCGCAGCAGGGCTCCCTGCTGGGGATCGCCGGAGGGGCTGTCGTCAGCCGGTTGGCTGAAGTCGAGAGTGATATCGCCATCGCTCAGGATCAGCTCGCCAAAGACCGGCTTGAGCTGGTTGAGGGTACGCCAGAAATCGAGATGAACCCAGGCCTTGCCGAGCTTGATGGTATAGCGCCTGGAGTCGGGGGCGACAGCGAGCTGTTGCAGCTCGAGGGCCGGGCCGGACTGTGTCCAGCTCAGCCCAATCTGATCAACACTGACCTTGATTTGCGAATCGCCGAGCAGAGAGTTGATAAGGCTCTCCCGGTACTGATTCAGCAAAGGGCCTCCGACCCGTACCAGCGTGACCAGCATGGCCAGCAGTACGAACAGAACCCCCAGGGCCAACCAGCCCCGACTCAGCCAGCGATAGACCAATTACATCATCACCACGTCGAACTGCTCCTGACCGCAGAGGGGTTCGCTCACCACCCGCACCTGCTTGCCGATAAACACTTCCAGCTCCGCCAGACTGTGGGACTCCTCGCCATGGAGGTAATCGGCCACCGCAGGTGCGGCATAGACGGTGAACTGATCCGCATCGTAGGCTCGATTGACCCGGATGATCTCCCGCAGGATCTCGAAGCAGACCGACTCCACCGTCTTGACCCGGCCACGCCCCTTGCACTCGGGGCACTCGGAGCAGAGCACATGCTCCAGACTTTCGCGGGTGCGCTTGCGGGTCATCTCCACCAGACCGAGCTGGGAGAAGCCGTTGACGTTGGTCTTGGCACGATCCTTTGACAGCGCCTGCTCCAGACTGTGCAGCACCCGGCGGCGGTGATCCTCGGACTGCATGTCGATGAAGTCGATGATGATAATGCCGCCAAGGTTGCGCAGGCGCAGGTGACGGGCGATGGCCGCCGTCGCCTCGACGTTGGTATTGAAGATGGTCTCTTCCAGATTGCGATGGCCGACAAAGGCGCCGGTGTTGATATCCACCGTGGTCATGGCTTCGGTCTGGTCGATGATGAGGTAACCGCCGGATTTGAGCTCTACCTTGCGCTCCAGCGCCCGCTGGATCTCGTTCTCCACATCGTAGAGATCGAAGATGGGCGACTCGCCGGGGTAGTACTCCAGCTTGCTGGCCAGCTCCGGCACGTACTCCTCGGTGAAGCGCTTGAGCTGATCGAAGCTCTGGCGGGAGTCAACGCGGATCTTGTCGAGCTCGGCACCGACAAAGTCGCGCACCACCCGGAATGCCAGACTGGGATCCTCGTAGAGGATCTTGCAGGGGGGATACTTCTGCTTGCGCTCGAGGATCTTGCGCCACAGTCGTTTCAGGAATGCGGCATCCTGCTCCAGCTCCTGCTCCCCCACCCCTTCGGCGGCGGTGCGGATGATGTAACCGCCCAGCTCATCCACATAGCCGGCCACGGTGCGCTTGAGGCGCTCGCGCTCGGCTTCGGACTCGATACGCTGGGAGACGCCGACGTGGGCACTGCCCGGCATAAAGACCAGATAGCGGGATGGCAGGGTAATGTCGGTGGTGAGACGGGCCCCCTTGGTACCCAGCGGATCTTTCACCACCTGCACCATGATGTCCTGCCCCTGACGCACCAGCTCGGCGATGTTGCCGACCTGAAACTGCTCCTTCTCCTTCACCGCCACACACTCGGTGTGGGGGACGATATCGGAGGCGTGCAAAAAGGCCGCCTTGTCCATGCCGATATCGACGAAGGCCGCCTGCATGCCCGGGAGTACCCGGCTGATCTTGCCTTTGTAGATGTTGCCGACAATGCCGCGCTTGGCCTGACGCTCTACGTGCACTTCCTGCAGCAGACCGTTTTCGACCAGGGCGACCCGGGTTTCGGAGGGGGTAACGTTAACCAGCAGTTCTACCGACATAAGTAACCTTGCCTGTTCCAGTTTTGAATTCTTATACAGCCAATCCGGTACAACGCGCGCAAGGACGAACGCAGCAGCACAGCTGACGGGAAATTACCTGAGCTGTTCCAGATGATGCTTGATCAGCAGATCCGTTTCCAGCAGGGGCAGGCCGACCACGGCGCTGTAGCTCCCCTCGATACGGCTGACGAACTTGCCAGCAATACCCTGAATGCCGTAGGCCCCGGCCTTGTCACAGGGCTCGCCGGTCTGCCAGTAGGCCTCGATTTCGGCCTCGTCCAGCTTGCGAAATGCCACGTTGGTGGTGACCAGTCGCACGTCACAACGATCCTTGCTGGCCAGCGCCACCGCCGTCATCACCTGATGTACCTTGCCGGAGAGCGCCTCCAGCATGTCTTTGGCATCGAGCAGATCGGAAGGTTTCTCCAGCACTCTGTCGCCCAGCACCACTATGGTGTCGGCGCCCAGCACCGGCAATGCGTCAGGCGCGATGGCCACACCGGCCATCGCCTTGTCGCGGGCGAGACGGCAGACATAATCCTGCGCCTTTTCGCCCTCTTCCCGTTGCTCGGGCACATCGAGTTTCAGCACCTCGAAACGGTAGCCAAGCTGGGTCAGCAGTTCGCGACGACGGGGAGAACCCGACGCAAGATAGAGTTGCAGTTCGTTGTTTTTGCTCATATTTACCTGATATTGAAGCGGCGCCGCACTTTGCGCAACACCAGAAACACCCAGGGCCATATTAGCATCGTCGTCAACGTCGACCAAAAGTAGGCGAAGTTGAGGCTGGCCCGGCTAAACAGGTGCTCGGCCCAGAAGACCGTCAGTTTGCCCACCAGCGAGAGGCAGCCGATGATCAGCGCCTGCTGCCAGAGGGAGAAGTTGCGGATCTTCTGGAACTGGAAGGCCGCCAGATAGGTGGTGATGGCCATCGCCATGGCGCGCACGCCGAGGGTGCTGCCAAGCAGCACATCCAGCAGCAGACCGGCCACCCAGGCGGTACCGACGTTGGTCCGGTGCGGCAACGCCAGTGCCCAGTAGATGAGCACCATGGCCAGCCAGTCCGGACGGAATGGATCAAATTCAAAGGGAAGCGGCAGGATCGACAGGCTTAAAGCCAGCAGGATCGAGATCCAGATCCAGATCCTGCCACTGGCGGGTTGCAGCATCAGCGAGTGGCTCCTGCGGCGGACGCAGCGGCAGCGGGGGCCGGGCGTTCGCCATCCTTGTCATTTACCTCGGGCTTCTTGTCGGTTCACAGCAGCAGCAGATAGCGCAACCGATCCAGTTCGACCAGCGGTTTGGCCTCGATCTGGGCGAAGGGCTTGCCCTCCACATACTCGGAGCGGGTCACGGTCGCCACCGGATAACCTTCCGGGAAGCGTCCACCAAGACCGGAGGTGACCAGCAGATCACCCACCTGAATATCGGTGTTGCGCGGCAGGTTGCGCAGCTCCAGCTTGTCGAGTTCGCCACTGCCGGAAGCGATGGCGCGCAAATCGTTGCGCAGCACCCGCACCGGAATGCCGTGGCTGGAGTCGGTGATCAGCAGCACGCGACTGGTGGTGGAGCCCACATGGAGCACCTGACCAATCACACCCTGATCGTTGATCACTGCCTGGCCGTTGTAGACGCCATCCAGCGCCCCCTTGTTGATCAGCACCTGATGGCTGAAGGGGTCGGAGTCCACCGACAGCAGCTCGGCCACCATCTTGCGGGACTCTTTGTGTACCGGCGAACCGAGCAGCTCACGCAGCCGCTGGTTCTCGTGCTCCAGCTGATCCATTTTGAGCAGACGGGCGCGCAGGGTGAACAGTTGCTGCTCCTGCTGCTTGGTCTGCTCGATGAGATCGGCGCGGGTCTGCACCTGGGTCGACATGGTGTCGAGCAGGGTGCCGGGCGCATTGGCCATGTACTGCAGCGGACTGACTAACGAACTGAGGTAGACGCGGACGTGGCTGAACACACCGAAGCGGGAATCCGCGACGATGGCAGCAATGGAGATGATGACGGCGAGAAACAACCGTAACTGAAGCGAAGGGCCTCTACCAAAAATGGGTTTCATGGGTCGTCAAAAAAGAGCCGGCACGCTGGCCGGCTTTGGGTCTTATTCGTAGTGGAACAGATCGCCACCGTGCATATCGATCAGCTCCAGCGCCTTGCCGCCGCCACGGGCCACACAGGTGAGGGGATCTTCGGCAACGACGACGGGGATACCGGTCTCTTCCATCAGCAGACGGTCGATATCTTTCAGCAGCGCACCACCGCCGGTCAGCACCATGCCGCGCTCGGAGATGTCGGAGGCCAGTTCCGGCGGAGACTGCTCCAGCGCCACCATCACGGCAGCCACGATACCGGACAGCGGCTCTTGCAGCGCTTCCAGGATCTCGTTGGAGTTGAGGGTAAAGCTGCGCGGCACACCTTCAGCCAGGTTGCGACCACGAACTTCGATCTCGCGCACCTCTTCGCCCGGGTAGGCGGAGCCGATCTCGTGCTTGATGCGCTCGGCAGTAGCTTCACCGATCAGGCTACCGTAGTTGCGACGAACGTAGCTGATGATCGCTTCGTCAAACTTGTCGCCACCAATACGGACAGACTGGGAGTAAACCACACCGTTCAGGGAGATGATGGCCACTTCGGTAGTACCACCACCGATATCAACCACCATGGAACCGGTCGCTTCGGAGACCGGCAGGCCGGCACCGATGGCAGCGGCCATAGGCTCATCGATCAGGTAAACCTCGCGGGCACCGGCACCCAGAGCGGATTCCTTGATGGCGCGACGCTCAACCTGAGTGGAGCCACACGGTACACACACCAGCACACGCGGGCTGGGGCGGAAATAGTTGTTGTCGTGAACCTGCTTGATGAAGTGCTGCAGCATCTTCTCGGTCACGTAAAAATCGGCAATCACGCCGTCTTTCATCGGGCGGATCGCGGAGATGTTGCCCGGGGTACGGCCCAGCATCTGCTTGGCGGCATGACCGACAGCAGCGACCGATTTGGCGTTCCCGCGCTCTTGGCGAATGGCGACAACTGAGGGTTCGTTAAGGACGATCCCTTGATCTTTTACATAGATCAGGGTGTTGGCAGTTCCCAAATCGATCGACAGATCGTTGGAAAAGACGCCTCTGAGCTTTTTGAACATGGCTACGGGAAATCCTAAGAATTTGGAGGTGCAGAAAACCGGCTAACTTTACCAATGCCCACCCCAATGGGCAAGCGCTCAAACTGTCGCCAATCAATCAAGCGCGACAAAAGTGCGAGTCATTACTCACTTGCTCAGGCTTGCCAGCCCTCATAAACAGGGTGTTGGGGGGAGAAGATGCTCCTCACCCCCAGTTGTGGCACTTCAACGCAATATTTCACGGCGATAGATAATTCTGTCATTACCGCGGGTCGAACCGAAGATGGCCTCCCCTTGCAGGGTCAGCGGATCAGAGAGCCAGAGCGGTGATGAGGGTTGCTTCGCCAGGTTCACCTTGTAGGGAATACGTACTGCGATCCCGGGTCTGGCAAACTGGAACAGGATCTCGCCATCTTTTGCCGTACCCGA
This sequence comes from Aeromonas jandaei, assembly GCF_037890695.1. Classification (NCBI taxonomy): domain Bacteria; kingdom Pseudomonadati; phylum Pseudomonadota; class Gammaproteobacteria; order Aeromonadales; family Aeromonadaceae; genus Aeromonas; species Aeromonas jandaei. Next base: position 1,262,098 of record NZ_CP149571.1, on the reverse strand, counting down.
CATAGCACCGGGAAGTGTGCTGCCCAGCCCCAGTTTGATGGTACGCCCGGTTCCCAGATTGAGGCTGCTGGTTGTCGCATCAAACGAGTGACTTGGATTGAGGAACGCAATCCCCTGACCAGCAAGGGATAGCAGAGTGCACTGATCCAGCTTGTTTAACACCCAGTTGCCCGCTTCGTAATATTGCAGCTGCAATGGCACCGGCAGATCCGCCGATGCAAGACCTGCCGCAGTGCCCGCCATCAGCCGGCCGTACAACAGTTTTTGAGTTCCCAGCAGCACCGCATTACACCCTGCGCCGGAACATGCTCCAGCTACAGCAGTATTCATATTTGGATTAGCCAACAGTGTATTGCCGCCATCCTTATCATCAACTTTGATACCAAAGCTTAACGTGGCAAAAGGCGCTTCTGGACTCGTCGCACGATCAAAGCGGGTATTCAGCCCGAAAGGCGACTGCTGATTTATACTGGCGACGCCACTTGCCCAACTGAGCGAGGGCGACAGTGTAATACGCTGGTCACGCGCGACCCCATCCAGAGCATTAGCGGCCACCATCTCGGCAACACCTTTAGCAAATGCCCCCTTATAGTTCTGTGTCGTCCCTTTCTGCAGATTGCGCGCAGTGAGGACAAAACCGCTGGCAAAGGGCTGACTCATGTATGTAAAGGCATTGCAGGCAGGCGTGATAAAACCATTACTCAAACTGTAATCCCAGGGTACGAAGCGTCCCACCGGCAGGCTGCTGGCGGGAGGGATGGTATAGCCGAAATAGCCCGTAGATACAGCGCTCCCCTCTGGCGGCGTTGCCTTCGGTGGCGTTGCCGTCATCCCGAACACCCCCACCTCGCTCACCGTCTGGCCAATGGTATTGACACTGTTGGTCGCTGCAACGTGGTTATAGGTGGTAATACCCAGCGCGGCATTGGAGCCCGGGCTTGGTGCCACCAAGGTGCTACCCAAACCAATGCCACTCAGCACAAAGTTGGGCGTAGTCTGATTCCCTACGCAGATATCCCCATCATTGGCGGATTCCCAGGCCATCGCCTTGATATCTATCTGAAACGTTTCCCCTGCTTTTTTGAATACCGGACAACTGCTATCACCTGCCGCGCAGACCCCTTGCGGGGGCGTAATGCAAAGACCGACCGGGCGCGCCACAAACTGATCCGCACCTAGCATCACCAGACCGGCTTCATTGCCGGTGCCATCATAACGGGCATCCAGTTGCACCTTGCCCGCATCCGGATAATTAACCGTGATGGTCGACTGCCCCTGCGAATCAAATGCGAGGGAGAGCGGCGTTGCAGCCCCCTGACTGGCTCCAATCACACTGTTGTTAACGCTCATCTTGCTGCTGTAAGGGTTACTGGTGGGGCTGATATAGCTGCTCCAGAACTTGACGCTCTTGGTCTGACTGGCAAAGCCCGGCACACACAGCTTGGTCACATCACTCTTTTTGACCGCCTTGATGGTAACCGTCTGCGGCTGATTGGAGTAGGTGTCCGGCACATCGAAGAAGAAGCCGCTGTCGGCAAAATTCAGGGTGCAGGCTGCCGCACTGGGAGCCCCGGCCCCGGCCTTGCACAAGGTGGTGCTGAATGGCTTGGTCGTGGGATTCGAACCAGAAACGCCGATAGTAACTGCTGTCGTCGTGTTATTACGCAACTGCACCGTGGTCGAGCCGCCACTAAAGGTCACAGTATTGCCACCAATCCAGCCATTGCTGGCAGAAGTAGGGGTAAGACTCAGGGTCGCAGTCACCGGGTCTTGGATAAGTGTGCTACAAGCGGCATCGGCGCACGCTTTAACCGTCACGGTTTCGGGATTGCAGGTCAGCGGCTGACCGGAGTGATCAAGCTGGAAATGGTCAATCTGCACCCCGATCGGATTGGAGCGCAGAGCGCAGATCTGGAAATTATCTATCTCGTGATAGTTGGTTACTGAACCGGTTGAGCCAGTCAGAGAGAGAAGGAAGTTGCTGGGCACCGCTGTTTGACCGGTCTGGCTCAGCATATTGATAGGACTGATCAGTGTATTGTACCCCCCACCGGTATCACGCTCGACTTTGACCAGAGACTGCCCACTGGTGCGAGAGTCAACCGTGATGCGATAGCGATGGGAACGATTACTGTTGGTGCCACTATCCACCGAGGGGCTGAGATAGCTACTGGTGCCAGAAAGATAGCGATAGCCAGAATAACCTGAGCCCGACCCTCGTATCGAAACAGCTTGTGGCCGGGAGCCGGGATTATAATCCCCTCCTTCGTTAGCGTAGTTACCATATTCGTCAAGCCCGACCCCGAGCCAACCACCTGCAAAACCGCTAAACCCGGTTTTGTAGCCATAGCCAAGCGGGCCACCAAAAGCGCCCGGCTGCGGCGTCAGCGTTGCGTCGGAGAGCACCACCGCCATACCGTCAGCCCCGCTCGTCCCAGAGGTCTTGTAGGCATATTGATCGAACTCAACTGTGACCAGGTTGCCGGCTCCCGGGAAGAGCCGCTGGAATGTAGCGGAAGTTGCCTGGTTGGTAACATTTTGAGTGAGACGCAAACGGCCATTTTGCACCGATGGCAAGGTACTGCTGTTACGCTGAGCCACGACCCAGTTGTCAGGATTGATCTGAGCACTGTCAAATCCGTCAGCAAAACAGGTCAGCATAGGGGCCAGTACAGCTTGGTTGATACTGGATTGTGCATCCATCTTCAAATAGCCAGCCGTCACCCGACCGTAAATGGTGGCGCTGTTATTCATAGTGAGCAGACCATCAGTGTAGAGGTAACCATAAAACGTGGTGGCATTGTCTATCACCATGTTGTTGTAGTTAACCCAGATGAGGCTGCCCTGATTATTCGCGTTGATACTGACAGTATTCAGTAATGTCACATCCTGATTCACGAAGATCCGGGTAGTGCCACTACCTGACAGGCGGATAGTTCCATTATCTATAGCCAGCTTGTCGATGAAATAATCCCCATCACCCAATACCAGAGTCGCATTGTTGCGCACCGTCAGGTTTCTGATTTGGTAGGTACTGCGGCTAGGGAAAGTCATGATGCAATTTTCGACTGTCATGGAGCCATAAGCTGCACTCGATGCAGTTTGCGAACCAGAGAAACAACTCTGGCTCGTATTGGAAGTGGTGGCAAGAAACGCATTATTGCCATTCAAAGCCAGACCGCGAATATCACTACCGGTGATGCTACAAACTTTGTATCCACCGGCCCCATCATCACAACGAGGCGTATTATTCGGGTCCGGCTGGATAGAACAAAAATTGATCTGCTGACCGCCAGTGCCATTGATCTTGGCGTTGTTGAATTGAGTCAGTTGATAGCCGTTTACCTGATGACAGGCATCACTATTGTTGCCATGGTGTCCTTGCACCACAGCAGGAAAAAGTAAACCGGTATCAATGGGATCAAATGCCCATACCTGGCTAGTGAAAAAAACCAGCGCCCAGAGCCATCGCATCATCAGCCTCCATCAAAAGCTTCCACCATCACGGTTCTGCTCACCATAAAATCAGGGCTGTCCGAGGTGAGGTCACTTGTTCCGCATGTACCAACACTCTCCAGTCGATAGCCGTTGGTCACGGTTCCGTTGTAAGTTACCGGCACACTGCCGCAACGCACCACAGCCTGACACCCCGCAAGCCCGGGGTTGGCGGTAAAGTTGACTGTAGTGGTTGCCGGGCACAATGCGGGAGGAGCCGGCTGGACGAGAGTACGATTGGGAAACAACCGATAGAGCGCCACTTCCAGCCCGCTCTGTGCCGCCAGCAGGGCCCGCACGCTGCGCACCTCCACCGTATTCTTCTCGCCGCTGTCGACCAGAAAACGGCCCATGGCCGCAGCCAGCAGTGCCATGACCACAATGACGAAGAGCGCGATCATCAGGGCGCTCCCCCGCATTCCTCTGGGTGAGTGCGCATCAAGGGACATTGAGCACCTCGATCTTGTGATTGAACGTAACCGACTCCCCCTTGCGCTCGAATACGAAGCGCATGCCAAACTCCCCTTCCGCGTTGAAGGCTGAGGCTTCCCGATAGAAATTGCCGGAAGCAAGAGAATCGGCCATCAACACGCCGGTGGCAGGCAAGGATGCACTGATGGCAGCACTTGCCCGAGTGATCGTGTTGCCCTCTACGCAATAGCGAACCTGTTGATTGGCAAAATAAACCCGGCTCCCCGGCGAAAGGCCAGCCAGACTCTCGGCACTGGTATAGCGGATGGATTGTGCACCGGATACCGGAGTCTGCACTGCTGTGACGTTGGCCACGCAGCGCCCGTAATCACAACCACTGCTCAGGGAACTTGCACTGGAATTGGGTAACGGAAAGACCACCATCAGATCACCGACTTTGACCGCGGTCGCATCAGTGCTCAGGGGAGCCGTCGCGGCGGCAGGCGTTGCCATCACCAGCTCCAGCGTGGAGCTGCTGCCAGATACCGTTTTGTTCAGGGCAAGGTAGCGGCTGGAGGTGCTGATGGGCCAGAAGCGCAGACAGGCACCGGAATCAACCCAGAGGCCGCCCGCAGTCTCGATCCGCTCAGAACCGGGCACCGCATTGCGCAGCTCGCGGTTTAGCCGCTCCATGGCGAAACGGGCATCGCTCATCAGCTGCTCACGACTGCTGGCATCGCCATAGATTTGGGTGCCGATACCGATAAACTGGCTGGTAAAGGTCGCCATGATCCCGAGCAGCAGAATCACCATCACCAGCTCGACCAGAGTAAAACCGCTGGCTGAGCACAAGGCGGTTAGGGCAGCGCGATCGTTCCGTTGAATGACCCTGCCCATCAGTAATTCCCCCGATAGAAGGAGAAATCGAGCACGCTCTGATTGGGCAGGCGAACCTGCAGATCGATGCGCTTGCCTACCGAGCAGGGGGCCGTGCAGCTCTTGAAGGTGCCATCGCTGAAATCAACGGCACTGACAGCGATTTTGACCTGATAGTTGCGATACTCATCGCTGCCGATACCTGACGAAGTCTGGGTAAACCAGCTGGCATCCCGCCAGTTGCCTGCCGTATCGAAGTCATCCACATCGTTGTAGGCATAAGGCGCCGGTTCACCATCAGAACCATAACTGCCTGAACAGGGTGCAATCGTCACACCGGCAACCTGTTCGCCACAGCGATAACGCCCGCCATTATGATCCGACTGCTCATCAAACGACTTTTGCAGGATCTCGCCAGTCAGGCGCTGGGCCAACTGGGCGGCACGCACCTGCTGCACCGGATCAACCGCCTGCGGCGCCTGATTGATGAGTAAACCGAGAATGCCGGTCAGCGCCACCGCCAGCAGCACTATGCCGACGATCAGCTCGATCAGGGTAAAACCGCGTTCAGGGGCTCTCATGGATATAGCCCTCTGACTCGATCCTGATTGTCCCCGTCTCACGACCATCGCTTACCTGCAGGGTACATCCCGCACTGCAAACCCCGATTGGCCGTCCCATCTGATCGAAACGGAGCACAAAGCTACTGCTGTTATTAAGGGAGATAGTCATACCGGCAGAAGGCGTGACCGGACGACCACGGGTGCGTTGATTGCCACTCCAGCTGGCAATAGCGCCGGGGGCAGGACAACCCCCGCCGGCAACAGCCTGGGTAATATGAGCAAAACTGGATGCATCGACCACCAGCTGGGTACAGCGGTTGGCAGGCTCATGCATATTGACGGTTTGCACCAAGCGCAGCCGGGTCAGCAACTCATCACGCAAACTTTGAGTTTCAAAGCCGCCTTTGCCCAGCCATTTGGGCATGGCAAAGGCGGCCAGAATCCCGAGTAACAGGATCACCATTACGAGCTCGATAAGGGTAAAGCCTCGTATTTTGGACACTGATACTCCGACTAAAAATGGGAGGGTTTCCCCTCCCCAAAATGTTTTATTTACCGCAATCAGTGGCTACGGCAATGCTTGGTGCACTTCCAGCAGCACCAGGTTGAGTGTAAGTGACCGAGCACTTGCCATTGGCTTGATCATTAGGCTTGAAAGTACCAGGAGTACCTGACACAACTGCCCAACCGTCCAGAGTAACAGTCTTGTCAACATCAGTAGTGGTTGGATAACCATAAATAGTGTTAACAGTGGTACCTGCAATTGAGACAGCCCCTGAAGTTGACTCAATTCCTTGAATAGCTGCTTTGCTATAAACCATTTGTGAAGCACTCTGCAGTGACGCTTTAACACCATCAGCAGCAGCCTTACGAGCATCATCCTGCAGATTCAGGAACTTGGGTGCGGCAGTCACTGCCAGAATACCCAGAATAATGATCACGATAACCAGTTCGATCAGGGTAAAACCCGCCTGTTTTTTCATTGCACTTTCCTCTGTCAATTAATGTTGGTGGTCACCTGACCGGAGGCCGGACGGTAACTGAAACTCATAAATGCATCAGTACTGCCTTGCGGATCCTGATACTTGCCATCGCTGCCCTTACTTAAACTATTGACCAGATAGTAGCGGCAGACCGAATCCAGTCCATTACTGCTCACGGTGGCATAGTATTTCAGGTCATTACCACTACCGCGCACTTCACTGAAGCTGGCCGTAGCCTTGGGCGGGTTTTGCAGCAACCCCTCCCAAATTTTCAGACACCGCTCCGCAGTCAGATTGGCAGGATCCACATCGGGAGTGCCGCCAGCCGCGGTATCCATCGGATAACCTGGCGATAACTCGCCATTGCTGATCTGGGTATCGGTCGGTGTTGTCAGATAGAAACGGGAACCGTCATAAAGCACTGTGTTGAGGCTATCCTGTTTGGCTCGCCCCTCGGCTTCCCACTGGGCCCGCACCAGAGATACCCCGGTAGCAAAACCGCCGGAGACCCCCTCGACACTGGCCTTCTTCGCCTCGTCAGTCACATCAAGAAAACGGGGCAACGCCGTTACCGCCAGGATCCCCAGGATCACGATGACGATCACCAGCTCAATCAGAGAGAAACCTGCCGTCCGTTTCATCATCCCTCTCATTGGCACTCTCAGTGCCGTTGATTTCATTGTCATGCCCCCTCCCCGATAGAGCCTGCATTATTTCATGCAGACTCAAAAAAATCATGCCGTTAGGCCCTGTCATCGCCCTTGTTCAAGGTGATTTAATCACACGCCCGTCAGAAAATTGATAAAAAAGCCAATAACCATCCCACCCGATGTCGCAACCGCTGCCATCAGCGCGGGCCAAAAACTGCAGAGGAGGCAGCCCCTCCTGCTGCTCTCCCACCAACGCCAGCCACAGCTGCCGACAATCAGCGGAGGGGGATTGCAGTGGCGACAGACCAAGCGGCCAGCCTCGCTCATCGAAATACCAGCCCTGCTCACCCACATAGAGCGTCCGGGGCCGCCGCTCATCGAGCCAGAGGCCGTGCAAACGTTGTGCCCGTTCGGCAAATTGCACACCCAGCAGGGTGAGAGTGAGTTGCTGTGCCTCCTCCCGGTTGTGCTGATAAGTGCGCGCCAGCGTAGCCACAATAATCATCAGCAGGATCACCACTGCAATCCGCCGATAGCCGCCGAGCCAGCGGTCATCCTGCACTGCCTGTCTGCTCATCCAGCCCTCGACTCCCCGCGGCTACGCCAGCAAATTACTTGCCTCTTACGGCTCTCATCATGTCCCACATCGGCGTGAAGATACCCAGCGCCAGAATCAAAACCATGACAGCCACAATCCCGATCAGAATCGGCTCGATCCGCGCTGTGAGGCTCTTGAGGTCATAGTCGACCTCTCGCTCGTAATATTCGGCAGCTTCATGGAGCAGGTCATCGACCTGACCGGTCTCTTCACCCACCGCAATCATCTGCATTACCAACGGGGTAAATAGACCACTGCTGCTGGCGGTGCGTAGCAGGCTCTCGCCCCGCTCGATCCCGGCCCGCATATCACGGATCCGGCCAGCCATCCAAGCGTTATCCACCGCATCGGCAACCAGCATCAGTGCCGTATTGAGCGGCACCCCGGCTTTAAGCATCATGGAAAAACTGCGGGCAAAACGGGCCAGCAGTGAACGCTCTATGATGGTTCCGACGATAGGCAACCTGAGTTGCCAGCGATGCCAGGTCAGCTTGCCCTTGGGGGTCGCTACCCAGCGCCGCCAGCTGACAACAATAGCAATCAGGGTGGCGAGCATCAGCCACCAGTAGTGCACAAAGAAGTGAGAAGTCGCGAGCAGGATCCGGGTCGCCAGCGGCAGCTCCACCCCGAATTTGGCAAACATGCCGGCAAAGACCGGTATCACCATGATATTGAGGATCACCATGGCGATGCCGATGGCGATCAGCACGAAGCTGGGATAACGCATCGCCGTCTTGATCCGCTTGCGGGTCTCCAGCTCCAGCTCGAAATAGGTGGCAAGCTGCAGGAAGGCCTCTTCCAGCTGACCGGTGTTCTCCCCTACGTGGATAATGGCGATGAAGAGACTGCTGAACACTCTGGGGTGAGCCTGCATCGAGCTCGACAAGGGTCGGCCGTTGCCAAGATCCTCTCCCAGCGCATGGAGCGCACGTTTGAGTGGCTTGCTGTGGGTGCTCTCCTCCAGCCCGGCGATGGCGCGCAGGATCGGGATCCCGGCTCGGGTCAGGGCATACATCTGGCGACAGAAGATCACCAGCTCGTCGAGTTTGACGCCACCTTCCAGCAGCAGCGACCAGTTAAGCTCAGCCCCCTTGGCATTGCCCGGTTTGAGCTCGGTAGGCATCACGCCACGGCGCATCAATTGCTCGGCCGCCGCCATTTCGTTGGCCGCCTCAACCACACCACTGGTAGCGTTGCCCTGACTGTCGCGCCCCTTGTAGGCAAAGTTAGCCATCGCTTACCCCAAATCCTCGGCCAGCCGGAGCACCTCATCCACCGAGGTGATCCCCTCGCGGGCATAATCGAGGGCAGTGAGGGCCAGCGGCCGATAGTGCTCATGCTGACGGGCCGCCTTGGCAAAACCCTCAGCGTCATTGCGGCGCAGTGCATCCATCATCGGTTGATCCAGCTCCAGCAACTCGTACACCCCGATCCTGCCCGAATAACCGGTGAAGTTGCAGCTCTGGCAACCCCGCCCCTTGTGATAGGTATGCTGACCGGGGGCCTCTCCCGAGAGCACGGTAAGCCAGGTCGTCTGTCCTTCGTCCGGCACCTTCTCCTCAACGCAGTGTTCGCAGATCCGTCTCACCAGTCGCTGGGCAACAACCGCCCGCAGGGCACTGGCCACCAGATAGCCCGGAGCCCCCATATCGATCAGGCGCAGGGCACTGGTCACCGCATCGTTGGTGTGCAGGGTAGTCAACACCAGATGACCGGTGATGGCGCCGCGCAGGCCGATCTCCACCGTCTCGTTGTCGCGCATCTCGCCCACCAGCAGGATGTCCGGGTCCTGACGCAAGGTAGAACGCAGCACGTGGGAGAAGGTGAGGCCAATCTTGGGGTTGACCTGCACCTGGCTGATGCGAGGCAAACGGTACTCCACCGGGTCTTCAACCGTGATGATCTTCTGGCTCGCCTGATTCAGCTCTGAGAGCGCGCCATAGAGGGTAGTAGTCTTGCCGCTACCGGTCGGGCCCGTTACCAGGATCATGCCGTGTGGCCGTTTGAGCTGACGGCGGAAACGGGTCAGGATATCGGGCGGCATCCCGGTTTCAGTCAGCGAGAGGATGCCGGAGGATTGATCCAGCAGACGCATCACCACCGACTCGCCATACTGTACCGGCATGGTGGACATCCGCACATCCACATCACGGCCGCGCACTTTCATGTTGAAACGGCCATCCTGCGGTAAGCGCTTCTCGGAAATATCGAGCCCCGCCACTAGCTTGAGACGCAGCACCAGCGCCTGGGCGATACGCACCTCGTTGAGGATATTCTCGTGGAGGATGCCGTCGATCCGCTGGCGAATGCGCAGCACCTTCTCGTCCGGCTCGATATGGATATCCGAGGCGCCAACCTGCACCGCGTCTTCAAACAGGGAGCGCAGCAGCTTGGCCACCGTCGCCTCCCCCTCATCATTAGCTCCCAGATTGCTGGAGCCCAGCTCGAAGCCGGAGTCCTGATACTCCTCCTGCAGCTGTTCGGCGAAGCTCTCGATTTCGCGGGTACGGCGGTAGAGCCGGTCGAAATACTCCAGCAGCTGCCCTTCTCGGGCAACCGCCAGCACCATGATGCGCGGGCTGAGCAGAGCGGCAATGGCATCCAGTGCACTCAGATCGGCCGGATCCGACATGGCCACCGTCACCCGATCGTCGGTGAGATTGACCGCCAGCGCCCGGTAACGGCGCGCCTGCACCTCGGGCAACAGCGGCACCGCGGCAGCATCTATGGTGAGGTTGTTGAGATCGAAGAAGGGCACATCCAGCTGACGGGCGAGGAACTGCAGCAACTGCACCTCGCTGATAAAGCCGAGGTCGATGAGGGTAGTGCCCAGCTTGCGGCCGGTCTGACGCTGCTGCTGCAGCGCGAGCTGCAGCTGATCATCGGAGATGATCTGCTCTTGTACCAGCAGGTCGCCGAGGCGCATTTTCAGTCTGGGTTGTGCCATTGCTACTCCGATTCCTGTTGTTCTCTTCCCCCTTGCTCCATCTGATCCGGTAATCGTCAGGGAGCAAGCTGGGCAATCCGTTGTTCCAGCCAGTTGGTGGATGCTTCGCCCAGGTTGCCGTGCAGCTGGGCATTGCGATAGGCATCAAGGGCTCGCTGGCTGTGGCCCTGACCATCCTCGGCCACACCAAGCCCAAGCCACCAGCGCCCCTGATCGGGCTGCTGACGCAGCAGCTTCACATAGAGATTGGCCGCCTCGACATTCTGTCCCAGCTCCTGCGCCAGTCCGGCCCAAGTCGCGTAATAGTCCAGATTGCTGGCGAGATCAGGCTGATAACCAGCCAACCAGCCCAGCGCCTGCTGCTGCAACCCCTCGCTAATGGCAAGACGGGCCAGTAGCAGGCGAAAATCGGCCTGTTGCGGATCGAGTCGGATCCCCTCCTCCAGCAGCTGGCGAGCCTCAGTCAGCCGCCCTTCTCCGTAGAGCAAGCCGGCCAGCTGTTCACGGGCCCCTTGGTTATAGGGATCGTGGGCAAGCACGTCGTAGTAGTTGTCCTGCGTATCGCGCATATTGCCCTTGGCCATGGCGGTAGTCGCCTTGCGCTCCGAGAGCGCCGCCAGCTCTTTGGGTGACAGCTCGACCGTTTCAATCTTGAGCACGCTCGGCTTGCGCGGTGCGGCGGCAGCCTGCTGCTCCGCAGCCAGCTCGGCATACAGCTCGGGCTGCAGCTCCTCATCGGTCGGCGTCCGCTCGTCAATCTCGCTGGAGGCGTCAAAGGGAGCACCTTCCCCCTGAGCCAGCGATGCCTCGTCTTCCGCTTCTTCATCTGCAGGTTCCGCCTGACGGGGCAGTGGCAGGGTAGCGGCCACTTCGGCCGATGCGGCTGAAGCGACCGGCTCGGCAACCCGGGCAACCGCATCGGGAGTGGCCTGCTCACTGACTACATTGGCCTGCGGCGCAACCGCACGGGTTTGCTGCCAGTAGATCCAGGTTCGCCATCCCAGGATCCCGAGTGCCAGCCCGCAGAGCAGAGTGAGCAGCAACATCCACCAACCCTGCTGGCGCGCCGGAGCAACGTAGACAGCCGCGCCTTCGGCGCCTTGCTGGCGCTGCTCCAGATCTTTCAGCATCTGGTTGATCACGCTCATGACCAGACTCCATAAGCCAGGGCACATCCCAGCAATAGCAACAGCGGCCACCAGCGCCGCGGCGCAAAGCGGCTGGCATCGTCGGTGTCGCGAATGGCGAGCCCTACCAGCCGGCCATCAACCTGACGAGCACCCTGACCATAGGCCAGCATCAGGCACTTGTGCGCCAGAATGTTGATAAGCCTTGGCACGCCGCGCGAGGCGCGCCATAGCAGGCGCAAGGCGCGGCCGGCGAACAGCGGCGCGCCGCGATAACCGGAGACCTGCAATCTGTGCTCCAGATAGGCACGAGTCTCGTCAAAACTGAGTGGCCGCAGGCGATAGGAGAAGCCAATGCGCTGGCGCAGCTGACGCAGATTGGTTTTGGCCAGCCGCACATCCAGTTCGGGTTGACCAAACAGCACTATCTGCAACAGCTTGCTCGACTCGGTTTCCAGATTGCCAAACAGCCGAATGGCCTCCAGCGTCTCATCCGGCAGAGCCTGTGCCTCGTCGATCAGGACCACCACCCGACTCCCCTGCTGATGCAGGCTGATCAGATGGCGATGGATGCGATCGGTGAGATCCAGCTCGCTCTGATCCCGCACCGACAACCCCAGCTCCAGTGCCAGCGCGGTGCGCAGCTCGGCTGGACTGAGGTGGGGATTGGGCAGCCAGGCCAGGCGTACCGGGCACTCTTCCGAGCCCAGCTCGCTCAGCAGTTTGCGGCAGAGCAGGGTCTTGCCGGTCCCCACCTCGCCGGTCACCTTGATAAACCCTTCCCCCTGAGCCAGCGCCCAGTTGAGCACCTGCAGCGCCTCTTCATGAGGCGGCAGGCCGTAGTAGAAACTGGTGTTGGGGGTAAGGCTGAACGGCGCCTCCTGCAGGCCGAAATGGTTCAGGTACATCAGTCGTTACCTGCAACCGCGGGCAAGAGGCCTCTGCGAACAAATCGCCGCAGGCCACCCGGAATAAGACTGACCGCTCGCTGAGTCATGAGTTAGCCCTTGGAGGGATACCACTTGTCGAGCAAATCGGAGGAGCGTTGCAACTCGTTTTGCCAGGTATCTTTCTCCACCACGGTCGGTTTGAGCATAATCACCAGCTCTACCTTCTTGGTGCTCTCGCGGCGATTGGTAAATGCTTCGCCCACCCAGGGGATATCGCCCAGCAACGGCACCTTGCTGACGCTTTCCGACTTGTCGGTCTTCATCAGGCCACCTATCACGATGATGTCGCCGTTGTTGGCCTGCACCACGGTATCGGATTCGCGGATCGAGCTCTTGGCGAGCGGCAGCTCCAGCGGTTTGGCGGTGCCTACATTGATGATCTTCTTCTGCTCTTCAGTATCGATAACCGAGGGGTGGATATGCAGCAACACCCGACCCTCTTCATCGATCTGCGGCGTCACATCCAGCGCGATGCCCGAGAAAAAGGGGGTCAGCTCCACATTGGGGGTCACGATAGGTTCAGCCGTGCCAGTCGAAGTCACGGTGGTGGTCGAGGCGTTGGTGACGAAGTACTCGTCCGTACCCACCTTGATCACCGCCTTCTGGTTGTTGGTGGCAGTCACACGCGGGCTGGAGAGGGTATTCACATCGCCCTGTGTTTTCAGCAACTTGACCGCCACATTAAAGTTGCCGTCAGAGACCTTAAACCCGGCCCCTCCACCCAGAGCGGTGAAGATTTCATTACTGGTTGTGGGAAGCTGAGTATTGGCTAGAGACTCTCCCCCTGTTATTCCTTTGTTGCCATCCCAGCTAGCGGAAAGACCGCTCCAGTCGACACCTTGCTCATAACCCTCCCTAAGAGTCACTTCAAGGATACGGGCCTCCAGCACCACCTGACGCTTGAGATGCTCTTCCGACTGGCTGAGGAACTCGCGCACCGCCTTGAGCTCTTTTGGATAGGCACGCACCGTCACCAGCCCCGCCTGCGGGCTGGTAATCACCGCACGTCCGTCACCACTGCCGACCAGGGTCTGCAACGCATCACGCAGATCGGTCCAATAGTCGTTGGTGTTATCTGTCTCGATCCGGGTGCCATTGCCACTGCTGTTCGAGTTGCTCGAGTTATTTGTCGTGCTATTGGTCGTGCTGTTGCTGGATGAGCTGTCGAAATTGCTGTTGCTACCGTTGTTGTTGTCATTGGCGGTCACCCCACCAGTACTGACCGAGGTGCGGGAAAGGCCGCGCCGGGAGAGCATCAGATAGTTGACCGGGATGGTCTCGGTGCGAAGGCCTGCAGGATAGATATGGAAAACACTCCCTTTGCGCTGCACGTCGAAGCCATACATATCGCCAACTACCGCCAGCACTTCGGGCAGGGTGACATCTTTCAGTTCGACCGAGACCAGCCCGGAGACCCCGGGATGCACCGCCACGCTATAGCGGGAGCCCTTGAACAGTGAACCGAAAAACTCCACCGCCTCCACATCATGGGCAGCAATACGCAACCGCTTCTCCGGCATGGCAATCGGCATCTGCGGCCGGTTCAGTTGCAGCAGCTCGCTCTGCACCGACTTGGGCAGCGTGGTCAGGGGGGCATTTTGCTGCTTCTGCTGCTCATTCATCGCCTGCTTGAGCGCGTCCTTGGCCTGAGTTGGCTCTGGGTGCTTGTAGGTAGTGCAGCCTGCGGCCATCATGGCCAAGGTGATCAAACAGAAACGGTGTATTTTCATGTAATTAGTGCACCCTGCAATGAAACTCGATAAACCCGGCTTACCTGCCAATGGCTAGTGCGGCTCAAACCCTGATCTTGCTGGCAAACAGTGCCACCGAATGGCGTTTTCCCGCCTTTTCCAGCACCACCGCATCGGCATTGATGGCCACCAGCTTGTAGCCGTCCACCTGCTGCCCGACCCGATAACTCTTGCCATTGAGCACCGCCAGTGCCGGGCCATTGCCCAGCATGATGCTCTGCAGCTTCGGCAAGCCGGCGCTGTTCTGGCCGGTTGCACTCGCGCCAACCGCCATGTCGGCCAAGGGCGCGGTGGGATCCTGCAACACCTCGACCTGCCCGGCTTGCGCCAGCAACGCAAAGAGGCACGCCCACAATGCAAACCATCTAGCCACGAATAAACTCCTTGCTGGTACTCAGGGTGTAGATCTCCATCTCCACCACAGCCCCCGGATAGGCTTTCACCTGATAGTCGAACTGTTTCCAGTAAAAGTGGCGAGGCAACGCCTCCAGCGCCTTGAGATATTGATACACATCGAAATAACCGCCTTCCAGCTGGAGACGGATACCGTGTTTGTAAAGATTGACCTTCTGCCCCTGCTCCCCGGCCATCAGTGGCGTCGGCTCCAGTGAACTGAGTGCCAGCATATGGAGATTGGCAGAGCGGGAGAGCAGCGCCTCCAGCACCTGCGGCATTTCGTGTGCCGGGATCAGGTCGACAGTCTGGGCCTTGAGCGCCTCATCGACAGCTGTGAGATCGCTTTCTACCCGTGCCAGCTGCTCACGAACCCCCTGATTGGGATCCCGCTGCAGACGAGCCTGCTTGCCCAGATTCTCCAGCCCCAGAATCTCGAGATCGCGTTCGGCTGCGCTCAGGGCCATGCGATCCTGCCGCAGCTGGGTATCAGCGCCATCCAGCCAGCCATAGACGCAGGCAGCCACCAGCAGCACCAGCCCGGTCAGCAGGATCAGCACCCGCTCCCGCTGGCTCAGGGCGTTAATTCGCCGAGACCACTCCTGCCATTGTGCTTTCAGGTTCATCAGGGCTTCTCCCGCGCAATGCCACTCAACTGGAACGCAAGACGCCCCTCCTTGTCACGACTCAGGGTCAACTCGCCAAACTCCTTGCCCATCAGGGTCGGGGCCTGCTTGAAGCGGTTGACCCAGGCCGGCACATCCTGACTGCGACCGGCAAAGCCGGAGAGATTGATCCGCCCTTCGAGGATCTCGATCCGTTGCAGGGAGAGATTACTGTTGCGAATGCGGGAGAGATCGGCCAACACACCGGCATACCCCTGCGATTTTTGCAGGGATAAGGAGCCGAGCTGGCGCAGCAGCTCCTGTCTGGCCCCCAGATCATCCTGCTTGTTGAGCAACTGCTGCTGCAGAGCCGGATCGGCCAGATGGCGCGCCAGATCGGCATCGAGCCGCTGCGCCTCGCTGCGCTTGAGCGCCAGCTCGGCGTTGACCTGTGCCAGCGCTCTGCTGACACTGTGCTGCTGCCAGCTGTAACCGGCACCGACCAGCAAGATGACAAGCAGGGTGATGCCCCATGCCAGCACCATCTGGTTGAGGCTGGCCCACTGCCGCTTGGGGTGAAACTCGGCGCCATAGAGGTTTATCTGACGTTTCATCAGGCATCCTCCCCGATGGCGGCAGCATAGGCCGAGAGGTATTCGACCCCGGCCAGTACCGCCTTGTTGGCCATGGCGGAGACAGCGAGGCCGAAGGTATGCTCCATGTGGCGAACCAGGGTGCCGATAAAGGGCGAGGCGACGGCCAGCTGCATCTGGCCAATCTCCGGCAGTTTGAGCTGGCCGACCAGATAATCGAACGAGCGCTGGATCTCCAGCGCCAGCGAATCGAGCAACATGCTGTCAGGCTCCTGTTCGCCGGTCAGGGAGGCAAAGCCGCGCAACTGGCGGGAGAAGCAGAGCCCCCCCTGATGAAAAACCAGCAGTTGCAGATCCTGTCCCTTCGGCTGCCAGAGCAGCATGCGCACCGTTGCATCCGCCTCATAAAGGGAGGTCAACGCCAGTTCATCACTGATGATGGATTGCAGGGTGGCAATGCCGTTGATCGCCTCTGCCAGTTGCAGCACCCTGCTCTTGGGCAGGCAGATAACATTGATCCGCGGTCGACCGGCAGGCGGAGTGGGCAGATCCACATAATCCATCGCCAGCTGCAGCACCGGCTCGTTGACATAATCCTTGATGGCCCAGGGGAGCGCCCCCGCCATTTCGGCATCGGGGACGGCGGGCTTGTCGATCTGGATCTGCTGATAGAGCGGGGCGGCCAGGGCAACGCGTACCCGGGATTTGGCAAGGCCGTGGCGAGTGAATAGTTCGTTGACGGCGAGCGGCCACTCTTGCGGGCTGTTGATGGCGCGCGTAGCAAACACTGGGGGATTGCCCACAGCTGCCAGCATGATCCTGTCATTGGCCAGCAAGAGCCCCACCTGGCGGCTTGGCGTCGACCGTCTGAACAGTTGTTTCATGTAAGCCCGCCCGTCATTAGTGATTAAATGAGTGAAATATTAACATAAACAGCAAATTAGCCTCCAGACAAAACAGGGACTCACCATTGCAAGCCAACCCTTCGCCGCCGGCGTTTGAAATCAGTGCCATTGGCCCGTCACCACTGCAAGCGATCCACCATCCGTTGCTGACCCGCTATGGCGTCGAGCTCTGGTGCAAACGGGACGATCTGATCCACCTGCTCATCTCCGGCAACAAGTGGCGCAAGCTCAAATACCATCTGCACCATGCCCACGAACACGGCAAACGCCACCTGCTCTCGTTTGGTGGCGCTTACTCCAATCATATCCATGCCCTGGCCGCTGCCGGCCATCAATTTGGCCTTCGCACCACAGGTATCATACGGGGCGAAAGTGACTCAGTCAGCAACTCTACCCTGAGCGATGCCATACGCTGGGGCATGGATCTCGTTTTTGTCGATCGGCAGAGCTACCGGCGGCGGCAGGAGCCGGAATGGCTGGCTCAATTTGAAGCCGCAGATACCCTCATCGTTCCCGAAGGCGGGAGCAGCCCTCTCGCCATCCCCGGAGTGGCCGAACTGGTAACCGAGCTCCCCTTCTCGCCGGATCTCTGGGTGCTCCCCTGCGCCAGCGGCGGCACCCTGGCCGGCCTGATTGCCGGCAAGCAGGAAAGGGAGCAGATCCTCGCCATCGCCGTGCTCAAGGGAGGCAACTTTATCGCCGACGAGGTGCGCCGCCTCTACCCCGCCGCCGCCACAACACCCGGCTGGCAGATCGCACTGGATCATCACGACGGTGGTTACGCCAGATTCAGCCCGGCGCTCTGGCAGTGGGTACAGGCCTTCAGCACCGAAACCGGTCTGCCGCTGGAACCCATCTACAGCGGCAAGGCAATGTACGGGCTGTTTCGCGAGCTGGCTGCGGGTCGCATAGCTCCGGGTAGCAGGATCGTATTTATCCACACCGGTGGCATGCAGGGGCTGGCCGGGCTCAGGGAGCAGGGCCGCCTCTGAGACATCAGGCTTCGGCCGGTTCCATCACCAGTCGCTCGGGCAGCGCAAACCAGGGGCCCTGCCCCGCATGTACCCCGAGGTGGCGCAGCATCTTCCACTCGTCACCACTCTCGACCCCCACGGCCAGAACCCGGGTCGGGGTATTGGCGCAGCCGCCCACCAGACTGCGCACCGCCATCTGGTTCACCTGGCGAGCATGGATCTCCCGCACCAAGCTGGGGTGGAGCTTGAGGAAGTTGATTTCGAACTCCTTGATGTACTGGGTGCTCACCACATCCTGGCCGGCATGGTCGATGGCCAGCATGCATCCGAGCATCCGCAGGGAGCGCAACGGTCGCTTCAGGGCTTCGAAATGGCGGGTAACCTGCGCCTCAGAGAGCTGCAGGATCAGCCGCTCGTTGGTACTGCGCGGCAGCTGGAACAGAGCGAAGAAGAGCCAGCGCTGGAAGTCGCGATGGAGCAGGCTCTGGGCGCTGAGAGCCAGACTGACCGGGCAGCTCTGGTCGGAGCGCTGACGCAGCAACGCCAGGGTCTGCTCCGCCACCAGCCGATCCAGCTGGAGCAACAACCCCACCTTCTCGGCCATCGGCATGAAGATCCCGGCTGGCAGCGGCCGCCCCTGCTCATCGTCAAGATAGGTGAGCAACTCCTGCTGCAGCACCACCTGCCCGCGATCCTGCTGGATCGGCTGGATATAGAACTCGATGGCCTGATCCTCGAGGCGGCGGCTGAGCAGAGTACGCCAGCGCACAGTGCCCTTGCTGCTCTGCTCCTCATCCAGCTGCTTTTCGTAGAGGAACCAGCCGTTGTGCCCTTGCAGACGGGCGCTCTTGAGAGCCAGCTCCGCCTCCTCCTGTACCTTGAGCAGGGAGTCCTGCGACTGATAGCAGACGGCGCCGAGATAAACCGCGGTCTCCGGATTGACCTCTTGCGGCCAGTGGAGGCGCTGCAGGCTCTTGAGCAGCTGGCTGGCACTGTCCACCATCTCGCTCTCGGACATATTGGGCAGCAGCACGGCAAACACTTGCCCGGCATAGCGGGCCTGCAGGGCGCCACTGTGCTTGCGCACGAAGGCCCCGATAGTAGCGCTTGCCTCCAGCATCAGGTCATGACCCAGCAGATCGAACTGCTCGGCCTCCAGATCCTCTAGACAGGCGAGATCGATCAGCAGCACGCCGCCGCTCATCACGCTCGCCTCCATGATGGCGCTCTCGAGCCGGTTGTCGAAAAAGAGACGGTTGCCAATGCCGGTCATCTTGTCGACGAAGGCATTGCTGCGGATGAAGTTGTCGAAGCGGCTGCGCTCCTTGCGGGCATCCGCCAGCTCGGCCAGCAGATGGTCGAGCGCCTGACTGGCGGCAACCGGCCACTCTTCGGCGGGGTCGTGATTCAGTTTGGAGAGTTTGTCATCGAGGATCAGCTGGGCACGCTCGGCCAACAACTCGGCTCCGCGCAGTTGCTGGCGCAGCCAGCGAATGGAGTACCAGAGGCCGAACACCACGATAAAGACGCCGAAGGAGATACCGGACATCGCCTTGATGGAGTACTCAGCCTCCTTGAAGGGGCGCTCCAGCTTCAGATTGGCCTGCATGCCGATCTGGTGGGTCAAGGGCTTGCTGTATGGCAGCAACAACTGATCATCGACCGAACGCTGCACATCGCGAAACCAGTAGACTCGCTGATCGTTCTGGCGCACCTCCAGCTCGACGACGTGGGAAGCACGCAGCAGGGTGGGCAACCAGTGACTCATTTCGTTCATGTCATGGGAGACATCGAGCTGCTTGTCGATCACCTCGACCAGCGCATCAACCTTCTTCTGCTGCAGCTCCATCCCCAGCTCGCGAAAGCTGAACACGCCGCCAATCAGCACGGTCGCCATGGCGGCAATCACGCACAGGGTGATAAACGAGACAAGCTGTGTAGTCAGTTTCATGCGCCTTTCCGTATGCCCAGCATCATCCATGTGACCTCATGGTAGCAGCGGCGATCAGCGCCCTGCTATGGATGGAGATCCCGCTTCTGCAATTTCAAAGGGGCGAGGATACCGAAAGCGAGGGGAGATTACCAAGCGCGGAGCAAACGAAGAGAGCAGAGCGGAAAACGGCAGAAAGAAAAATGGTCCCTGAAAAGGGACCAAAAGGAACACTCATATCAAAACTAACACTCTGTGCTACTGACAAAAAACAGATACAGGAGTATTGAACACACGGTGAGTCAAACCGCGGGGCTACTCTAATGCGTTCGGATAAGTCGGGCAATTGTCATTTATGACAGGTTAACGATTGAATCTCTCCATAACCAAGATACAAAATCATTTAAAATCATTACGTTAATAATTTAATCAAGGCAGCTAATAATCCCGCTTCAAATTGATTGTACTAATGCAATAAACTCAATGTTGCCCATATGGGCCCAACCATACAGCAGGTCGCCCCATGCGCACCCCATCAATACTTATTTATTTGTTATTGTTGGCTTTTCCTGTTCTTGTCGGTCAACCGATTGCGTACTGGCTGGCTAAGCCTCTTGCAGAAAGAATGCAGGAGCAGAAGATGGCTGAGATAAAGCAGGCCAACATCGAACGCTACAAAATTATTAACGAGATTCTCTCTACCCAGTTGAAACAGTTCGAGTTCAACTGCGGCGCCAAGGATATGGCGTTACTGCGTAACCCCCGTTTTTACAACACCCATATTCGCCTGCAAGGGTTGGAGCTTGGCTCGGGGCAGGTTTGCTCCAGCCTGGGGCAAGGAATCTCGATTGCCATCAGCCCACAACCTGATGACATCGCCATAGGCCCGTTCGGCCTGACCGCCACACCACCCAGCTTCAATACGGAACAGGAACTGGTGGTCTATTACAGAGCCACCAACGGCAACATTGCCTATTGGGTGCTGGACAACAGCTGGATCCACGAAATCCTTCAGACCCCCTGTGCCGACTGCTTCTATCTGGAGTTCAATCTGATCAACAAAGATTCGTACGTCCCCATGCTGCCGCGTGGCGACAAACGAATCAAACAGGAGCCAGGTCCGAACAGTATCGACTCTTATGAACCTAACACCTTGACCAAGCAGACGTTGTGGGCAGGCCAGGCACTGACACGTTATGCCAGAGCGCAGGCTGAAACCCTGGCTTTATGGATTGGTGTGGCGCTGGGTATTCTGCTGGCTGGTGCCTACTGGTTGCATCGCCACTATCAGCGCTCGCTGCAAGGACTGTTGCAGATCGGTTTGAAAAATCAGGAATTTGAACCTTTCTACCAACCGGTAGTGGATAGCCGAACCGGAGAAGTCGTTGGCTTCGAGGCGCTGCTACGCTGGCGCCGCAGGGGGGAGCTGGTTCCTCCCGGCGCCTTTATCGACTATATCGAAGAGCAGGGGCTGATCCTGCCGATAACAGCCCAATTGCTGGAGCGGGTACTCACAGACCTCTCCTCTCTTGCTGCAACTCAGTGGGTCAGCGTCAATCTGGTGGCGGCCCATGTCGAGCAGCCTCTGCTGCGCAACCTGCTGCAACAACATCAGTGGCCCTCCCCCGCCCAGCTCACCTTTGAGCTGACCGAGCGCAAACCACTGACCGATATCAAGAGTGCTACCAGCGAGATCAATGCCCTGCAAGAGCGGGGCTATCACATCAAACTGGATGACTTTGGTACCGGCTATGGCGGCTTCGCCTATCTGCAGAGCCTCGGGATCCGCCAGATCAAGATCGACAAGATGTTCGTCGACACCATAGGCACCGACGACCTCAAACGCAGCGTGCTGGATGCCATCATCGCCTTTGGCCGAGAGTCGGGGATGGAGATGATTGCCGAGGGGGTCGAGACCCGGGAGCAGGTCGACTACCTGTATCGGCAGGGAGTCTATCTGATACAGGGCTATGTCTTTGGCAAGCCCATGCCGCTGCAGGAGCTGCTGCTCTGGCAACAGGCCTTCCGCCAACCCATGGCGGAAACGGCCTGACGACAGAGAAGAGAACTCTCTTTCCCGGAGCTTGAGCCGGGGTCACTCACTCTGCGGCAGGATAGCGGTACTCACCACCGCGAAAACGGGCCCAGAGGCAGTCGCCCAGATCAAAATGCCACCACTCGCCAGGATAGTTGCTGAACCCTTCCCGCCGCATCAGCCAGAACAGCAGACGGCGGTTGTCACGGATCTGCAACCGCCGCGCCTCGCTCATTCCCGCACAGGGGCGTTCGAAATAGTCGCTCTCGGCCCGCTCGCTGATATCGTCAAAGCCGGTACCAAAGTCGAGCGGCTCGCCACTCGCCAGATCGTGCAGCAGCAGATCGATGGCTCCGCCCGACAGATGGGGCGGTACCGGATAGTGACCGGGATCAGAGGGATGGGCACAGAAACGGCGAGTCTCCTGCTCAAGCCGAGCGCCATCCCAGTCGGGATTGGCTGCGGCAATTTCGCCCTTGATCCGCTCGAAGATGGCCAGAGACGTGGCGCGACTGCGAAATCCGTCGAGCAAGGTGAGCCCCAATCCCGCAGGCAGCGCTGCGGCTACCCGCACCAGCGCTTTGGCAACCGGCTCCCGCACCCGGATCTGCGGCTCACTGCCCACCAGACCGAGCCGGTAATAGACGGGATCGATGCGGATCCTAGCGCTGGCGGCCACGATCACCAGCGGATCACTGGCCGAGAGCGCCGCCTGTTCGGCAGCGCTGGCCGGTTCATAGTCGTGAGAGATGGGTGGCAACGGCATCACATGGACTCCTGATCAGAGGGGGAGCCATTTCAGCAGAGCCTTGCCAACGGGGCAAGCCTGCCATCGGCGCCGCCACAACCCGAGATCTGTTCCGCTCCAGGCACCCGATTTACATCTGTTAACAAAATGGGCTGCCCCTCGAGGCCAAGAGCTTTTATCATAAGGGGCTGGTCAGGGTGCAACCGCCCGTTGCACATTCCATTCATCTCCCGGCCCACCGGTCGCCCCAGAAGAGAACCATTGCCTATGAAGACAGTTATCCGGCAAGAGATTGCCCTGCCCGTCGGCCTGCTGACCCTGCTCTTTTTCAAGACGCTCGGCAGTGACCTGCTGACAGAGACAACTCCGCTCGGGATCTATCTTCCTGTGTCGGCGGGGCTGCTTGCCATCGTCACCTGGGCCATCTTCTCGGTGGTGCGCCACTCCGATGCCCTCGCCATCAAGCTGGGCGAACCCTTTGGCACCCTGATCCTCACTCTCTCGGTCATTTCGCTGGAGGTAGTGATGATCTCCTCGGTCATGCTGACCGGCGAGCCCAATCCGGTGATGGCCCGCGACACCATGTTCGCCGTAGTGATGCTGGTCACCAACGGTCTGGTCGGCTTCACCCTGCTGTTTGGCGGCTGGCGCTACCACACCCAGAGCTTCAATCTGGACGGGGTCAAATCCTATCTGGTGGCCATCATCCCGCTCGCCCTGCTCTGTCTGGTGCTGCCCAACTTCACCGAAGGGGGCACGGTTGGCAGCATGTCGCGCGCCATGTCATGGATGCTCATCACCATCTCGATCCTGCTCTACGTAGTCTTCCTGCTGATCCAGACCCGCAGCCACAGCCACTTCTTTGTTGACAGCGATCACGAGGATTACGAGGAGCATCACGGCCCGCTGCAGAGCAACGTCTATCACACCCTGCTGCTGCTCGCCTATCTGGTAGTGGTGATCCTGTTGGCCAAGACCCTGGCCATCCCCATCAACTACGGGGTCAAGGTGCTGTCAGCACCGCAGGCCCTCGGCGGCTTTATCGTGGCCTGTATCGTGCTGGCTCCCGAGGCGGTTGGCGCCATCAAGGCGGCCATCAACAATCAGCTGCAGCGGGCCATGAACCTCTACTTCGGCTCGGTGCTGGCCACCATAGCCCTCACCGTCCCGGCCGTGCTCTTTATCGGCTCCATGCTGGGTCAGGAGGTACGCCTCGGCCTCTCCGCTGCCGACATGGTGCTGCTCATCACTACGCTCATGGTGTGCAAGGTGACTTTCAGCAGCGGCCGTACCAATGTGCTGCACGGCGCCACCCATCTGGTGCTGTTCGTGGTCTATCTGTTCCTGATGTTCGAGCACCAGTGACCGACTATCACAGAGACGAAAAGACCGCCCGATTGGGCGGTCTTTTGTTATCAGCTACGGGATCTCACTGACGCCAGTGAAGCGGCGTCCCCCTCATCCCATACCCTTCTCCCGCCAGGGGAGAAGGGAGCTCAAGGCTTACAGGCTGGGCAGCACCCCGGCCGGGATCAGATCGTTGTAGCTGGCACGCCCCAGCAGCGCGGCCGCCGCCTCGATATCGGGGGCAAAGTAGCGATCTTTGTCGTAGAAGGGGACATGAGCGCGCAGCCGCCCCTTGGCCATTTCCACCCCGGCACTGGCCCGCAGCGGAGCACGGAAATCGAGCCCCTGCGCCGCCGCCAGCAGTTCCACCGCCAGAATGCCGCGGGTATTTTCCGCCATATCCGCCAGCCGGCGGCCGGCGAAGGTCGCCATGGAGACATGATCCTCCTGATTGGCGGAGGTGGGCAGGCTGTCTACCGAGGCTGGATGGGCCAGGGTCTTGTTCTCGGAGGCGAGCGCCGCCGAGGTGACCTGAGCGATCATGAAGCCGGAGTTGACCCCGCCATTGTTGACCAGAAACGCCGGCAGGCCGGACATCCGCGAGTCGATCAGCAGCGCCATCCGCCGCTCTGAAAGGGAACCGATCTCGGCGATGGCCAGCGCCAGATTATCGGCCGCAAAGGCCACCGGCTCGGCGTGGAAGTTGCCGCCAGAGATGATCTCCTCGTCATCGGCAAACACCAGCGGGTTGTCGGAGACCGAGTTGGCTTCGCACACCAACACCTCGGCCGCCTGACGGATCTGGGTCAGGCAGGCCCCCATCACCTGCGGCTGGCAGCGCAATGAGTAGGGATCCTGCACCTTCTCGCAATTGTGATGGGACATACCGATCTCGCTGAGATCCCCCAGCAGATGGCGATAGCAGGTAGCCGCATCAATCTGGCCACGCTGACCGCGTACCGCGTGAATGCGGGCATCGAACGGACGGCGGCTGCCAAGGGCCGCCTCCACGCTCATGGCACCGATGGTGATGGCTCCGGCGAACAGATCCTCGGCGTGGAACAGCCCTTCCAGCGCAAAGGCGGTGCTCGCCTGGGTGCCGTTGAGCAGCGCCAGCCCCTCTTTCGGTGCCAGCGCGATGGGCTCAAGCCCGGCGATCCGCAGCGCTTCGCTCGCATCGATCTCGCGCCCGTCGTGACGAGCCTTGCCTTCACCGATCAGCAGGCAGCTCATATGGGCCAGCGGCGCCAGATCGCCGGAGGCGCCGACGGAGCCCTTCTTCGGCACCAGCGGATAGACCTCGGCGTTGACCAGCTTCATCAGCGCCTCCAGCACCGCCAGCCGGATGCCGGAGAAGCCACGCGCCAGCGAGTTGAGCTTGAGCACCATCATCAACCGCACGGTGGCGTCATCCATATAGGTGCCGATGCCCGCAGCGTGGGAAAGCACGATGGATCGCTGCAGCTCGTCGAGCTGATCCACCGGGATCCGGGTGTTGGCCAGCAGGCCAAAGCCGGTGTTGATGCCGTACACCACGCGTCCCTGCTCGATCACTCGGGAGACAGTGGCGGCAGAGGTGTGGATCGCCGGCAACGCCGCCGGATCCAGTGCAATATGTACCGGTTCGCGGCTGACGCGGCGCAGGGTGGCAAGATCCAGCTCGCCCGGAGTAATAGTCAATTCAAACATGGTGTTACACCTTTCCTTTGACACCGTTGGCGCCGTCAATCATCGGCAGATCCAGTTTCGCCTCGCGGGCGCAGTTGATGGCAATCTCGTAGCCCGCATCCGCGTGACGCATCACCCCGGTAGCCGGGTCGTTGCGCAGCACGCGACCGACCCGCTGGGCGGCGTCATCGGTGCCGTCACAGACGATCACCACGCCGGAGTGCTGGGAGAAGCCCATGCCGACCCCGCCGCCGTGGTGCAGGGAGACCCAGGTCGCGCCGCCAGCGGTGTTGAGCAGGGCGTTGAGCAGCGGCCAGTCGGAGACGGCATCGGAGCCATCCATCATCGACTCGGTCTCGCGGTTCGGGCTCGCCACCGAGCCGGAATCCAGGTGATCGCGGCCGATGACGATGGGGGCTTTCAGCTCGCCATTCTTGACCATCTCGTTGAAGGCCAGGCCGAGGCGCACCCGATCCTTGACCCCGACCCAGCAGATCCGCGCCGGCAGGCCCTGGAAGGCGATGCGCTCGCGAGCCATGTCGAGCCAGTTGTGCAGGTGAGGATCATCAGGGATCAGCTCTTTCACCTTCTGGTCGGTCTTGTAGATATCTTCCGGATCGCCGGAGAGGGCCACCCAGCGGAACGGGCCAATCCCCTCGCAGAACAGCGGGCGAATGTAGGCCGGGACGAAGCCGGGGAAGTCGAAGGCGTTTTTCACCCCCTCCTCCAGCGCCATCTGGCGGATGTTGTTGCCGTAATCCAGGGTCGCCGCACCGCGGCTTTGCAGGGTCAGCATGGCCTCCACCTGACGGGCCATGGAGCGACGAGCGGCCAGATTCACCTCCTGCGGGGCACTCTGTTGCAGCTCGCGCCACTTTGCCACGCTCCAACCCTGCGGCAGGTAGCCGTGCACCGGGTCGTGGGCGGAGGTCTGGTCGGTCACCACGTCAGGGGTGATGCCACGGGCCACCAGCTCGGCGAACACATCGGCGGCGTTGCCGAGCAGACCGACGGAGACGGCGCTGCCGCTCTGCTTGGCCTCTTCGACCATGGCCAGCGCCTCATCCAGACTGTGAGCCTTCTTGTCCACATAACGGGTACGCAGACGAAAATCGATGCGGGTCTCGTCGCACTCCACGGCGATCATCGAGAAACCGGCCATGGTGGCGGCCAGCGGCTGGGCGCCGCCCATGCCGCCGAGACCACCGGTCAGGATCCAGCGCCCTTTGGGTTCACCGTTGAAGTGCTGATTGGCCACCGCGAAGAAGGTCTCGTAGGTGCCCTGCACGATCCCCTGGGTGCCGATATAGATCCACGAACCCGCAGTCATCTGGCCGTACATCATCAAGCCCTTCTTATCGAGCTCATTGAAGTGCTCCCAGTTGGCCCAGTGCGGCACCAGATTGGAGTTGGCGATCAGCACCCGCGGCGCATCCTTGTGGGTCTGGAACACCCCGACCGGCTTGCCGGATTGCACCAGCAGGGTCTGATCCTCCTCGAGCCGGGTCAGCACCTCGACGATCTTGTCAAAGCAGGCCCAGTTGCGGGCGGCGCGACCGATGCCGCCATAGACCACCAGCGACTGGGGATGCTCGGCCACCTCGGGATCCAGGTTGTTCATCAGCATCCGCAGCGGCGCCTCGGTGAGCCAGCTCTTGGCGGTCAGTTCGGTGCCGCGCGGGGGACGGATCACGCGGTTCGGATCATGACGGGGATCCTGCTGTTGCACAGACATACACACTCCTTGTTGTATCAATAGGGTGCCTTCGGCGACGGGCGGCCAAAGGGTTAACGGGTCAACAAATGAACCAGTCGCGCGGCCACGCGGGCACTGCGGTTGTCCTGATCCAGCGTCGGGTTGTACTCGGCCAGATCGGCAAGCCTCAGCTTGCCGCTGGCCCGGATATGGGCGATCAGTGGTTCGATCACCGCCAGCTCCACGCCACGGGCGGCGGGGGCACTCACTCCCGGCATCACGGCTCCGGGCAGCACATCAAGATCGATGGTCAGATAGAGGTGATCGCAATCGGCGATGAAGGCGTCCAGCCCGCCTAGCAAGGCTGGCAGCTCGGTCTGAGTCATCGCCTCGTCCAGCACATGCCACACTCCCAGCGCCTTGGCGCGGGCAAACAGGGCTTGGGTATTGGCGGTCTCGGCCACCCCGAGGCAGGCGTAGTGAAACGGTGTGCCCTGAGCGGCACACTGCTCGGCGATCTGGAAGAAGGGGGTGCCGGAGCTTGCCAGCTCCTGCTTCATCCGCAGGTCAAAGTGGGCGTCGAGGTTGATGATGCCTACCTTGCCACTGCCGCCCAGATGACTGTTAAGGCCGCTCCAGCTACCGAAGGCCACTTCGTGACCGCCCCCCAGCACCAGCGGGAAGTGGCCCAGTTCGAGCGCAGCGGCGACCCGCTCGGCCAGACGGCCGTGGGCGGCATCGAGATCCCCATCGGTACAGCTCACATCCCCGCCATCGTAGACGGGTCGATTCAGGTGCCAAGCGGTATTGGCCAGCAGCTTGCGCACCGCCAGCGGCGCACCGGCGGCGCCGACACGCCCCTTGTTGCGGCGCACCCCTTCGTCACAGGCAAACCCGAGCAGCACTACACCAGCTGCCTCTTGTGCCTCGGCAGCCCAGGGCTGCACCTTGTCATGCCAGCGCAGGGCCAGTTCACCATCTTCCGGATCCTGTCGTCCCTGCCAGAGCGACATGTCGACCGGGTTGAATTTATCCATGGAGGGTCTCCTCGCCGTTGAAGATGCGGCCAGCCAGCTGATCGACGCCGACCATGTAGCTCAACTCGGCCGGATGGGCGCAGTGCCAGATCAGGAAATCGGCCGCCATCCCCACCCTGAGCTGGCCAAGGCGCTCCTGCTCGCCAAGCGCTTTGGCGGCGTGGCGGGTCACCCCGACCATCGCCTCCACCGGAGTCAGGCCAAACAGGGTACAGGCCATGTTCATCGCCATCCGCAGCGAGACGATGGGGGCCGTGCCCGGGTTGATGTCGGAGGAGACCGCCATCGCCACCCCCGCCTTGCGCAGCGCGGCGACCGGCGGGAGTTTGGTCTCTTTGAGAAAATAGAAGGCGGTGGGCAGCAGGGTGGCAACTACGCCGCGCTGGGCCAGCGCCAAGATCCCCTGCGGATCCAGATACTCCAGATGATCCACCGAAAGGGCGCCGAAGTTGGCGGCGAGGGTGCTGCCACCAAGGTTGGAGAGCTGATCCATATGCCCTTTCACCGGCAGGCCGTATTGATCCGCCGCCAGATAGACCTGCTCGGTCTGGGCCAGCGAGAAGCCGATATGCTCGCAGAAGACATCCACCGCATCGGCCAGCCCCGCTTTGGCAGCGGCCGGGATAATCTCCTGACAGATGGTCTCGACCCAGCTGTCGGGGTCATCGCGATACTCCGGCGGCACCGCATGGGCCGCCAGCAATGTGGTCTTGACCCGGATCGGCAGCGCCTCTCCCAGCCTGCGGGCCACCCGCAGCATCTTGAGTTCATCATCCAGCGTCAGGCCATAGCCGGACTTAATCTCCACTGTGGTGACCCCTTCGCGGATCAGGGATTTCACCCTCGGCAGCGCCAGCTCAAAGAGCTGATCCTCGCTGGCGGTGCGGGTAGCACGCACCGTGCTGATGATGCCGCCGCCCCGGCGGGCGATCTCGGCATAGGGCACCCCCTGCTGACGAAGCTCGAACTCCTCGGCGCGACTGCCGGCAAAGACCAGATGGGTGTGGCAATCGATAAGGCCGGGAGTAACCAGCTTGCCCTGCATATCCAGCCAATGGGCGGGATACGGCCCCTTCAACTCGGCCATCGGCACCAGCGCGTGGATCTTGCCATCCTTCACGCCGATGGCATGGAGCGGCAGCAGACCGTAATCGGCCAGTCCGGCATTCAGGGTGGCGGGCGTCACGTTGAGCCAGACCCGCTCGCAGTTCAACAGTTCCTTGTTCATAGCGACCTCAAATGTATATACATATCCTTATAATCGATCCATCCGGCGAAAGAAAGAGTAGGATTCACAACCTGATAACAGCATCACGCTTAGAGTTTAAGCACAAAAAAGCCCACCAGAGGTGGGCTTGAGAAGAATCGATTTGTATAGACAATCAAGAAAGCTGCGCCTTGGAGCTCAGCTTGTAGCGAGAACCGGGGGAGAGCAATCTGGCGTAGGAGACCAGATGTCCTTCCGACCAAGTGCGCCTGTGCAACAATAGGCAGGGCGTATCCACGCGAATTTGCAACAATCCCGCCTCACCGGCACTCGGCAACACGGCTTCCACCACGTGCTCCATCTCCGACAGGGGGCAAAGCTCCATCAGATAGCGGTTGGGGGTCTGCTTCGTGAAATCCTGCTCGCCATAACCCGGCAGCCGCTCGGCATCGACGAACCGCTCCTCCAGCTGCAGCGGCTCGCCATCGGCCTGATGAACGATAAGGCTGTGGAAGATGGGGGCACCAACCCGCAGCCCAAGCTGCACCGCCACCTTCTCGTCGGCGGCCAGCCGCTGCAGCCGGATCACCCGGGCGCTGTATTCGCTGCCCCGCTCGGCAATCTCGTCGGCGATGTTGCGAATAGCCAGCAGCGGCGATTCGGTGCGCCGGTCCGCCACGAAGCTGCCGGAACCGGCGGTACGCACCAGCCACCCCTCGGCCACCAGTTCGCGCAGTGCCCGGTTGACCGTCATCCGGCTCACGGTGAACTGCTCGCACAGGGCCGCTTCGGTCGGGATCCTGTCCCCCGCCTGATAGTGGCGTTCGCGGATCCGATCCAGAATATGCTGCTTGATCTGCAGGTAGAGGGCGGGCGCCAACGGGATGCTCCTTAGCGCCGACGGTGGGGCGGACGCATGTCCGGCCAGGCGCGATAGACGTCGGGGATCTGATCCGGCCCGCTGATGCAGAGGTCGAGATCGTGCAGCAAGCCATCCTTGATCCCGTAGATCCAGCCGTGGACGGCCAGCTCCTGCCCCTTGCGCCAGGCGTTCTGGATGATGGTGGTATGACAGACGTTGGCCACCTGCTCGGCCACATTCAGCTCGCACAGATAGTCGAAGCGCTCGTGCTCATCTTCGATGGCCTCCAGCTCTTCACCATACTTGAAGTAGACATCCTTGATGTTGCGCAGCCAGTTGTCGATGAGCCCCAGCTCCTGATTCTGCATCGCCGCCTTGACCCCGCCGCAGCCATAGTGGCCGCAGACAATGATGTGCTTCACCTTGAGCACCTCGACCGCGTATTGCAGCACCGAGAGGCAGTTGAAATCGGTATGCACCACCAGATTGGCGACGTTGCGGTGAACAAAGACATCCCCCGGCAACAATCCCATCAGCTGGTTGGCGGGCACCCGGCTATCGGAGCAGCCGATCCAGAGGTATTCGGGAGCCTGCTGGGCAGAGAGGGTGGCAAAGAAGGCGGGATCTTCCGCTTTGATCCGCTCGGCCCACTCACGGTTATTGGTAAACAGGTCCTTCAACAGTTTCACTTCTGCTCTCCATCATGTGGCTGTGGCGGCAACATAACATACCCAAGGGTTATCTGGGCAAGCCCCGATTACCGGCGGTAGAAACAAAAACAGGGCCATCAGGCCCTGTTTTCAACGCGGAGGCATCAGGCCTCCATGGCATCTTTCAGCTTCTTGAGCGCGTTCTTCTCAAGCTGACGCACTCGCTCGGCAGAGACGCCGTAGGTATCGGCCAGCTCCTGCAGAGTGGTCTTGCTGTCATCGTCGAGCCAGCGGGCGCGGATGATGTGCTGGCTGCGCTCGTCGAGAGAAGAGAGCGCGGAGCTCAGACGACGGGTCGCATGATCGTCCCAGTTGTCGTTCTCGATGGTCGCGGCCAGATCGGAGGATTTGTCCTCCAGATAGTGAACCGGTGCGAAACCGCCCTCATCTTCATCATCGCCAACCAGATCGAACGCCTGATCGTAGTTGCTCATGCGCGCTTCCATCTCGGTCACGTCGCTCTCGGAAACCCCGAGATCGGCAGCCACGGCTTTCACCTCTTCGTGGTTCAGCCAGCCCAGACGCTTCTTGGATTTGCGCAGATTGAAGAAGAGCTTGCGCTGGGCCTTGGTGGTTGCCACCTTGACCATGCGCCAGTTGCGCAGAACATATTCGTGAATTTCGGCCTTGATCCAGTGCACGGCAAAGGAGACCAGACGCACGCCGACGCTCGGGTCGAAGCGCTTGACCGCCTTCATCAGACCGATGTTGCCTTCCTGTACCAGATCGGCCTGCGGCAGACCGTAACCGGCATAACTCTTGGCGACATGAACGACAAAGCGCAGGTGCGACATAACCAGCTGGCGGGCAGCCTCGAGATCGCCATCCTGCTGCAAACGCTCAGCCAGCTCACGCTCTTCCTCTGCGCTCAGCACCGGAATAGAGTTTACTGCCTGGATATAGCCTTCCAGACTACCTTGCGGAATCAAAGCCATAGTGCGCTGCAATGAAGTTCCCATCTGTTACCTCTTACTTTTCAATCAAACCAGTCTAACACCCCAAAAGGGACTGTCTACTGACCGGGTCTCATTCTGCGGCTTACATCATAGATCACAAGCCCAGCTTTAGACTGGCTTATCTTATGCCCGCAGGATGAATCATGAATGAACAGTCAAAAAAAGGGGGTCACAATGAAGGACCCCCGAAAAGTAGCATGCTAAGTCCATTGTTGCGGAGCTCGCAACCTTCACATGCTTGCCAAGTCTGACGAGCAAGGCATAGGGGCCACACTCGTATAAATTCGTTCAGCTATTTGACTGCTTATAAATCAGAAGGTTCACAGGATCCAGCAAAGATCCTGAAGATCGCCGTTATTCAGAATACTCCGAGAAGAGTGGCCAAGCCAGAAACGGCCACTCTTTTACTTGATCCGCTTCGCAAAATCCAGCAATTCACAATGTTGATAAATTAATCAGGAAGGCTCGATGTCGCGAATGTGGCGGTGAACCGAGAACCAGGAGGCAATCAGCCCCAGCAGAGCGCCCAGCAGGATCAGGTTCACCCCGTCCACCAGACCCATGCCAACCAGCTGGAAGTTACTGTTATACAAGCCCGCCAGCTCTTTCACCACCCCCTCGCTCCAGATCACCATCACCTCGGTCAGCCACCAGGCCAGCATGCCACCAATGACTCCGAACCAGATGCCGGTATAGAGGAAAGGACGGTGAATAAAGGCATCGGTCGCCCCCACCAGTTTCAGCACCTCGATCTCGGAGCGCTGGTTGAGGATGTTGAGGCGCAGGGTATTGCCGACTATCAGCAGCACGGCGGAGAGCAGCAGCACAGCGATACCGGTAATGGTGTGGCGCAGCAGGTTCATGATCCCCTGCAACCGGGTCAGCCACTGCAGATCCAGCTTGCCCTGTTCCACGCCATCCTCGTTGTTGAGCTTGCCGAGCAGCTCGGCGGCGCCTTCCGGATTCTGCCAGCGCGGATCCGGAATAACGCTCAGCACCGGTGGTAACGGGTTGCTGTCCAGATAATCGAGCGCATCGCCGAAGCCGGAGATCTCGCGAAACTCCCGCAGCGCATCGTCACGACTCATATAGGTGACCGAATCCACCTCGGGGTAGAGCAGGATCCTGTGCTGCAGGTCGAGAATGCTCTGTTCCGGCAGATCCTTGCGCAGATAGAGGGAGATCTGGGAGCTGGTCTGCCAGCTCCCCTCCACCACCTCGGCATTTTTCAGCAACACGTGGAAGCAGGAGGGCAGCGCCAGACTGACGCCGAGCACCGCCAGCGTCATCAGGGAAGCGAGCGGGTTGCGCCACAGCTCACCCAGACTGGCAAACGCCTGACGCACGTGATCAACCCCGTACATCATGAGGCGGCGCAGCGGCGGCTGCTTGTGACGAACGATAGCCATCAGAGCTCCTCCCCGGCCGAATACATCCGCCCCGCCTTGAGGGTCAGGGTGCGATAGCGCATGCGGGCGATGAGCCCCAGATCGTGAGTGGCGATCAGTACGGAGACGCCGAAGCGGTTGAACTCCTCGAACAACCGCATGATATCCATGGAGAGCTGGGGATCCAGGTTACCGGTCGGTTCGTCAGCGAGCAGCAACGGCGGCTTGTTGACGATGGCACGGGCGATGCCGACCCGCTGCTGTTCACCACCGGAGAGCATGCGCGGCTGGTAGCGCTCCTTGCCGAGCAGCCCCACCTTGTCCAGCGCCGCAGCGACCCGCTTGTTGATGTCCGCATGGCTGTAGCCATCGATCACCAGCGGCAACGCCACGTTGTCGAACACGGTGCGGTCCATCAGCAACCGGTGATCCTGAAAGATCATTCCGATCTGGCGGCGCACATAGGGGATCTGGCTGCGCTGGATATGGCTGACATCGTCGCCATGAAAGAAAACGCGGCCATCGGTCGGTCGCTCCATCACGCTGATCAGTTTGAGGAGGGTACTCTTGCCCGCCCCCGAGTGTCCGGTCAGGAAGGCCATCTCCCCCTTGCGCAGGTGAAAGCTGACCTTCTGCAGCGCCTGATGGCCACCGCTGTATACCTTGCTGACCTTGTCAAAACGAATCATAACGGTTCCCTGACATTGACAAACCCCGACCGAAGTCGGGGCATGGGATGCTTACTCATCGCGACTAAACAGGGCCTCGATAAAGTCGTTGGCGACAAAGGGACGCAGATCGTCGATCCCCTCGCCCACCCCGATATAGCGGATCGGGATCTGGAACTTGTCGGCTACCGCGAAGATGACGCCGCCCTTGGCCGTGCCATCCAGCTTGGTGAGGGTGATACCAGTCAGGCCTACCGCCTCGCTGAACAGCTTGGCCTGGCTCAGGGCGTTCTGGCCGGTGCCGGCATCCAGAGTCAGCATGATCTCGTGGGGCGCCTCTTCGTCCAGCTTCTTCATCACCCGCACCACCTTCTTGAGCTCCTCCATCAGGTTGCTCTTGTTCTGCAGGCGGCCAGCGGTATCGGCGATCAGCACGTCGGCCCCGCGGGAGCGGGCAGCCTCGATGGCGTCATAAATAACGGAAGCGGAGTCGGCGCCGGTGTGCTGGGCAATCACCGGAATATTGTTGCGCTGACCCCACACCTGCAGCTGCTCGACCGCAGCGGCACGGAAGGTGTCGCCCGCGGCCAGCATCACGCTCTTGCCCTCGGCCTGGAACTGCTTGGCCAGCTTGCCGATGGTGGTGGTCTTGCCGACGCCGTTCACACCGACCATCAGGATCACGTAAGGCTTTTTGCTGGTGTCGATCACCAGCGGCTGCTCCACCTTGGCCAGCATCTCGCCCATGTCCTGCTTGAGCAGGCCGTAGAGCGCCTCGGCATCCTTGAGCTGCTTGCGGTCCGCGTGCTGCACCAGCCCCTCGATGATACGGGTGGTGGTGTCGACGCCGAGATCGGCGGTCAGCAGCTGGGTCTCCAGCTCTTCGAACAGCTCATCGTCGATCTTCTTGCCACGGAACAGGCCGAAGAAACCGGAACCGATATTCTCCTTGGTGCGCACCAGACTGCGCTTGAGGCGAGCAAAGAAGCCCTCCCGCTGCGGCTTGTCCTGGGTGTCGTCGTCCACCTTGGCGGCCAGCGGCAGAGCGGCCAGGGCGGCGGCCTCAGCCTCCATCGCAGCGACCAGGCGCATATCTTCCGCTCGCTGGGCCTCTTTGGCGATACGGGCTTCTTCCGCAGCCTGAGCTTCAGCGGCAATACGAGCCTCTTCCGCCGCATGGGCTTCAGCAGCAATACGCGCCTCTTCCGCCGCACGGGCTTCAGCAGCAATACGCGCCTCTTCTGCCGCACGGGCTTCAGCAGCAATACGCGCCTCTTCCGCCGCACGGGCTTCAGCAGCAATGCGAGCCTCTTCTGCAGCACGGGCTTCGGCAGCGATACGAGCCTCTTCCGCAGCGCGGGCTTCAGCAGCAATACGAGCCTCTTCCGCAGCGTGAGCTTCAGCAGCAATGCGAGCCTCTTCCGCAGCACGGGCTTCAGCAGCAATACGCGCCTCTTCCGCAGCGTGAGCTTCAGCAGCAATACGCGCCTCTTCCGCGGCACGGGCTTCAGCGGCAATACGCGCCTCTTCCGCAGCATGAGCTTCAGCAGCAATGCGAGCCTCTTCTGCGGCTTTAACCTCGGCGGCAACACGGGCTGCTTCAGCAGCTTGCGCCTCTGCGGCGGCACGCTCCTCTTCTGCCATCAGGGATTCGTTGACGATCACCGGCTCCAGATCGGAGGCGCACTCCTCCACCACCAGCGAACCATGATCATCCAGCTCGGTTGGCGGGCAGCAATCATCGTGCAAAACGGGATTCTGTGCGCTGGCGGGCACTTCGGGTGCAACGGCCGGCGTACTATCGGAAACAATCACATCGGAAACGGGAGCGGGGGTAGCAGTGACCTCAGGCTCAGCGGTAATCGGGGTGGCTTGGGGTGTCTGTGGTTGGACAGCCTCAGCCTCTTCTTTCTTGCGGCCGAAACCCAGCCAGGAAAACAAACCTTTTGCCATCTAAAAAATACTCACTTCGTTGGCTGACTGCTAAGATAGCCGTCCCTTGGCGGGTCGGCATAAAAATGAACCGCCTTATACTACCACTTTATTTTCTGACGATGAAACGCGATGCCCAGAGTGAAATCCAGCCGTAGCAACCCGAGCAAAAGCCCTGCCCCGCAAGGAAAATCAGGCTTTGTAAGAATCATCAGCGGCCAGTGGCGAGGCCGCAAATTGCCGGTCAAGGATGTGGAAGGGCTCAGACCCACCACGGATCGCGTCAAAGAGACCATCTTCAACTGGCTGGCTCCCCACATCCGCGGCACCCGCTGCCTCGACCTGTTTGCCGGCAGCGGCGGCCTTGGTCTGGAGGCGCTGTCGCGCTACGCAGAGCAGGTCACCCTGATCGAGATGGACAGAGGGGCTGCAGAGCAGATCAAAAAGAATCTGGCCACTCTCGGCAGCACGCAGGGTCAGGTATTCCAGACCGATGCAGTGAGCTGGCTGCAAGGCCCGGCGACACCATTTGATCTGGTGTTCCTCGATCCGCCATTTCGTCGGGATCTGCTGCCGCAAGTTTGCGAACTGCTGGAACAGCGCGGCTGGCTGGCCCCCGATGCCCTCATCTATCTGGAGCGGGAGAAGGAGATGGCCGATCTGGCGCTGCCCGCCAGCTGGCAGTTACTCAAGGACAAACAAGCAGGCCAGGTCTGCTATCAACTCTATGTAAGGGAGGTAAACAATGAAGCGGATATTTAATCTGCTGGCGATGGGGCTGGTGCTGTTCTTCTGGTTTGGCGTGCTGATGAGTCTTATCGCCCCCCTGCCCGGCAAACTGAACGGCTTTTTGCCGGTCTGCGGCGTGATTGTCGCCCTGTTCCACTGGCTACAGGCCAGCATGATCAAGGCTGCCTGCAAACGCTACTTCGAAGTGACCAAGGCCGAGTTTGTCGGCGTGCTGGTCTTCGGCGTATTCGGCATGGTGGATATTCGCCATCGCCTGCAGGAGATTGTCAGTGCTGCCCAGCGACCAAAAAATCAGGATCAGGCATAAAAGAAAAGGGGACGGCTTTCGCCGTCCCCTATAGTCGTGTCGTCCTGTCCGTAGAACTGCAATGCTCCCTGCAATCCCTGACGTTATCCTAATCCCTTGGAATATCCCCTTTCCAATCCGTTGGCGTGTCCTCAGCCTTCCTGGCTTGGCAATTCATCCCGAACTGCTTCACTGTCTCCGTCCTGGAGGTGTCCATTACCACGTCCTGTGGGGTTCCTTGCGTCTTCCTGACCGATAACCATCCGGGTTATCTCGCTTCATCCTGAAGAATCCTGCCCGCATCCAGCGAGTTCCTGCTCATCCTGAAGAACGATGTCCTGTTCGTCCTGCTCTCGTCCTGAGAGTATCCCTGCCGCATCCCACGGTGTTCCCTCGTTCATCCGTGACGACAGTCATCCAGACCATCGAACTCATCCTGAGGTGTCCCTGTTCGCATCCTGCGAACTATTCCATCTTTATGCGCTGCTCTGCGTCCTGCAGAACCAGCTCCGTCCTTGTGAGACCCATAGTAAAGCGTTGCCGGATCAGAACAAGGGGGATTTCTGGAGAAAGATCCTGCCAACCGTTTATCAGACAAAGTGGACTGCAAACATAACGAATTAAAATCAATAACTTATTTAGTTTCAATGGAAAGTGGACTCCACCCTGACTAGCTTCGCGCACGGGTTAAAGCGCCAGCCTCCTACAGCAGCTATGGCAGATCTCTTACACGGCAATCCTGCACCGGAATGGCCAGGGAAAACGGTTCAATTTCGCCGTAAAAGCTTAAAAATAAGTTGAATAAATATGCTCAAAAAAACCGCAAAAAAAAGCCGGCACTGGGGCCGGCTATTTGCGATTTTCACTATGGTGCCAAACGTACCGTTCAGCTCACCCGATTGCCTGGGTTGAGATAGGCTCTGCGCAGCGACTCGGGTGCCAGCACCTCCAGCTCGCCACCGATATTGTTCAACCAGCTGCGAAACTCCGGGGTGTCCTGCACTTCGGTCTCCACCACCACACTGCGCTTGTCGTAGCGGGTCATGCGCGGGTTGTTGCCCGGGATCTGGTTATCCACCAGCGACTGGCTGTTGGCATCGATCCGGCCGACGAAGCGGATCGGGCCGCTCACATCCTGATAGCCCTGATCGCGGATCAGCTTCTGGATATTGAAATCCTTCGGCTGGGTGGCGCTGAAGTTGGTCAGCTCCACGTTCTTGATATGGTCAAACGGGATGCCGTAGACCTTGGGATCCAGCTCGGACAGGGTACAGAGCAGGATCGGACCGTCCGGCTGATTGAGAATGCCGAGCGGATTGATTCGGTCGTAGCAGAGCCACACGGTGCGCTCTTTGATCACCCGCTGGATCTCGGCGCTGAACTTGCGGCCACGCCACAAGGCATCGCGGATCAGAGTGCTGCGGCGGATCTCCGGGTTGCCGGCAAACGGGCGCGGCGACTGGTGGACACTCTCCAGCCAGCGTTCGGCCAATTCACTCTGGCTGTCGCGGATCACCTGACTGGCCTTGTCGACCAGTGGGTTCAATTCGGTCAGCACACTCGCGGGCAACAGCTGGCTAGCCTGGTCGCTCCAGGTTTTCAGCGCAACGGCCAGCGAGAGCGGCATGATATTGGCAAAGTCATTGAGGCCGTGGCGCTCGAAGCACCAGCCATGGGGTTTGCTGCGTTCATCCGAGGTGAGGTCGAACAGTCCCATGCCGGACATCTCTTCCAGGTCCCGTTGCACGGTACGCAGACTGACGTGGATACCTTCCTCTTCCAGTTTTACCTGAAGTTGGCTGGCGGTCAGCTTGTAAGGGCGGTGCGGGATGCAACGCGCCAAGGTCAGTTGTCGTAACAGCTTCTTACTCATGGTGCATGCCTTCACTGGTTTAGCGTTGACTGTATGCTAAGGGCATCTTGCGACAGTCTATGTCGCAAGTTTTGCCGCGACAACTGTCGCCATTTTCATACAAAACGCACTATGTGATTGATTTATAAATAAAAACAATCAGTAAGGAAGGCTAAAAACTGAAAAGATTTGCAGAAAAAACATCAAATTAAAGCTCTGCATCAAATGAATGAGGCAGCATAAAAAACCACTCAATCAATGATTAACAGCCAATCGTATAAAAAGAGGAGGAGAAAGCTCTCCTCCTCACCGGATTTACATCAGCCATGACCAGGGCGACTTGGTGACAGCGGCGCCAACCATATAGCCAAACACTGCCAGTGCAGCCAAGCCGGCCAACAGCTTCTGGCCACGGGCCGGACGCTTGAGCGCCATGACACCCAGACCGATATAGAGCACCAGAGCAATCAGCTTGGCCAGCAGCCAGGGTTGCTGGCCCGGGCTCAGCTGCAGTGCCACCGCCAGCAGAACACCGAGTAGCAGCAGGAAGGTGTCGTTGATATGGGGCAGGATCTTCAGCCACTTCTGCTGCAACCGCGCGCTGCCGGACAGTGCCAGACTCCAGCGGTAGGCAAACAGCAGCAGGCTGACCAGCGCCAGCGTCATGTGCAGGTGTTTGAGCATGGGATAATAGGCAATCATTTTGCTTCCTTGTCGTCGTCGGGTAGCCCGCTATTCCAGTTGTGGGCATGAATACGCTCCTGCCCCTCCTCATCGTCTTGCAGCAGATCGGAGAGGATCTCCCGGTATTGCAGGCTCTTGTTGATATAGGTGTGTTCGTCGTCGAGATAGTTGACCTGCTCGCGCAGCAACCAGTTGTCGTGCTGTTTGAAGGTCTGGCCCGCTCGCCATGCCTGGTTGGCGCGAAAACCGAGTTGAGTCAGGGCTTCCACCCCCAGATCCACGGCCGATCCCAGCGTCTCCCGATACACGCTGTCGACACCGTGGCGCAGGATCTCGTGGGCATGGGGACGATCCTGCGCCCGCGCCAGGATCTTCAGATGGGGAAAGTGCTTCTGCACCATCTCGATCACCGCCAGCGAAGTAGCGCTGTCGTTAATGGAGAGCACCAGCAACTTGGCCTTGTGAGCGCCGGCGGCATGGAGCAGATCAAGGCGACTGGCATCGCCATAGAAGACCTGATAGCCATATTTGCGCAGCGTCTCTATCTGGCTGGCGTCCTGCTCGAGGATGGTGGTGCCGATGCCGTGCCCGTGCAGCAAACGCCCCACGATCTGACCAAAACGACCGAAGCCCGCGATGATCACCGGATGCTCCACCAATTCGGGTTGCTCATGCTGCGGCACCTCGCTCTGATTACGGTAATCGAACCAGGGCTGGATCACCCGATCGTTGAGGATCAGCAGCAGCGGGGTCAGCGCCATGGAAAGCGCAACCACCAGCGTCAGCAGGGAGATGGTCTCGCCGGGCAGCACCCGGTTTTGCGCGGCAAACGAAAAGAGCACGAACGCAAACTCACCGCCCTGGGCGAGCGCCAGCCCGAACTGGTCCAGCGCTGGCTCGGCGAGATACGCAAGACAAAGCCAAGCGCCATCAACACCAGCCATTTGAGCACCATCAGCCCCACCACCAGCGTCGGGATGAGGAAAGGGTGTTCGGCAAACAGGCCAAAGTTGATGCCCGCCCCCACCGACATGAAGAAGAGGCCAAGCAGCAAGCCCTTGAACGGTTCTATGTCCGCCTCCAGTTCATGACGGTATTCGCTGTCGGCCAATACCACGCCAGCGAGGAAAGAGCCGAGAGCGGGCGAGAGGCCGACCGACTCCATCAGCACGGCGATGGCGATCACCAGCAGCAGGGCGGCGGCGACGAAGATCTCCCGCATGTGGGACTGGGCAATGGCCCGGAACACCGGCCGCATCAGGTAGTGGCCACCCAGCACAATGCCGGAGATGGCCGCCACCACCAGCAGACCGTGTTGCCAGCCCGCCAGCTCGGAGCTGCCGCTGTTGCTCACCGGCGCCATGGCCAGTAGCGGCAGGATCGCCAGGATAGGAATAACGGCGATGTCCTGAAACAGCAGCACGGCAAAGGCGGAGCGACCGCTCTCGCTCTGCATCAACTTGCGCTCCTGCAGGCTCTGCAACACGATGGCGGTGGAGGAGAGCGCCAGAATCAGGCCGATGGCCAGCCCCTGTTGCAGCGGCAGACCGATCAGGTGCGCCACGCCGGTCAGCGCTGCCGTGGTAAGCAACACCTGCAGGCCACCGGTGCCGAGGATCGGCCCCTTCAGCTGCCACAAGAGGGCCGGGCGTAATTCAAGACCGACCAGAAACAGCATCAGCACCACGCCAAACTCGGCGAAGTGCATCACATCCTTCTGCTCCCCCACCAGCCCCAGCAGGAAGGGGCCTATGATGATCCCCGCCAGCAGATAGCCAAGCACCGAACCGAGCCCCCAGCGCTTGGCCAGCGGCACCGCGATAACCGCTGCCGAGAGATAGATAAAGGCATCAAACAGGATCCCGTGGCCCATCAGTCAGCCCTCCGTTTCAACGTCTGACTCGGCTCATAAGCTCGGCCAAAATGCAGCCCATGTTTCATCAGAGCACCTCCAGCAGATCGCGCAGATAGGGGCGGCTGGCCAGCAGCTCCGGCGTGAGTTGCTCGTCACGCAACGCCGTCAGCAGCTGGCGATAATCCTGACCGCAGCGGCGCAGGGCGGCGGGATCCTTGATCTTGTGGAACGAGTGGAGCGCAAAAGGCGGCAGCCAGCTCATGCCACACAATCTGGCCGCCTGTTGAAAGGGCAGCAGAAAATCGAGCAGCGGCCGACTGTTGTACCCCTCGCTGCAGTAAGACTCCGGCGCACCACCTGTGGTGATGGCGCTCAGCCACTGCTTGCCCTTGAGGGCATGAGCCTCGGGGCCGTAGGCGTAGCCATACTCCAGCACCAGATCCATCCACTCCTTCATGATGGCCGGGCAGGAGTACCAGTAAAACGGGTGCTGAAAGACGATGATATCGTGCTCCGACAGCAGCGCTTGCTCCCGCTTAACATCGATGAACATGTCGGGATAGTGGTGGTAGAGATCGTGAACCGTGACCCCCTCCAATCCCTCAATCGCCTGCAACAGCTGCTTGTTGGCCCGCGAGCCCTGCAAGGCGGGATGGGAAAAAATAACCAGAATGCGTTTCATGACAACATCACCCGAACAAGCGCCAGAGCTGGCGCGATAAAAGAGAAAAGGGGTGTGACAGACGTATCGTAAAGATGCACAGGAAAGCGACCTTATCAGGAAGCACCGTGGCCTGCCAACTCGGGGATCAGCTCCCGCAGCGCCGGATTGAGGGTCTGATGAGCGGGGTAACAAAGCCCGATCCGGCGAAACATCCGTGGCCCGCTCACCGGCAAGGTACAGAGCCCCGCCTCATCCTCCACCAGCCCGTCCGGCAGAAAGCTGATGCCGACCCCGGCCAGCACCAGCGCCATCACCAACCCCTTGCTCTCGGCCTTGGCCACCAGATTGAGGGTAAGCCGGTCACAGGCCAGCAGGCCTATGGTCTGTTGATGAGCTTCACAGGGTGGGCACTCAATAAAATCATAATGTTGCAGCTCGGCCAGCTCGATTTTCTCGCGGCAGGCCAGGGGATGGTCGACCGGCACGCAGAGCACGTAATCCTCCTCCCAGAGCGGCAGAAAGATCTCGTCCTCCCGGCGCAGAGCGTCCAGCGTCAGCCGACAGTCGGCTGGCGTGCCGTAATCGGAGAGAGTGAGATCCAGCTCGGGCAGTACCGTCTGTACCCGTTGCAGCAACCCCGCCACCCGACGCCGGCTCAGGTCGGGCATGATGGCGATATTGAGCCTCGCACGCGTCGCTTTCTGGCGAAACAACTCCGGCAGACGACGCGCCTCCTCCACCAGCTTGACCGCATGGGGATAGAGATAGTGGGCAGGATCGCGCGCCTCCACCCCCTTCTTGCCGCGGATGAAGAGGCTGTCACCGAGCGCCTCTTCCAACTGGCGCAGCCCAGCCGAGAGAGAAGGCTGGCTGACATGGCAGCGTTCGGCCGCCGCCGTGATGTTCTTCTCTTCATAGATGGCGATGAAGAAACGCAGCAGTCGCAAATCCAGCATAAACCCAACCATAGTTTTTTCAGATGATAACCAGCGGAAAACAATATTTATCACTTATAGATGCAGTGACTATAGTGACCCTGTTCCGCGCTGGCCAGCAGCTTGTTGGCTCAAACCGACTATCGAATCTGAAGGAAAAAATCATGTCCAAAGCTCTCGTCGTTATCACCGGGGCCTCTGCCGGGATCGGTGCCGCCATCGCCCGCGCATTCTCTGCCGCTGGCCATCCCCTGCTGTTGCTGGCCCGCCGGGTCGAGCCGATGCAGGCACTCGGTCTGCCCAATACCCTCTGCATCGGGGTCGATGTGACCGACACCGCCGCCATGAAGGCCGCTGTCCAGCAGGCGGAAGCCAAATTTGGCCCGGTCGGCTGCATGGTCAACAACGCCGGCGTCATGCTGCTGGGTCAGGCTGACGTGCAGGATCCGGCCGAGTGGCAGCAGATGCTCAACATCAACGTGATGGGGGTGCTGAACGGCGTCCATGCGGTACTGGCCGGGATGAAGGAGCGCCGCAGTGGCACCATCATCAACATCAGTTCCATCGCCGGTCGCAAGACCTTCCCGAACCATGCCGCCTACTGCGCCACCAAGTTCGCCGTCCACGCCCTGACCGAGAACATCCGCGAAGAGGTGGCCGATGTCGGCGTGCGGATGGTGACCATAGCTCCGGGCGCAGTCGAGACCGAGCTGCTCAGCCACACCACTGACGAAAGCATCAAGGCCGGTTATCACGACTGGAAAGATCAGATGGGTGGCGTCATTGCGCCGGAAGTGATCGCCGATGCCGTGCTCTACGCCTGGAACCAGCCAGCCAACGTCTGCGTGCGCGAGATCGTGCTGGCGGCCACCCGTCAGCAACCTTAATCTGCGCTGACGGGGACTATGGGGAGGGCTTGACCCTCCCCGGGGGCACAGGGTTACCATGTGCCCCTTGTTATTTTCGAGTCATTCCATGGTTCTCACCCGTCGCCAACTCGCTCACGCCCGTCGCTGGCTCCCCCTGTGGAGTCTGGTGCTGGTGTTGATGTCGTTTGGCAGCCGGGCCGCAACCGATCTCTGTACTCTGACCACCCACTGCAGCCAGAGCGAACGTTCGCTGGAAAAAGCGATGCCCTGCGGCAGTTTCACCACGGCGCTCTCGATGACACTGCTGGCCAGCGACAGCCTGACGGTGGCGGTGTTGGAACCGGATAGTCCCGACTTCTCCTCCCCCTCTCTCTATATGCCGGAAGCGCCGCTGGAGCGGCTCGACCGCCCCCCTCGCACTCAGGCCTGAAAGTCATCCCGTATCGAGCATCTTTTCTTTCATCTGAGGTGAGTTATGTACAAACCCCTGTTACTGGCCATGCTGGCCGGTACCGTCAGCTTTTCAGCCCTCGCGGCCGAGAAGATGACCGTCTACAAATCCAAATATTGTGGCTGCTGCCAAAGCTGGAACGAACACATGGAGCAGAATGGCTTCGAACTGGAAGTCATCGAAACCGAGCAGCTCGGCGCGGTGAAACAGCAATACGGTATTGCGCCGGAACTGGCCTCTTGCCATACCGGCATCGTAAATGGCTATGTGATCGAGGGGCATGTACCGGCCGCCGACGTGAAGAAACTCCTCAAGGAGCGGCCTGCCATCCGCGGTCTGACCATTCCGGGCATGCCCCAGAGTGCGCCGGGCATGGATATTCCCGGCCAGCCCTACGAGGTATTGAGCATCAGCAACGAGGGCACGACCAGCAG
Organism: Aeromonas jandaei; assembly: GCF_037890695.1. Classification (NCBI taxonomy): domain Bacteria; kingdom Pseudomonadati; phylum Pseudomonadota; class Gammaproteobacteria; order Aeromonadales; family Aeromonadaceae; genus Aeromonas; species Aeromonas jandaei. Next base: position 1,217,313 of record NZ_CP149571.1, on the reverse strand, counting down.
CTGGTCGCGCTACCCCGGCTGACGACAACTGGCCATGAACCGGCACTCCACTATCATGTGAGGCACACCTGAGCGGACTCTTGTCGCTCATGGCCAGAGAAGGGGCCGCTATCGCGAGATGGCGGCCTTTTTTGTTTGCTTTTCCTTCAATAACAAGGGATTGCTTGCAACAATCGGCAACAAGGGGCAGATTTAACCCCAATTCATGGAGCCGATGCTCAGGTCTGCCAACCCTTTCCAGCGCCAAGGATGCGACATGTTTACCTTTTCCCGAGGAGTTCTGCTGCTAGCCTTTCTGACAGTTCTCCCCCCTACTTATGCCAATGAAGAGCCTGCCATGACGACACCTGACACCTCAATCCAGCCGCCCGTGGCCGCCAAACATCCCCGCACACTGAAAAAGCACGGGGACACCCGGATCGACAACTACTACTGGCTGCGCGACGATCAGCGTCAGGCGCCGGAAGTGCTGCAATACCTCGAGGCCGAGAACGCCTACACCGAAGCCATGCTCAAGCCCACCAAGCCGCTGCGCGAGCAACTCTACAAGGAGATGGTGGCCCGCATCCCCCAGCAGGATGAGTCGGTTCCCTATGTGAAGAATGGCTACCGCTACCAGACCCGCTATGAACCGGGCAAGGAGTACGCCATCTACTCCCGCACCAGGCTGGGAGAGGAGCAGGCGAGCCTGCTCCTCGACAGCAACCTGCGGGCCGAGGGGCACGAGTTCTATGCCCTCGGCGCCCTTGAGGTGAGTCGCAACAACCGCTGGCTGGCGGTGGCGGAGGATTATCTCTCCCGCCGCCAATACAAGATCCAGTTCCTCGATCTGGAGAGCGGCAAGTGGGCCGCCGACACGCTGGAGAACACCTCCGGCAATCTGGTGTGGGCCAACGACAACAAGACCGTCTTCTATGTGCGCAAGCACCCGCAGACCCTGCTCCCCTATCAGGTCTACCGCCACACGCTCGGTACGGATCCGGCCACGGACAAGCTGGTTTACGAGGAGAAGGATGACTCCTTCTACGTCAGCCTCTACGCCACCACCTCGGAAGATTTCATCGTCATCGCCCTCTCCAGCACTACCACCGGCGAAGCGCGACTGATCGATGCCAACCTGCCGGAGCACTCGCCCCGTCTGTTCCTGCCGCGCAAGGTGGATCACGAATACAGCCTGGATCACTACCGCGGCCGCTTCTATGTGCGCTCCAACAAGGACGGCAAGAACTTCGGCCTCTACGAAACCAAGGAGAGCCCGGTCGATCGCTGGAAGCCGGTGATTGCCCCCAATCCGGACGTGCTGCTGGAGAGCTATGCCCTGTTCAAGGATTGGCTGGTGCTGGAAGAGCGCAGCAAGGGGCTGACCCGCTTGCGTCAGGTCAACTGGCAGAGCGGTGAGCAGAAGGAGATCGCCTTCGACGACCCTGCCTACGTCACCTGGCTCGCCTACAACCCGGAGCCGGATACCAGCGCCCTGCGCTATGGCTACTCCTCCATGACCACCCCCTCCTCCACCTATGAGCTGGACATGGCGACCGGCCAGCGCACCCTGCTCAAGCAACAGCCGGTGGCGGGCTTCAAGGCTGATCAATATGCCAGCGAACGGCTCTGGGTCACCGCCCGCGACGGCGTATCGGTGCCGGTATCGCTGGTCTATCGCAAGGACAAGTTCAAGAAAGGTCTCGCCGATTCGGCCAAGAATCCGCTGCTGGTCTATGGCTACGGCTCCTACGGCGCCAGCATGGATCCCGACTTCAGCAGTTCGCGCCTGAGCCTGCTCGATCGCGGCTTCGTCTACGCCATCGCCCATATCCGCGGTGGTGAGGAGCTGGGTCGCCCCTGGTACGAAGATGGCAAACTGCTGAAAAAACAGAACACCTTCAATGACTTCATCGATGTCACCAAGGCACTGGTCGAGCAAGGCTACGGTGCCAGGGATCAGGTCTACGCCATGGGCGGCAGCGCCGGCGGTCTGCTGATGGGCGCCGTCATCAATCAGGCACCCGAACTCTATCGCGGCGTGGTGGCACAAGTGCCCTTCGTCGATGTGGTCACCACCATGCTGGACGAGTCGATTCCCCTCACCACCGGGGAGTATGACGAGTGGGGCAACCCGAACCAGAAGCGCTACTACGACTACATGAAGAGCTACAGCCCCTACGATCAGGTCAAGGCGCAAGCCTACCCCAACCTGCTGGTTACCACCGGGCTGCACGACTCCCAGGTGCAGTATTGGGAGCCCGCCAAGTGGGTCGCCAAGCTGCGCGAGCTGAAGACGGATGATAACAAGTTGTTACTGAACACCGACATGGACGCCGGCCATGGTGGCAAGTCTGGCCGCTTCAAAGCCTACGAAGATATCGCGCTGGAGTACGCCTTTATCCTGGATCTGGCCACCCCGGCAAACTGATCTCATATGACGCTAGCCCTTGCCACGCAAGGGCTACAAAAGAAACCTTCCGCAACTCCCCACCCGCCTCCCGCACAATTAATCCTCGATCAACAAATTAATGATCGGCATCAAACTTTTCGATATTAAACGCTGCTTTTTTGCCCTTTTGTTTGATTGTTGTTGGCGAGATGTGCTTAATCGAAGCCGTTACAACTTTTTCTTTGGCCCCTCAGGGGCCAAATTATCTTCTGCCGGCAGGACGCCGGTTATCTCACCGCAGGATGATGGTGGCTTTTTTGGGAGGGGGTAACAGCCCGACCTTTTCCTCGTACGAGGCCCTATCGGCCAGCCCGGCTCACGCCGCAGGCTCGCCATAAATTCACTCGTGGAACGGGTGAGATAACTCAATGAAAAGGATGGAAAACATGAAAGGATTATCCCTGGCATGCGCCCTGTCGGCTGCTCTGGTCGGCGTGTCGTTTGGTGGCCCGGTACAGGCGCAGGAGCGCTTCGTGACCATAGGCACCGGCGGCCAGACCGGCGTCTACTACGTGGCGGGCCAGTCGATCTGCCGCTTCCTCAATCGCGGCGCGTCCGATCACCAGATCAAGTGCAATGCCCCGGCCAGCGGCGGCGGTGTAGCCAACGTCAACGGCATCCGCAGCGGCGAGTTCAACTTCGGCATCATGCAATCCGATCACCAGTTCAAGGCAATGAAAGGGCTGCCCCCCTTCCAGGCGGAAGGAGCCATGGATGACATGCGCGCCGTCTTCTCCCTGCAGAGCGAGGTGTTCACCATTCTGGCCCGCAAGGACGCCAAGGTCGCCGGCTTCGATGATCTCAAGGGCAAGCGGGTCAATATCGGCAACCCGGGCTCAGGCCAGCGCGACACCATGGAAGAGATCATGGCGGTCAAGGGCTGGCAGAAGGGCGACTTCAGTCTGGTATCCGAGCTGAAACCGGCCGAACAGGCCTCCGCCCTCGGTGACAACAACATCGACGCCATGAGCTACTTCGTCGGCCACCCCAATGGCGCCATTCAGGAAGCCTCCACCACCACTGACGCCGTACTGGTGCCGGTCACCGGCGCCGAGATCGACAAGCTGCTGGCCGAGAAGAGCTACTACACCAAGGCTGAAATTCCGGGTGGCATCTACAAGGGCAGTGACCAGCCGACCCCCTCCATCGGCGGCAAGGCGGTACTCTCCACCAGCGCCAAGACCGACCCCGAAGTGGTTTATCAGCTGGTGAAGTCGGTGTTCGACAATCTGGATCGCTTCAAGCGCCTGCACCCGGCCTTCGCCGACCTCCAAGAGGCCGACATGATCAAGGTGGGGCTCTCCGCTCCGCTCCATGAAGGGGCCGCCCGCTACTACAAAGAGCGCGGCTGGATCTAAGCGCGGGCCCCCGGGCCGCTGTCACTCTCACCGACACCCGTCTGCCGCGCCCCTGATTGCGGGGGCGGGTGTCGCTCTTGTTGTACTGGTGGGCACAAATTAACCCTATGCAAGACAAACAACTCTCTACCGAGGAGCTGATCGCCCAGGATGTGGGCGCACGGCTCCCTGCTGGTGCCATGGGTGGCATCATCACCCTGCTGGCGCTGGCCTGGTCACTGTTCCAGCTCTGGATCGCCTCGCCGCTCCCCTTCATGCTCGGCTTTGGCGTGCTCAATGACACCGAAACCCGCTCCATTCACCTCACCTTTGCCCTGCTGCTGGCATTTCTGGTGTTTCCGGCGTTTCGCACCTCGCCGCGAGATCGGGTGCCCTTTAGCGATATCGCTCTCGCCCTGATCGCGGCTGGCGCGGCCTCCTACCTCTTCGTGATGTATCAGGCACTGGCCCAGCGACCGGGCAACCTCACCACCGCCGATCTGGTGACGGCCTGTGTCGGCATTCCGCTGCTGCTCGAAGCGGCGCGTCGTGCGTTGGGGCCGGCGCTGGCGGTGATCGCCATCGTCTTTCTCACCTACAGTCTGGCGGGCCCCTGGATGCCGGGGCTGCTGGCCCACCGCGGAGTGAGCTTCACTGCGCTTGCCAACCACCAGTGGATCACCACCGAGGGGGTTTTTGGCATCGCCCTCGGCGTCTCCACCAGCTTCGTCTTCCTGTTCGTGCTGTTCGGCGCCTTGCTGGAGCGGGCCGGTGCCGGCCACTACTTCATCCAGCTCGCCTTCAGCCTGCTGGGTCACCTGCGCGGCGGCCCGGCCAAGGCGGCGGTAGTTGCCTCCGGCCTCACCGGCCTCATCTCCGGCTCCTCCATCGCCAACGTGGTCACCACCGGCACTTTCACCATTCCCATGATGAAGCGGGTGGGGTTCTCGAAAGAGAAGGCTGGCGCGGTTGAAGTGGCCTCATCGGTCAACGGCCAGATCATGCCGCCAGTGATGGGGGCCGCGGCTTTCCTGATGGTGGAATACGTGGGCATCCCCTATGTGGAGATCATCAAGCACGCCTTTCTGCCTGCGGCCATCTCCTACATAGCGCTGCTCTACATCGTCCATCTGGAGGCGCTCAAGCTCGGCATGCAGCCCATCGGCAACCATCAGCCGAAACCCTGGCTGCACCGTCTGACCGGTTTTGCCTTTGGCGCGGCCCTCATCAGCGGACTGTCGATGGCGGTCTACTATGGCTTGGGCTGGCTCAAACCGGCGCTGGGCGACTATGCCCTGCCCGGTATCGGCCTGCTGCTGGCCATCGCCTATCTGGGTCTGCTGAAGATCGCCGCCAGCAATGATCCCCTGCCGGCGGAAGATCCGGACAAGCCCCTTGAAGAGTTGCCCAACACCCGCACCGTGCTGCTCTCCGGCCTTCACTTCCTGCTGCCGGTGGTAGTGCTGGTGTGGTGCCTGATGGTGGAACGCCTCTCGCCCGGCCTCTCCGCCTTCTGGGGCACAGTGATGCTGGTGATTATCCTGCTGACCCAGCGACCGCTGCTCAACTGGCTGCGCCGCGACGGCAAGCACGACTACGGCACCTTCAACGACGGCATGGTCGATCTGCGCGAGGGACTGGTTGCCGGTGCTCGCAACATGATCGGCATCGGTATTGCGACCGCTACGGCGGGGATCATAGTCGGAGCCGTCTCCCAGACCGGCGTTGGGCTGGTACTGGCGGATCTGGTGGAGATGCTCTCCATGGGCAATCTGCTGCTGATGCTGCTGCTGACCGCCCTGCTCAGCCTGATCCTCGGCATGGGGCTGCCGACCACCGCCAACTACATAGTGGTCTCCAGCCTGCTGGCGCCGGTAGTGGTGACGCTCGGGCAGCAGAACGGGCTGATCGTGCCGCTCATCGCGGTGCATCTGTTCGTCTTCTACTTCGGCATCATGGCGGATGTGACGCCACCGGTGGGTCTGGCTTCCTTTGCGGCAGCCGCCGTGTCAAAAGGGGATCCCATCCGTACTGGTCTCACCGCCTTTTACTACAGCCTGCGCACCGCAGCGCTGCCATTCCTCTTCATCTTCAATACCGACCTGCTGCTCATCAACGTGGACTTCGCCCACGGGGTGCTGATCTTCATCGTGGCCACCATTGCCATGCTGATCTTCGCCGCAGCGACTCAGGGCTACTTTCTGGTGAAGAGCCGCTGGTACGAGAGCATCCTGCTGCTGCTGGTCGCCTTTACCCTGTTCCGCCCCGGCTTCTGGATGGATCTGGCCCACGATCCCTATCGCCAGACACCGCCTGCCCAGCTGGCCCGGACCATGGGTGAGGTGGAAGCGGAGAGTCCCCTGCGCGTCCGGGTCATGGGAGAGGATGCGGTCGGCAAGCCGCGCCAGTTCACCCTGCTGGTGCCCGTACCGGAAGGGGCCACGGGTGAAGAGCGGCTGGCCAATCTGGGGCTCACCCTCTATGAGCAGGATGGCAAGACGCTGATCGACAGCGTCGCCTTCGGCAGCCCGGCCGCCGCCATGGGGCTGGAGTTCGATCAGGAGATCCTGGCCGTCAAGGCGCCGACCGACCGCTGGCGCAAAGAGCTGATGTGGATCCCGGGCTTCCTGCTGTTTGGCGCCATCATCTGGCTGCAGCGCCGCCGTGTGGTGGTCAGCGCAAGCTGATGGATTCCCGCATCGGCATGAGAAACGAGAGAGGGCCGCGACAGCGGCCCTCTTTTTTGAAGCGCTGATACCAGGGGATAACCCCCGCCTTCAGCCAGAAAAAAAGTGGGGTGACATATCCATGTCACCCCCTCGCAAATAAGCATGTTCCATATTGGAATCCGGTCGTCGCGGGCGCCTCTCCGAACCTCCCGAAAGTTCGCTACCCATCAGAAGTCAGCGCCAGTTGCAGCAATACAAGTGGCCAGCAACCCGTTACAACCCTCTTCCACACGGCAGCAAGCCACCGTGTTTGTCCTTGCAACTGAAATATTACGCAGAAAAACAAAATAAAAAACGATTTTATGCCCAATCCATTCACATATCGGTACAAAAAACAGCCTTATCACCACCATGAACTGGTTATAAAACAGTTAGATAGACTCGGTTATGGCTATTCGCTCGCGATGTGCATCGGCAAAGGCCTACACGCCTTTGCGAGATCTCGCACAAAAAATGGCCAGCTCACAACCAGCGATGCAGTGGTAACCAGTCGCTGAGCCTGGCAACCAGACGCCGTGACCACCCTTCCGCTTTGCGTGGTTCACCCTGCCCTTGCCACTGCAACAACCACGCCTGCAACTGCTGGCAGATAGGCGCACACTCCAGCTGCAACATCAGCTCGGTATTGAGAAAGAGCGAGCGGGGATCGAGGTTGAGGCTGCCAAACAGAGCGCGCTCCTCTCCCAACAGGATCAGCTTGGCGTGCAGGCTGCTTTGCCCTTCATCAAACTCGCACAACCGGATCCCCTGACGCAGCAACCAGCCCCTGTGACGCTGGTAGGCCCCATGCACCAGCGGCACATCCGTGCTGGCCAGCGAGTTGGTGAGGATCTCGATCACCACTCCCTGCCGACGCAACCGCTGCAAACGGCGCCGAAAACCGCCCGTGAGGATCAGATAGGGAGTCACCATGCGGAGCGTGGAAGGAGCCTCAGCCAACTGTCGCCAGAGCTGGCGAGCAGTCACCGGGCGGGAAACCAGCCCTTTGCCGGGCCGGTCAAACCAGACCTCGGCCCGACCGTTATGCCACGCAAGCGCAGGCTCGTTGCCGTCAAACAGCGAGGCAGGCAGATCATAAACGGCAGCGACCGCGGGATCCGCCATGGTGAGGAGGAAATCGTTGACCACACGAATTTCGGCGGGCTGCAATCTTCGGCGCAACAGATGGCGGATCGGGTGGCTCCAGCGGCTCTGCCAGAACTGGGCAAACCCCGCCGCCATCTGCTCGCAAATGGCCCCCTGACAGGCAAGATCGAGATCCACGAAAGGGGCATCCGGATCCAGCCCGAAATAACGATCACCAATATTGCGGCCACCGATAAGCGCCAGCTTGCCATCCACCAGCAGCAGCTTGTTGTGCATCCGGTGATTGATGCGGCGAAAGGTGAAGAGCCCCTCCAGCAGCAGGGCCAGCGGCCGCCAGCCCCTTAACCAGAAGGGGTTGAACAGCCGCACCTCGATACCGGGATAGTGAGCCACCATCTCCAGAAAGCGGTTGTCCCCGGCATAGAGGTCATCTACCAGCAACTGTACCCTGACCCCGCGCCGGGCGGCATGGAGCAGCTCGCCCAGCAGCAGCTTGCCACTGCTGTCCTCCTCCCAGCTGTAATACTGCGCCTGGATCTGCTCGCGGGCGGAACGGATCCACTGGCTGCGCACCTTGAGCGCCAGGGCCGGGTCGTCGATCAGGGCAAAGGATCCGGGGATCATCTTGTCATCCTGCTGTCATGGCCAGGTGTCATAACGCAGCAAGCCTCTTCGTATATCGACACTTTGCGTATCTCGAAACAGGGAGTTGCTATGGAACTGCACGATACCCCTATGCTGCGCTATCTGGGCCAGCTCCACCAGCCGGATCAAACACCCGGCACCGAGTCGGCCCACTGGTTCTTGCTGCACAGGGATGGTGGCTGGCCGCTACCGACTACGCCGGAGGCTCAACCGGTCAATCGGCTCATGGCTGAGCCGCTTCGATAGCCGCAGCCTTGCCCTCGATCTGGGGCAGGCTGAAGCGATAGCCAACATAGTACTTGTAGATGGTGCCGACATAGTTGATCGGCCCCTGCCCCACCTCGTTGGCCACCAGCTGATCCACGTTGCCGAACCAGACATTGGGATCCAGCCCCAGCTTGCCCGCCTTGTCCCGCAAGGCCTGAACCCGGTTCGGCCCGGCATTGTAGGCCGCGAGCGCAAACAGGTGGCGGTTGAGCAGATCCAGATTGGGATCGTTGAAGTAGGTATCGAGGATCAGGCGCAGATAACGGCAGGCCGCCTCGACGTTGCCATCCAGCGTCGTCAGTCTGGCCCCCGTGATATTGACCTCGCGACCGGTGCTGGGCAGCAGCTGCATGATGCCAACAGCCCCCTTCTCGGAGCGGATAGCGGGGTTGAGGCCGGACTCCTTGTATGCCAGCGCCGCCAGCATCAGCCAGTCCAGCTCATACTGCTTGGCGTACTTCTCCAGCACCTTGCGAATGGTTGCCAGCCGTCCCATGGGGTCAGGTGCCAGTATGTTGCTCATCTGGTCGCTGCGCGCCAGCAGGCGGCGCAGGGTCATGTCGCTATAGAGACTGTTGCGACTGGCCCCCGCCAGATAGCGGTTGACCGCTTTAAGGAGGTCGGGGCTGTTCTTGCGCAGCGCCCAGGCACTGGTGCCCTTGCTGCGCAGGGGAATCAACTTGTGCGCCTTGAGGCCGGAGATCATCCCCCCCAGCCAGATCCGCCCCTTGTAGCTGTCGGTCACCGTCAGCGGAATGATGCCGGCCGCCACCATCTCCAGCAGATCGCCATCCTGCAGATACTCGGGCACCGTCTCGATATAGACAGGAGGCAGCCCAAGCTCGCGAAACAACCAGTTGAGCTGGCGCAGACTCTCGCAATAGCTGGAGCTGGCGCGCACCCAGACCCGCCGGCCGGAGAGCTGGGTAATGCGGTTGAAGGCGGGCAGCGTGTTCTGGCTGACCACCCACTCCTCGATGGAGGAGATCAGCGGCCGGGAGAAGGTCACCTGTTCGCGCCGGGTGGGAGTCACCGTCATGTTGGCCGCTACCAGATCACCGCGACCCTCCGCCAGATAATCGAGCAGCTTGTCCTGCCGAACCGGGATGTAGACCACCTTGAGCGGCACCTTCTCCCTGGCGAGGTAGGTCTTGTTCAGCCAGCGCTCGAACCCTTGCAGCTGATTGACCAGAATGCCGTACTGGGCACCCTTGTCGAGGAAATAGAAACCGCGCTCATAGACTACCAGCGCCCTGAGTTCGCGCTTTTGCAAAATGGTTTCGAGGTCCCCTGGTTGGGGAAGACGCTGAGGCTTGAGATCGGCCGCCAGCAGAGGGAGAGACCAGAGAGCCAGCAGGCCCCAGATCCAGTGCCGCATCATGATGTTGTCGCCTTCTGTTGGCCGACTCGCGCCGGGCAAAACCGTCTGTGGGATAGAGTAACTATAGAACGCAGACCCACAGCAGAAGGGTCAACACGGCAGGACTGGCCTGCCGCGTCATCAGAGTGCTCAGATAGAGCGGGCCCGCATTTCGAAGATCAGTTTTTCGGCGGTGCAGGTAAATTGCAGGCGGGCTTTCAGGATCACGCCGTTGGCGCCCTGGGTCAGTTCGCTACTGCTCTTGGCTTCTGCAGTCACCTGCTTGGCCAGCGCTTCATAGGCAGCCAGCTTGGCACGGGCATCAGCCTCGGCAGCGGCTTCGATAACAAGTTCCATCACATCATCGCCTTCACCGATGATGGTGCCGATCTCGGCAAAACAGCCACAGCTGTCGCAGGTTTCGTTCAGTTCTACTTTCTCGTCAACAGACATACTTTTACTCCTACTGCTTATTTCGGATGATTTTCATCGTCACGCATGGCTTTACGAAAATCCCTGATAGCGGTTCCCAGATCCTCACCCGCACTGGCCAGACGCTTACTGCCAAACACCAGCACAACCACCAGCAAGAGGATCAACATGTGCCAGATATGAATTCCACCGAGTCCCATAGGGATGCTCCTCAAAGAGAGATATCTATCAGTTGTATCAAAACAGAGCGCAAGAATTGTTGGGCAAAATCAAGGCGGGTGCAAGTGAGCAAATAAATCACTACAAAAAATAGGGCGACCCGAAGGTCGCCATATTGATTGTGCTACGTGTCCCCTCAACCGCTACATCCTGTACCAGTGGCTCATCCGAGCCAGAGACAAATTGAGGATAAGATCGCCAAGATATGAAAACAAATGGTATAAATTCATCTTAGAGTTGAAGGGGATTCATATCATGCTGCTGGAACAACTGGGTCGTATCGACCTCAATTTGCTGATTATCCTGCAGGTTCTGCTGGAGGAGCGCAACGGCAGCAAGGCGGCCAGACGACTACATTTGAGTCAATCCGCGGTCAGCAAAGCGCTCGGCCGGCTGCGAGAAACCTTCGACGATCCCCTCTTTATCCGCTCCGCCTACGGGCTGGAACCAACCCCCCGCGCACTGGTGCTGCAACAGCAGCTGCAACCTATCCTGCTGTCGCTGGACAACCTGATCCAGCCGCCGGAGTTCGACCCGGCCAACTCGGATCGGGAGTTCGTCATCGCCAGCATGGACAGCGCCTTCACCCTGTTTGCCCCGCTCTACCTGAGCGAGCTGAAGCGGCAGGCCCCCAGATTGCGGCTGCGCTATGAGGAGTGAACCGAGAACAGCCTGACCGAGATGAGCCAGGGGCAGGTGGATATCGCCTTCACGGTGCGGGAGAACTGTATCGACTCCGACTACCGGCTCGATACCCTGCCCGGCAGCATCTGCCAGCGACTGCTCGCCATCGATGGCCTCACCTGCCTGGTACAACAGCACCACCCCGCCCTGCAGGAGCCACGCTGGGATCTCGACCACTACCTCAGCTATCCCCATGTCCAGACCTACTGCGAAGGGCGGGATCGCTGGATGCTGGATCACAAGCTGGCAGAGCACGATCTCTACCGGCGTATCGAGGCGAGTGTTCCCTCATTCGAAGCAGCGCTGCGGATGGGCATGCACTCCGATATGATCGTCACCCTCTCCAAGCTCTATGCCCGTCACGCGACCCAGGTCTACCCACTGTTGCAACTGCCGCTGCCCATCGAGCTGGACAGCATCTCGCACCTGCTCATCTGGCATCAGCGTCATGAGGAAGATCCCGGCCATCGCTGGCTGCGGGAAACTCTGCTGACCCTGATCCTGAGTCAGCTGGAGTCGCGCGCCGATCAAGGCGCGCCCGTTACCTGCAAGTAGTGGTGAACCCCGTCCAGCAGCATCTGCACCGAGATCATCACCAGCAGCATCCCCATCAGCCGCTCCACCGCAGTGAGTCCACGCTCACCCAGCAGCTTGTTGAATACCTCGTAGAACATCAGGATCACCGCGCTGGCGGCCCATGCCATGAAAAGCGCCAGCGACCAGTCCACCATGCGGGTGGGCTCCTGATTGGCCAGCAGCATCAAAGAGGCGAGGATCGAGGGGCCGGCGATCATCGGGATCGCCATCGGCACCAGGAAAGGCTCCTCGCCCGCCGCCAGTCCGGTCACCCCCCCTTCACTCGGGAAGATCATCTTGATGGCGATCAGGAACAGGATGATACCGCCGGCAATGCTGACTGCTTCCTGTCGCAGGTTGAGGAAGCCGAGGATCTGCTGACCGACAAAGAGGAAGAGCATCATGATGGCCAGCGAGAAGAGCAGCTCGCGGATCATCACCTTGCGCCGCCGCTTGGGATCGATATGGCGCAGGATGGAGAGGAAGACCGGCAGGTTGCCCAGCGGGTCCATGATCAGAAACAGCATGACTGCGGCAGAGAAAGTATCCATACAACGCCCGGGCTACGCCTTGAATTGGGAAATGGGAGGGGGCGAAATATAGCAAAGGGCGAGAAGTTGAGCGAGCGCCATCACACGCTCGCCAAGGGGGTTAGCCGTGATTGCAGATCTTGTCGGCACGGGTCTGGAAACCCTCGCCTGCTTCGATGAACTTGCCGCGAGCGGCCAGGAAGTCGATCAGCGCTTCGGCATCCATCTCGCTGGCGCTGCAGGTATGAAAACGGGCATCGGCACCGAACCGCTGCGCCATCGCCTGCTTGAGGCTGGCACGGGTAAATTGACCATCCTGTTCCAGCATCATCTCCATCACTTCGTGACCATGTACCGATTGCGACATCTTGCACCTCAATAATGAACATATTTAATGTCAATTAAATCCTCTCCCGTCAGGAGGGATCTTGATATAGGCCAATAAATAACGGATTACCCTGCTGCGAGAGTGGCCAGCGACGCCGCTTTGTCGATAATGTGGCAACCCACTGCAGGGATCGCTACACTAGCGCCCCATTTTTGGTCACCGCAGACATTTGATAAGGATATTGGCGCCATGCTGTTCCATGGAGAGGCAAGCAAACCCTGGCAGATCTGGACCCGTCGCCCGCTCTGGCTCAAGACCCTGATCGGCATGCTGACCGGGGTCGCCCTTGGCGTCGGCTTCGAGGAGCAGGCTCAGCTGCTCAAACCCATCGGCGTGCTCTTCGTCAACACCATCCAGATGCTGATGGTGCCCCTGATCTTCTGCTCGGTCATCGCCGGCCTCACCTCACTGCTCAAGGGCAAGGCGCTCGACCGCATCGGGATCAAGGCGAGCTGCCTCTACCTCTGCTCCACCGCCATCGCCATCTGCATCGGCCTGATGATGGGCTGGCTGCTGGAACCCGGCATGGGGGCTGACATGGGCCCTTACCAACGACCCGGCATGACCACGCCACCGACGCTGGCCAGCGTGCTGAGCCATCTGGTACCGAGCAATCCGGTCGAGGCGATGGTGGACAGCAAGATCCTGCAGGTGATCGTCTTTGCCGTGGCGCTGGCGGTGGCACTCAATGCCTGTGGCCGCCGCGGCCGCCCCGCTATCCTCTTCTTCACCTCGCTGGCGGAGGGGATGTTCAAGCTGACCCAGATGGTGATGGCGCTGGCCCCGTACGGCGTCTGTGCCCTGATGGCCTGGATGACCAGCAAATATGGCATCGACCTGCTGCTGCCCCTGCTCAAGGTAATCGGTGCCGTCTATCTCGGCTGTCTGCTCCATGTACTCGGGGTCTACAGCACCCTGCTGCTCCTGTTGGCGCGGCTCAATCCGATCCACTACTTCAAGAGCATCGTCGATGCCCAGGCGGTGGCCTTCACCAGCAGCTCCAGCAGCAGCACCCTGCCCATCAGCCTCGCCTGCGCCGAGAAGCGGCTCGGGGTCTCACCCGCCATCACCGCCAAGGTGCTGCCCATCGGCGCCACCATCAACATGGATGGCACGGCTCTCTATCAGGGGGTCACAGCCCTGTTTGTGGCACAGGCATTCGGCGTGGATCTGCATCTGGTGGACTACCTGACCATCATCAGCATCGCCACCCTGGCCAGTATCGGCACCGCAGGCACTCCGGGCACCGGGTTGATGCTGCTGACGCTTACGCTGACTGCGGTCGGACTGCCGCTGGAAGGGGTTGCACTGATTGCGGGGATTGACCGGGTGCTCGACATGGCGCGCACCGCGGTCAACGTCTCGGGGGATATTCTGGTTTCCGTCCTGATCGCCCGCAGCGAAAACGAGCTGGATCTGGCGACCTATCACGATGAACACGCCGGGGAAGATATCGACGTCCCCCTGCGCTAGGGAGGATCAGTTGTCGTGGGGATCGTGATGGCAGCGCCAGCACACTTCAAAGTTGGCGCCGTTCTCCTCCCCGCACTGACCGCACAGCCAGCCGTTACCCTGGCGCTGCTGATAGCGTTCGATCACCCGCCCTGCCTTGCTGCGATCCTCGGCACGCACCATCAGGGTCACCTGCAGCAGATCCGCCGCCAACTCGCCAAAGGCCCCTGACAGGCCATCGCCATTGAGGCGCACCGGCACCCCTTCCGCCTCCAGCGCCCCTTTGAGAGCATGAGCCTCCAGAGTGTGAGAGGCGCGATAGAGATTGATCCAGTTATCCATAGCTCCCCCTTACAGCAGCTTGTCGATGCCGAACTCGGCTCCGTTCTCCACCATGAAATCGATGAACGCCCGCAATTTGCGCGGCATAAGTTGTCGCTCCGGAAACAGCAGGTAGATCGACACCTTGGGTTGCTGCCACTCTGGCAGCACCGCGACCAGCTCGCCGCTGGCCAGCTCCTCCTGACAGAGCATGGCCGGGATCGAGGCCAGTCCGAGACCCGCCTTGGCCGCCTCGCGGGCACAGGTAATATTATTGACCCGAAAACGGGAGGGAGGGTCAACCAGCACCTCTTTGCCATCCAGCTCGAAGCACCAGTGGGAAGCGAGAAAACCGCTGCTCACCGTCACCCGCTCATGGTTGGCCAGATCCTCCGGCCGCTTGATCGCCGGGCTGCGCGCCAGATAAGCCGGACTGGCACAGAGCAGCCGTCCGGTGCTCCAGAGGCGGCGCGCGGCCAGATTGGAATCGCTCATATCGCCGATCCGCACCACCGCATCCAGCCCTTCGCTGATGGGGTCAACCACCCGGTTGGTCAGCTCCAGCTCCACTTGCAGGCCGGGATAGGCCTGTAAAAACTTGGCGACCAGGCGCCCGACCACCAACTGACCCGTCTCGATGGGCACGGCCATCTTGAGGGTGCCGGTGACCTCCTGCTGGCTGGCGCTCAACATCAGCTCCGCTTCCGTCAATGCCTCCACCGCCTTGCTGCAGTGCCGGTAGTACTTCTCCCCCTCCTCGGTCAGGGTGAGCTGACGGGTGGAGCGATAGAGCAGCCGCACCCCGAGCCGCTGTTCCAGCTCGGCAATCCGCCGGCTGACCATCGCCTTGGTCATGCCCAGCTCCTGGGCCGCGGCAGTAAACGAGCCCTTGTCGACAATTCGTACCAGAATTAACGCAGCATTTAGGTCCATTGTTGCACCTGTGAAACTGTATATCTCGTGAACCAATACTAATCGAAACAGTCGAGCAGTGTTAGCCTGCGCCCCTTACGTTCAGGAATCTCCAAAATGAGTCAACACAAGAAAATCCCTCTCCTGGCCGCCATGATCCTGGCCCTGCTCGCTCTCCTCTTCTCCGCCTACTGGTACCTCCACGGCCGCTATTTCGAGAGCACCGACAACGCCTATCTCCAGAGCGAGGTAACCGGGATCAGCTCCAAGCTGCCCGGCTATATCAGCGAAGTGCTGGTGACCGACAACCAGCCGGTCAAAGCGGGCCAGCTCATCGCCCGTCTCGATGATCGCGAATACAAGACCAAGGTCGCGGAGGCAGAGGCCGATCTGCGCCTCAATCAGGCAACCGCCGAGAATCTGGCCGCGACCCGCATCCAGCAGCTGAGCCTGATCCAGCAGGCCGAAGCCAAGGTTGCCTCCGCCAAGGCCGAGCAGCTGCGCGCCAGCCAGCAGGTAACCCGGATCAGCCAGCTCAACCAGCGCCACTACAGCTCGCAAGACAGTCTGGATGAAGTGCGTGCCGGCTTGCAGGTCAATCAGGCGCAGGCACAAGAGGCCAAGGCCGCCCTGCAGGCCGCCCGCGAACGGCTGCTGGTACTTGATGCCGAAGCCAAGCAGAATCAGGCCAAGTTGGCCCTGAGTGAAGCACAACTGGAGCAGGCCAGGCTGGAGCTCGGCTACACCGAACTACGCGCACCGGCCGATGGCATCATCGGCAAGCGCAGCCTGCGGGAGGGGCTCTACGTCCAGTCCGGCATGCAGGTCGCCAGTCTGGTGCCGCTGCAACAGGTGTGGGTCGAGGCTAACTTCAAGGAGACCCAGCTCGCCCATATGCTGCCCGGCCAGAAGGTCGAAGTGGTGCTTGATGCCTATCCGGATCAGCCGGTCGAGGGGATCATCGACAGTCTGGCGCCAGCCACAGGAGCCAAGTTCGCCCTGCTGCCACCGGAGAACGCCACCGGTAACTTCACCAAGATTGTGCAGCGGGTACCGGTCAAAATCCGTATCCCCGAGCCGGGTCAGCTCGCCGGCAAGCTGCTGCCGGGCCTCTCCAGCGAAGTAACGGTAGATACCCGTACCCCTGATGCCATGACGGCCGCCAACTGATGGAACCCATCCCACGTCGCCACTGGATCGCGGTCATCGGCGGCCTGATCGGCGCCTTCATGGCCATCCTCGACATCCAGATCACCAACGCCTCCCTGAAGGACATTCAGGGGGCGCTCTCTGCCACCCTGAGCGAAAGCTCCTGGATCTCCACCTCCTATCTGGTGGCGGAGATGATTGCCATCCCCTTGAGTGGCTGGCTGAGCCGGGGACTGAGCGTACGCCGTTACCTGCTATGGACCACGGGCGCCTTTATCGTCTCCTCCGTGCTCTGCTCCTTCAGCTGGAACCTCACCAGCATGATCATCTTCCGGGCAATGCAGGGCTTCACCGGCGGGGCGCTCATCCCGATGGCCTTCTCCCTCATCGTCACCCTGCTGCCGTTGCAGAAACGGGCAACCGGCATGGCGCTGTTCGGTCTCTGTGCTACCTTCGCCCCGGCCATCGGCCCAACCCTCGGCGGCTGGCTCACCGAGCAGATGTCGTGGCACTACATCTTCTATCTCAACGTCCCGCCGGGACTGCTGGTGATGGCCATGCTAGCGCACGGGCTGGACAAGAAGGCAGTGGACTGGGAGGTGATCAAGCGGGTCGACCTTATCGGCATCGTCACCATGGCCCTTGGTCTGGGCGTGCTGGAGGTGGTACTGGAGGAGGGTAACCGGGAGGACTGGTTCGGCTCGACCTTCATCGTACGCCTGACCATCATCTCGGTCGTCTCGCTGGTCTTCTTCGTCATCAGCCAGCTGCTGCGTCGCCACCCGCTGGTCAACCTGCGATTGCTGCACAACCCGCGCTTTGCCCTCGCCTGTTTTGCCTACCTGATCCTCGGGATGGCCTTGATGGGCTCTATCTATGTGCTGCCGCTCTACATGACCCAGATCCACAACTACAACGCGCTGGAGATTGGCGAAGTGCTGATGTGGATGGGGCTGCCCCAGCTGCTGGTGCTGCCGCTGGTGCCCAAACTGACCCACAAGGTCGATCCGCGCTATCTGGTGAGCTTCGGCTTTCTCATCTTCGCCGTCAGCTGCTTCATGAACGTCAACATGAGTGCCGACTATGCCGGGCCGCAGCTCATTCAGGCGCTCATCGTGCGGGCGCTGGGGCAGCCCTTCATCATGGTGCCGCTCTCTTTAGTCGCCACCGCCAGCCTGAGCCACGACGAGATCCCCTCCTCCTCGACCCTGCTCAACGTGTTGCGCAACCTGGGTGGTGCCTTTGGCATCGCCATCATCGCCACCATGCTCGACAACGACACCCGCACCCATATGCTCCAGATCGGCACTACCCTGCCCGCCAGCAGTATCGAGGGACAAACCTATCTGCTGCAGCTGGCCCAGAGCATGATGGCACAGGGTTCCGGCCCCGAGCTGGCCGAGCAGCAGGCGCACGCCATACTCGCCAACACCATCAACCGGGAAGCGGCCATCATGGCCTACAACCAGGTGTTCTACATCATGGGGATCTTCCTGCTGGTCGCCAGCGGCCTGATGCTGCTGCTCAAATCCCCCGCCCCGCGGGCAGCGGATGCCGAGCCGATAGAGGCGTGAAAAGCAGCCGGGAAATAAAACGAAAAACGGGCCAACGCCCGTTTCTCTTTATCTGTTAGCTGCATTCAACTGCATGGCGTCATCCCGCCAGCGACCCCGCAATCAGGAACTGGGCGGCAAAGTAGCTGCTCATCACCCAGGCTCTGGCGTGGGGGAAGGGGCGGCGGAAGCGATCGAGTGCCAGCATGCTGTCGGAGAAGAGGAACATCAGGGCACCAGCCAGCGCAGCCGCACTGCCTGCGGTGAGCGATGCGTGCCAGGCACCCGCAGCCACCCAGGCCATGCCGATGATCACCAGCATGTAGCAGAAGACCGGGATCCGCATCTCTCCCAGCTTGCCCCACAGCAGGCCAAACACCAGCGCGGCAATGAGCAGGAGCAGCAAACCATCCACCAGATTGAGCACCAGCGGCCCCTGGGCAAAGCCGACGATGTAGCAGAGGTGCGCGACAAGAAATGCCGCCAGGCCCTGAATAAAGCGGTCGCTTGGCAACATCAACAGCACATCGCCCGCCAGCGAGAGGCAGAGACCGAGCAGGATCCAGGCGTGGGAACCATCGTGGTCATAGCCCTGATAGCCAAACGCCAGCGCGATGATGAGCAGCATGGTCAGCGGCTTGCTGATATAGAACTGGCGGCTGTCTGAACCATAGGCGGCGCGGATGTGCCACCAACCGGAAGCGATGATCAAGAAACTCAATAACATGCCCTGCTCCTCACCCGTTGCTCGCTGTCATACGGCAACCGTTTTTATATCAGGGTGCAGGGTAACAAATTCCCCCACCGAGTGGCAGGGGGCGGATCAAAGGGTGAGACTAAGCCTAAAGTCTAATTGCCGCGCCATACCATTCAGGGCATAAGAGACGGGTCTGGAGGATCACCATGGAAGAAGCTATGAAAAACTATCTGCCCGCCATCGATATCATGATGTGCCATCTGGGGATCAGCTTTGAGCAGGCATGCGAGCAACTGGGGCTCAGCCAGCAGGAGCAGCAGGCTCTGGATCAGTTGCAGCAACAGCAGAGCCAAGCCAACTAGCCCTCCCGTTATTGGATATCACGATGTGCCATCCGGGGATCAGCTTTGAGCAGGCGTGTGAGCAACTGGGGCTCAGCCAGCAGGAGCAGCAGGCTCTGGATCAGTTGCAGCAACAGCAGAGCCAAGCCAACTAGCCCTCCCGTTATTGGATATCATGATGTGCCATCCGGGGATCAGCTTTGAGCAGGCGTGCGAGCAACTGGGGCTCAGCCCGCTGGAACAACAGACCCTGAGCCAGCTGCAAGAGCAGGATCACCCCGAATAAGCCGAGATGCTGGCGCCGAACCGGCGCTCAGGATCCACCAAAGAGAAGACCGCCGATTGGCGGTCTTCTCTTTTCTGCTTGATCAGACAGGGGCTCTGGCAATACCCGCCAGCAAGCGACTCCAGTTGCGTTTGCTGGCGATGAAGCCATCCTTCAAGGCGCGATATTCCAGCTGCACCTTGAGTCGGTCATAGCGCGCCAGCGCCTTGCGTTTGCGCAGCTCAAGCAGCCGCTTGCGACTGGCATAGTAGTGCTGCAACTGCTGACTCAGCTTGGCGTACTCCTCTTGCAGCAGCGCTTGCCACAGCTCGCGATCATCCTGTTTGACGAGCCTTGCCTGCGCCCGTTTGAGCTGCATCTCCAGCCTGGCCTGCTCGATACGCTCCTCCGGCGATGAGCGCAGATCTCTCGCCAACCCGCACCATGAGGCAAACCGGATCAGCCACTTGGTCGGATCGAACTGCCACCACTGGATACCGTTGCGGTAATCGTTCTCGAACAGATGGTGGAAGTTGTGATACCCCTCGCCAAAGGTGAAAAAGGCCAGGATGCCGTTGTCACGGGCGGTATTGCGATCCGTGTAGGGCTGGCTGCCCCAGATATGGGCCAGCGAGTTGATAAAGAAAGTGGTGTGGTGCGTCATCACCATCCGCAAGACGCCCGCCAGCAGCAACATGCCGAGCAGGTCTCCGTGGATCAGGCCAAACAGCAGCGGCAGGCCCAAATTGGTCGCCAGCACCAGCGCCAGATAGTTGCGATGCTGAAACATGACCACAGGGTTGTTCTGCAAATCCCGCACATTGCTGTAATCACCATATTGTTCCCCCTGATACTCCCGCAGCATCCAGCCGATATGGGAGTACCAGAAGCCACGCCCCGCGCTGTAGGGATCCTTGTCGTTGTCATCCACATGACGATGATGGCGGCGATGATCCGCCGACCAGTGCAGCGCCGAGTTCTGCAACGCCAGCGCACCGCCGATGGCAAACAGCCACTGCAACGCCGGATGAGCCTTGTAAGCCTTGTGCGACCAGAGGCGGTGATAGCCCGCCGTGATCGAGAGCCCGCTCAAACAGAACAGCAGCAGGAACGTAGCCCACTGCCAGAGATCGTAACCGTGACTCACCCCATACCAGGGGACGGCAACCAGCGCCACCAGTCCGGAGAGAGAGAACAACAGGGTATTGGTGAGAATAATCGGGGGTCTAGCCATCTTCTTGCATCCTTTCAGCGAACAGCTGTTAGCCATTTTCCATGGCGACTTCACCAGGGTCAATGGTAAAAAAGTAGGATACAAACCTGATCCTGAGGCGCCTTCGGGTTATCATTTGTCCTCGTTAAGCTGAAGGTGACTGATTTCGTGGGTATTCGCGCTCAACAAAAAGAAAAAACCCGGCGTACATTGATCGATGCTGCATTCAGCCAACTGTGCGCCAACCGGAGTTTCTCCAATCTCAGCCTGCGGGAAGTGGCTCGTGAAGCGGGCATCGCCCCCACCTCCTTCTATCGCCATTTTCGCGATATGGAAGAGTTGGGCCTGACCCTGGTCGATGAGGGCGGTCTGACTCTGCGTCAGCTGATGCGCCAGGCACGCCAGCGCATTGCCGGTGGCGGCAGCGTCATCAGCACCTCGGTGCAGACCTTCATGGAGTTCGTCGAGAACAACCCCAACGTCTTCCGGCTATTGCTGCGAGAACGCTCCGGCACCTCGGCCGCATTTCGTCAGGCTGTCGCTCGCGAGATCCAGCACTTTATTGCCGAACTGACCGATTATCTGGAGGCCACCACCCAGGCACCGCGGGAAGATGCCTATATCCAGGCCGAGGCCATGGTTACCATCGTATTCAGCGCCGGAGCCGATGCGCTCGACATGACCAGTGAAGAGTGCCGGGCACTCTCCGATCGCACTATTCGCCAGCTGCGGATGATTGCCATGGGCGCCGAGGTACAGAACCAGAAGCGCCGTGAACCTCACCCATGACCACAGGATGGAGAACGATATGACTGAACAGCTTGTGATCCCCAAAAAACCGCTCGCCATGGCGATGCTGATCGGCATCTGTGGCGATGCGTCTCTGGCGGTGCTGACCAACGCGGTCGTACCCTTCTCCTTCTTTCCGCTGATCGCTCTCTGGCTGGCTGCCTATCAGCTGTTTCAGCACTATCGCCACGAACCCATGGTGGGCAATACCCCCATCTGTACCCTGCTCTGTTTCTTTATCGGCGCCTTCGGTCACTCGGCCCTGCTCAAGGTGCAATACCCGGAGCTTGGCAGCAACTTCTTCTCCCTGATCATGATGTTGCTGCTGCTGGCGGTACTCTCTATCAAGCTGGGTCTAAGCATCGGCAAGAAAGAGAAACCCTGATTAGTCGACAAAGTGGTTGCAATCACTTGATTAAAGAAAAGAGGCCTTCCCAACGGGAAGGCCTCTTTGTTTGCGCTACGCAGATTTATCCGGCATGACCATGCCGAGCAATCGCGGTATGGTAACCCTCGCCAAACGACTCGGCTTTACCATTGATGTCCAGATGGAGGAGGGGGTGGTCAATATGGCCCTTCTCTGTAGGGCAAAATCTGAGTGAAGGCGGCGGGTGGTAGAATCAATCCCAAATGACCGTGATTACACACCAAAAGGAGGGAATAGCGGGCCTGCCAGCGCCCACCCTCAGGCAAGGGCCACGGTTCAGTTGCTTCTGGATGCTGAAAATACCAAAGCCCGGTCATCAGACCGGGCTTTTCTATTGATTCTGGCGTGCACCGCTGTGGCCAATCGGCAAATCGCCCATAGCAAAAGGCCTTCCCAATCGGGAAGGCCTTCTATTTAGTGGCGGAGCGGACGGGACTCGAACCCGCGACCCCCGGCGTGACAGGCCGGTATTCTAACCGACTGAACTACCGCTCCGCATTCGGCTAGCTTATTGCTAATTAGGTGCCTGGCAGTGTCCTACTCTCGCATGGCGAATGCCACACTACCATCGGCGCTACCGCGTTTCACTTCTGAGTTCGGCATGGGATCAGGTGGTTCCACGGCGCTATTGCCGCCAGGCAAATTCTTCAATCTGAGAAAGCTGACGTAAGTAATTCGTTCGTATTTGCTACAAGCCTTAGAACACTTCTTGGGTGTTGTATGGTTAAGCCTCACGGGTAATTAGTACGGGTTAGCTCAATGCATCGCTGCACTTACACACCCCGCCTATCAACGTTGTGGTCTCCAACGGCCCTTTAGGACCCTCAAGGGGTCAGGGATGACTCATCTCAGGGCTCGCTTCCCGCTTAGATGCTTTCAGCGGTTATCGATTCCGAACTTAGCTACCGGGCAGTGCCACTGGCGTGACAACCCGAACACCAGAGGTTCGTTCACTCCGGTCCTCTCGTACTAGGAGCAACTCCCTTCAATCATCCAACGCCCACGGCAGATAGGGACCGAACTGTCTCACGACGTTCTGAACCCAGCTCGCGTACCACTTTAAATGGCGAACAGCCATACCCTTGGGACCGACTTCAGCCCCAGGATGTGATGAGCCGACATCGAGGTGCCAAACACCGCCGTCGATATGAACTCTTGGGCGGTATCAGCCTGTTATCCCCGGAGTACCTTTTATCCGTTGAGCGATGGCCCTTCCATTCAGAACCACCGGATCACTATGACCTACTTTCGTACCTGCTCGACCTGTCCGTCTCGCAGTTAAGCTGGCTTATGCCATTGCACTAACCTCCTGATGTCCGACCAGGATTAGCCAACCTTCGTGCTCCTCCGTTACTCTTTGGGAGGAGACCGCCCCAGTCAAACTACCCACCAGGCACTGTCCGCGAGCCCGATTCAGGGCCCTGCGTTAGAACATCAAACATACAAGGGTGGTATTTCAAGGACGGCTCCAGCGCAACTGGCGTCACGCCTTCAAAGCCTCCCACCTATCCTACACATGTAGGTTCAATGTTCAGTGCCAAGCTGTAGTAAAGGTTCACGGGGTCTTTCCGTCTAGCCGCGGGTACACCGCATCTTCACGGCGAATTCGATTTCACTGAGTCTCGGGTGGAGACAGCATGGCCATGGTTACACCATTCGTGCAGGTCGGAACTTACCCGACAAGGAATTTCGCTACCTTAGGACCGTTATAGTTACGGCCGCCGTTTACCGGGGCTTCGATCAAGAGCTTCGCTTGCGCTAACCCCATCAATTAACCTTCCGGCACCGGGCAGGTGTCACACCCTATACGTCCACTTTCGTGTTTGCAGAGTGCTGTGTTTTTGATAAACAGTCCCAGCCATCTGGTCACTGCGACTCCCGTCAGCTCCATCCGCAAGGGACTTCACCAACAAGAGCGTACCTTCTCCCGAAGTTACGGTACTATTTTGCCTAGTTCCTTCACCCGAGTTCTCTCAAGCGCCTTGGTATTCTCTACCCGACCACCTGTGTCGGTTTGGGGTACGATGACTTGTAATCTGAAGCTTAGAGGCTTTTCCTGGAAGCAGGGCATCAATGGCTTCCACACCGTAGTGTGTTCGTCTCGTGTCTCAGCGTTGCACCTCCGGATTTACCTAAAGGTACCGCCTACGCACTTTCACCAGGACAACCGTCGCCTGGCCCACCTAGCCTTCTCCGTCCCCCCATCGCAATTACAAGTCGTGCAGGAATATTAACCTGCTTCCCATCGATTACGCCTTTCGGCCTCACCTTAGGGGTCGACTCACCCTGCCCCGATTAACGTTGGACAGGAACCCTTGGTCTTCCGGCGAGGAGGCTTTTCACCCCCTTTATCGTTACTTACGTCAGCATTCGCACTTCTGATATCTCCAGCATACCTCTCGATACACCTTCGCAGACTTACAGAACGCTCCCCTACCACTTGCACTAAGTGCAAATCCGCGGCTTCGGTGCCTGGTTTGAGCCCCGTTACATCTTCCGCGCAGGCCGACTCGACTAGTGAGCTATTACGCTTTCTTTAAATGATGGCTGCTTCTAAGCCAACATCCTAGCTGTCTGAGCCTTCCCACATCGTTTCCCACTTAACCAGAACTTTGGGACCTTAGCCGGCGGTCTGGGTTGTTTCCCTCTTCACGACGGACGTTAGCACCCGCCGTGTGTCTCCCGGATAGTACTTACTGGTATTCGGAGTTTGCATGGGGTTGGTAAGTCGGGATGACCCCCTAGCCCAAACAGTGCTCTACCCCCAGTAGTATTCGTCCGAGGCGCTACCTAAATAGCTTTCGGGGAGAACCAGCTATCTCCGAGTTTGATTGGCCTTTCACCCCCAGCCACAGGTCATCCCCTAACTTTGCAACGTTAGTGGGTTCGGCCCTCCAGTTGATGTTACTCAACCTTCAACCTGCCCATGGCTAGATCACCCGGTTTCGGGTCTACACCTTGCAACTAGACGCCCAGTTAAGACTCGGTTTCCCTACGGCTCCCCTATACG